>NZ_JBSGVG010000019.1:0-139287 GCF_053608345.1 Nocardia sp. NPDC055050
GTTGTCCGCCCCGGGGGGCCGTTTCCACCGCTGGCGTTCCGCCCGGGCGGGGGTGGGTTATGGGGTGCTGCGGGGGGGCCGCAGGCACCTGCGGCCGCCCGTTCCGGTTCGTCCCGCCGGCTATACCGAAGCCCCGGGGCCGGTGCACTCCCAGGCCGCCTCGATCATCCGGAAGATCTCGTCCACCGCGGCTTCCGGATCGGCGGCCTCCCGGCCCAGCGAGTAGGCGTCGATCACGAACCTCGCGATCGCCGCGCTCTCCGTCGTGGTCCGCGCCAACGCGGGATCGGCGGCGACGGCCGCTGCCAGCACCTGCGCATGGCGCACCCGCATCGACTCCCCGTACCTGCGCAACGCGGGGGATTCGTCGATCATGTGCCAGATCGGGGCGGCGCCGTCCGCCGAGCAATGTCGCACCATGGCATGGATTTCGCGCCGCAGCGCGGGGATGAGCGGTTCGTCGGCCGCCCGGTCGGTGACCGCCCGCACGAGTCCCTGTTCGAAGTCCTCGTCCCGCTCGAACACCAGGGCCTCTTTGGCGGCGAAGTGGGCGAACAGTGTCGTGACGGCAACGTCGGCCTCAGCGGCGACTTCGCGGATGCCCACCTCGTCGTACCCGCGTTCCAGGAAGAGCCGCAGGGCGGTATCGGCGATCTTCTGGCGGGTCGCGGCCTTTTTGCGCTCACGACGTCCGGTCGGCACGGTCATGCCAGGAGGCTACCAGTTAGGAATCTGTATCAGTTATGAATTCATACCTGTTTCAAAACACTAACCGTTAGTGTTACGTTCGAGGCATGAGGAAAGTGAGCTTCGCCGAGTTCGGCGGTCCCGACGTCCTGCAACTCATCGATGCCGAGGAGCCCCACGCGGGACCCGGCCGGATTCGCATCGCGGTGCGCGCGGCGGGCGTCAACCCTGTCGACTGGCGGCTGCGCGAAGGCCAGATCCTCGGGGCGCATCCGATCGCCTTGCCCGCCGGTGTCGGGCTGGACGCGGCCGGGGTGGTGGACGAGGTCGGCGCGGGCGTCGACGGAGTCGAGGTCGGCGACCCGGTGTTCGGCGAAGGCTCGAGCACCTATGCCGAGTTCGCCGTGCTGACGGCCTGGGCCCGCATGCCGGCGGGCCTGACGTTCGAGGAAGCCGCTGGGTACCCCTCCGTGGTGGAGACCGCGCTGCGCGTCATCGGCGAGGTCGGTGTGCGGGCCGGGCAGACACTGCTGGTCAGCGGCGCGTCGGGGGGTGTCGGATCGGCGGTGCTGCAGATCGCGCGCGAGCGTGGCATCACGGTGATCGGCACCGCGGGGGCCGCGAACCAGGACTATCTCCGGAGCCTCGGCGCCCTCCCCACGACGTACGGCGAGGGTTGGGTCGAGCGGGTGCGCCGGTTCGGGCCGGTCGACGCGGCCCTCGATCTGGCGGGCTCGGGGGTGATCGGCGAGCTCGTCGAGCTGACCGGGGATCCACAGCGGGTGCTCACCATCGCCGATCTCGGTGCACCCTCCCTCGGGGTCCGATTCTCCGGCGTGGCGGGGAGCGTGCCGGATGCGCTCGCCGAGGCCGCCGCCCTCATCTCGCAGGGCACACTGCGTATCCCGGTCGAGAAGTCGTACTCGCTGTCCGACGCCGCCGCGGCGCACGTCGACAGCCAGGCCGGTCACTCACGCGGACGCCGGGTCATCGTCATCTGAGTCGTGCGCGCGATCGCGGCGAGGCCACGGCGGCCCACACCCAGGGGTGGACAGCGGCCACCCCCGGGTTCGCCGGGTGATACCTGCGGGCACTATCCGGACCGGCACAGAGAGCGGATAGTCATAGTCAGTCCCTATGACTTTCTCCCCGGTGAAGGAAAGGCCACATGCAGCCCAGCTACGTGCACCACGTCAGGCAGCAGGTTCGCGTCTACGGCGAGACCCGCTCCTACATCTACCTGCGTGAGGCGGGGCGCGAGCTCGTCGAGGAGGTCGTCACCTACCGCGATCTCGATCGCGATGCCAGGGCGCTCGCCGCGTGGCTGGCCGATCGCCCGGAATCGACCGAACCCGTCGTTCTGCTCTACCACGACGGCATGGCTTTCCTGCGGGCCTTCCTCGGCTGCCTCTACGCGGGCGTCATCGCGGTGCCCGCGCCCCTGCCGCACGACGAGCGCAGCACGCGGCGCGTAGCGGGCATCATCGCCGACTCCGGCGCCCGCCTGGTTCTGACCACCGCCAACTTCCAGCCGATGGTCGCCGCGGCCACCACCGCGGCCGTGATGGCCACCGACGAACAGCTCGGTGACCCCGACGCGTGGCGCCTGCCCGACATCGACACCGGGACCATCGCGTTCCTGCAGTACACGTCCGGCTCGACCGGCACCCCGAAGGGTGTCGTCGTCACCCACGGCAACCTCCTGCACAACGAAGCCGCGATCGCCGCCGCGATCGGGAGCGACGACACCTCGACCGGCGTCACCTGGATCCCGCAATTCCACGACATGGGCCTGATCGGCTCGCTGCTCGCCTCGATCTACGCCGGCGCGAACCTGGTGTTCATGTCGCCCACCACCTTCCTCAAACGCCCCGTGCGCTGGCTACAGGCGATCGACAAGTACCGCGCCACCTGCACCGCCGCCCCGAACTTCGCCTATGAACTGATCACCAAGCGCGTCACCGACGAGCAATTGGCCACCCTCGACCTGTCCACCCTCGAGGTGGCGTTGTGCGGCGCCGAGCCGGTCCGCGAACGCACCATCACCGCGATGCGCGAACGGTTCGCACCGGCGGGGTGGCGACCGACCGCGCTGCTGCCCGCCTACGGTCTGGCCGAGGCGACGCTGCTCGTCACGGCCGGCCCGGTCGACGCACCGCCAGTCGTCACCGACGGACCCGACAGCCTGCTGGTCGGTTGCGGACAACCGGCGCGCGGTCTCACCGTCCGCGTCGTCGACCCGCACACCGGGCAGCAGTCCGTCGACGACACCGTCGGCGAGATCTGGGTTCGCAGCGACAGCGTGGCAGCCGGCTATTGGAATCGGCCCGAGGAGACCAGGCACACCTTCGACGCGTATCTCGGCGACGAAGGACCCTTCCTGCGCACCGGCGACCTCGGAATGCTGCGCGACGGCGAACTGTTCGTCACCGGGCGGCTCAAGGACCTGCTCATCATCAACGGCCGCAACCTCTACCCGCAGGATGTCGAGGAACTGGTGGAGGAGTTGCATCCCGCGCTCACCACCGGCGTGGCCGTCTCCGTCGAAGCAGGTGGCCGGGAACGACTCGTCGTCGTGCAGGGCATCAAGACAGCGCTGCTGCGCGGTACCACCCTCGCCGAGCTGACCTCGACGATCAAGATCGCGGTCGCCCGCGGTTTCGATGTCCCCGCACCGAGCGTCGTCCTCATCGAGAGCCGCTCCGTGCACCGCACCACCAGCGGCAAAGTCCAACGGGCCTCGATGCGCGAGGCCTTCGTCGACAACAGCATCTCGACCGTCCTGCACGAAGACCTCGAACCGGCCCTGAGCCGATCCTCGACCGCGACCCACTGAGGAGCCGAAACATGTTCGCCACCATCACCACTCACTCCACGACAACCCAGGACTGGCTCATCGAGCGCGTCGCCGACTACACCGAACGCGCACCGCACCAGGTGGACCCGACGATCCCGCTCGCCGAACTCGGCATGGACTCGGTGTCGGCAGTGGCCCTGTGCGGCGAGATCGAAGACCGGTGGATGCTCGACATCGACCCGACCCTGGTCTTCGAATACCCCACCATCGCGGCCATCGCCACCTACCTCACCGCCGAAATCGCCGTCGCGGCATGACCGATATCGCTGTCGTCGGCCTCGACTGCCGTTTCCCGCACGCCGCCGACCCGGCGCGGTTGTGGCAGTTGCTGATCGACGGCCGCGACGCGATCTCCGACGTCCCGTCGAGCCGCTGGAACGCCGACGACTTCCACGACCCGGCCGGCGCACCCGGCACCATCAACACCCGCAGCGGCGGATTCATCGACGACGCCGACGCGTTCGACGCCGAATTCTTCGGCATCACCGCACACGAGGCCGAATCGATGGACCCGCAACAACGACTGCTGTTGCAGGCCACCTGGCGAGCCTTCGAGGACGCCGCGCTCGACCCCCGGGCGCAGGCAGGCTCACGGACCGGGGTCTATGTCGGCGTGATGGCCAACGAGTGGGCCAATCTGCAGATGAGCGACTACGCCGCGATCACGCCGCAGCACGGATCCGGCAACGGATACTTCATGACCGCGAACCGGCTGTCCTACCAGTTCGACCTCGAAGGGCCGAGCATCGCGGTCGACACGGCATGCTCGTCGTCGCTGGTCGCGGTCCACCTCGCGTGCAATGCCCTGGCAGCGGGCGATTGCGACCAAGCCGTCGCGGGGGGCGTCAATCTCGTGCTGACCCCGGCCGTCGGCGTGTTCTACACCCAGGCGGGTCTGTCGGCGCCGGACGCGCGGTGTAAACCGTTCAGCGGCAACGCCGACGGGATCGTGCGCGGTGAAGGCGTGGCAGTGCTCGTCCTGCGCCGCCTGGCGGATGCCGAGGCCGCGGGGCTGCCGATCTACGCGGTGATCAAAGGCAGCGCCGTCAACTCCGACGGGCGCAGCAACGGCATCACCGCGCCGAACCGATGGGCGCAACAGAAGGTGATCGGCGAAGCCTACCGGCGAGCGGGCGTACGGCCCGACGACATCGACTTCATCGAGGCACACGGCACCGGAACGGTTCTCGGCGACATGATCGAGGTCAAGGCGCTCGGCAAGCTGCACGGGAGCAACCGGGCGCGGCCCTGCGGGATCGGGTCGATCAAGGGCAACCTCGGCCACACCGAGGGGGCCGCGGGCGTGGCCGGGCTCATCAAAGCCGTCCTCAGCCTGCACCACGGGGTGGTCCCGCCGTCCAGGTTCGCCGACCAGGAGAATCCGCGCCTGCAGATGGCCCGGCACGGCCTGCGCCTGCTCGACGATCCGATGCCGCTCGACGGACCCGCGCACGGTGGGGTGAGCAGCTTCGGGCTCGGCGGTACGAATGTGCACATGGTGTTGGCGAGCGCCACCGCATCGCCCGCACCATCCGAGGTTCCCGCCACGTCGGCAGTGTCCGGGGCACCTGGAGCAGCCGGAGCGAGGGTGATCACCCTCTCGTCGGACAGCGAGGATGGACTGCGGCGCAACGCGATCCGGATGTCGGAGGCGTTGACATCGGTCACGGAGGACCACTTCGCCCAGTTCTGCTGGACGAGCAATCAGGTCAAGTCGTCGGGTCGGCACCGGCTCGCCGTCGTCGCCCACCACCGCGACGAGGCAATCGCGCAGTTGCACCCCGTTGACGGCACAGGCGAAGACGTGAGCCGGCGGCACGGTCTCGCGCAGCCGGTGCGCGCCGGCTGGATGTTCACCGGTCAGGGCTCGCAATTCCCCGGTATGGGGCGAGCTCTGCACGAGACGAGCCCGGGGTTCCGGCGCGCGCTCGAACTCGTCGATACCGCCATGGCCGCCCACCTCGGCCGATCGATCCGAGACCTGCTGCTCGACGAACACGCCGACCTCGATCCCACCGCCCTCGCGCAACCGGCGATCTTCGCCATGGAATACGCCATCGCCAAGACGCTCGCCGACCTCGGCATCCGACCGGTCTGGCTGATCGGGCACAGCATCGGCGAATTCGCGGCCGCGGCGGTGGCGGGTGTCTTCGATCTCGACGACGCCTGCAAGCTGGTCACCGCACGGGGACGGCTGATGCAACGACTGCCGGCCGGTGGCGCGATGCTGGCCGTACGCGCCGCCACCGAGCGGATCGCCGACCTGCTCACCGACGAACCCGCCGTGGTGGTCGCCGCCGTCAACGGCCCGGAGGATCTCGTCCTCTCCGGCGACGCCGAGGCGCTGCACCGTATCGCCTCGGCGCTGCGCACCCGGTCGGTGATCGCGAAACCACTCACCGTGTCGCACGCGTTCCACAGTCCGCTGATGGCGCCGATGCTCGCCGAGTTCGACACCATCGCCAGTACCTGCGCCTACCGCGCCGCCGCACTGCCGATCTACTCGACCGTGCACGGCAGGCTGCTCGATCCCGAGGAGGTGATGGACGCCGAGTACTGGACCGAACACGTCCGCGCCACAGTCCGTTTCGGCGACGCCGTCCACGCCGCGCTCGGCACCGACCCGACGCACCTCATCGAGGTCGGCCCCCGGCGCGTACTCGCCGCGGCGGTGCGCAGGATCGATCCCGGGCTCGGTGCACGCTGCCTGTCCCCGAGTCCCGGCCCCGGCGCGACCGGCGACGACCTCGCCGCCACCGTCGCCGCGCTCTACCGCGACGGTCTCGACCCCGTGTGGAACGAACTCTACGAACCCGCGCAGCGCGTCCGTCACCGCCTGCCGGTGTACGAGTTCTCTGGCGCGCACCGGTTCTGGGTGGAGCCACCCACCGTCGACGACGTCGGCGCATCGGCACCCACACCCCACTCCGCACCTACCGAGGAAACGACGATGGACTCACTGATCGCGCTCTTCCGTGAACAGAACGCGGTACTGGCGGGCCTGCTGGCGGCGCCCGGCCAGGCACCCGGCACACCCCTCGACACCGGCTCCGGCTCCGTGCGCCACGATCACGCCCCGGACGCCGCCGCGATCGTCCGCGCGGAGGTGGCCAGGGTGAGCGGATTTCCCGCCGACCGGCTGGCGGACAGCCGAACACTCGGCGACAGCCTGGGCTTCGACTCGCTCATGCTCACCGACCTGTTCACCGGTCTGACCCGCAAGATCCCCGGCACGACCGTCGACCCGGCCCTGGTCACGGGGACAACGACGCTCGGCGATGTCATCGCCCACTTCACCGGTCGACGCACCGATTCCCCTGCCGCGCCGAACACGTCGGTCGAGACATCCGAAACCACCTCCACCGCAGCCGAAGCCAGGCAGGCAGGCGTCGCCCCCGAGTACCGGATCTCCGACTTCGCCGAGGTGCGAGCCATCACCGATCGGCTCGCGGGCGGCGAAGCACTGGGCCTGGCCAACCCCTACTTCCTGATCAACGACGGCGTCACCCGAGACACCTCGTTCATCGGTGGCACCCAGGTGGTCAACTTCTCCAGCTACAACTATCTGGGGATGTCGGGTCACCCCGCCGTCGTCGCCGCCGTGCAAGACGCCGTGGCCCGCTACGGCAGTTCGGTCTCGGCCAGCCGGCTGCTCTCCGGCGAGAAGCCGATCCATCGTGAACTCGAGACCGAACTGGCCGCCCTGCTCGGTACCGAGGGCGCGATCGCACTGGTGGGCGGTCATTCGACGAACGTGACGATCATCGGCCATCTGGTCGGCCCCGAGGATCTGGTGATCCACGACAGCCTGGCGCACGACTCCATCCTGCAGGGCTGCCGACTCTCCGGTGCCACCCGCAGACCGTTCCCGCACAACGACCACGCCGCCCTCGACGCGTTGCTGACCGAGATCCGGCACCAGTACCGCCGGGTCCTCATCCTCATCGAAGGCGTCTACAGCCAGGACGGTGACATCCCCGATCTGCCCGCGATCATCGAGATCAAGAAGAAGCACCGGGCCCTGCTGATGATCGACGAGGCGCACAGCGTCGGCGTACTCGGCGAGAACGGCGGCGGCATCGGCGAATACTTCGATGTCGACCGCCGTGATGTCGAGCTGTGGTCCGGCACGATGTCGAAGGCGCTCGCGGGCTGCGGTGGCTATGTGGCAGGCAGCGCGGAGCTGGTCCAATTCCTGAAATACACCACTCCGGGCTTCGTCTACAGCGTCGGCATGACACCGATGAACGCGGCCGCGTCCTTGGCCGCGATGCGGTTGCTACGGACCGACCACACGCCGCTCGACCGCCTTCGACACAATGCCGAACTGTTCCTTCGCCTCGCCCGCGAGGCGGGCATCAACACCGGCGACAGCCACAACACTCCGATCATCCCGTGCATCGTCGGCGACTCGATGAAGACGCTGAAACTATCCACCGCGCTGCTGCATCGCGCGATCAACGTCAACCCGATCATCTATCCCGCCGTGCCGGAAGACCTGGCCCGGCTCCGCTTCTTCGTCACCTCCTGCCACACCGAAGACCAGATCCGCGACACCGTCGCCGCCCTCGCCGAAGAACTCGCCCGGATTTCCGCCGACGACCTCGTCGACCACTAGCCCTGGCGGTCAGCCGGCCCAGTCGACCCCCTCTCGCCCCGCCACCGACGCACCGGGCCACTGTCGCGAGGAGTCATCCTTTTCGGGTGAGCCGAGCTCACGGCCGATGTGTGACCATCGGCGAATGCCCGCCCGGACAGCACGCCCACGCCGCCTGCGAGCCGGTCTGGCCCAGCTCGCCTTCATGCTCGCCGGGCTCGGCGCGGGCCTGGCCGCCCCGAGGATCGCCTGGGGACCACGCGCGCCGAGCGCCCCGGTGACCGACGCGCTGCTCTCGATCGGAATCGGCCTGCTCGGTGCGGTGGCCTTGATCTTCTCGCTGCTTTTCCTGGTGGTGCAGTGGGTGATGTCCACGTTCACGCCACGGTTGATGCTGTTCCGCGACGACCCCTTCATCTGGCGGACCTTCGGGTTCGCCCTCGGGTTGGTCGTGTTCTGTGTGACCGCGGCCCTCGCCATCGGCAGAAGTCCCGAGGTTTCGGCGGTCGTGCCGGTCCTCGCGATGCTGGCGCTGTTCGTGCTGCTCGTGCTGTTGCGGGCATTGCTGTTGCGGGCCTTCGCCGCCATTCAGTTGGTGCCCGCGCTCAGTACGATCGCCGATCACGGGCGGACGGTGCTCACCGCCCTGTACCCCGCACCCCGCCTCGACTCGCCACAGCTGCCGCCCGTGCGGACGACGGTTGTCTGGAAGCAGCCGCCCGCAGTGCTGCAACGGGTCGAGACGGCCGACCTGATCGACGCCGCGACGGCCGCGAACGTGACCATCGTCTTACGTGAGAATCCTGGCGCCACACTGCATCACGGCTGTCACGTGGCAGATGTGCACGGCGGCGAACTGCCGGAAGACGCTGTGCTGGGCGGTCTCGTCGTCGGCACCGAACGAACCTTCGAGCAGGACCCGCTGCTCGCGCTTCGGCTGCTGGCCGATATCGCGCTGCGCGCGTTGTCCAGCGCCGTGAACGATCCGGCGACTGCCGTACAGGCCATCGACGAGTTGGAGGATCTTCTCGGATGGGTGGCCGAGGCACGTCTCGAACCGCTGCGGGTCACCGACAACGCCGGTGTCGACAGGCTGGTCGTTCATCTGCCGGGATGGGAGGAATTCGTCCGGACCGGGGTCGACGACATCGCCTTCGCCGCCCGCTCCCCGATGGTCGTCACAGGTCTGCGAGACTCCCTGCGTCGAGTACGCGACCGGGCGACCCCCGAGCATGTCGAACTGCTCGACAGATGGCTGGCCCGGCTCGACGACCAGCTGGCCCAGCTATGAGCTCGGACGAGCCCAGCGCGCCGTCTGCCACAGTCGTGCCCAGTCGAAGGCCGCGGCGGCGGGACGCACTCCCGGTCTGGTTCTGGGTACCAGCACGCGCAGAGCCCCCGGCTGGATGGTGCACCGGACGGGTGTAGCGAGCAACAGGGATTCGCCGTCTATGCCTGCCGGGATCTCGGGGGCGTCGGCGTCGACGATCAGCTCGATCGCTGTCTCCTGCGACAGGCCGCGAAGTCGGGTTCGGCGCAGCAGACCGACCGCTTCCCTGGTGCTGGTGACCGACAGCGTGACCGCGCCGAGAACACCGCGATCGAGGCGAATACGACGGCTCAGGCCCGCTAGATCATTGCTGCCGTACGGGTTGTTGCTCACCAGGATCGCCTGTGGTCCCTCCACCGCCATCGCACCGATCCGGGCGACCAGTTTCGGGCCGCTGTGTCCAGTGAGCAGGTCGGGAAGCAGCGCCAGCACCGTCGCGGTCTTGTCGTCGCGATATTCCGGACTGCGCACTATCTCCGCGTAGACCCCGAACGAGGCGTTGTTGACGAAGGGCCGTCCGTTCACGGTGCCCAGATCGACGCGCAACTCCACACCGTCGCGCAGGGCGTCGAGTGACCGGGTGGGATCCGCGCGATCGAGCCCGAGATCCATGGCGAAGTGATTGCGGGTGCCGGCGCTGATCACCAGGAACGGCAGATCGTGTTCGACCGCCACAGCCGCGACGAGGGCCTGGGTCCCGTCGCCGCCGGCGACCCCGAGCAGATCGGCGCCCTCCGCGACTGCCTGGTGAGCCAGTGCGGTGACGTCGATTTCCTCGGGTCCTTCGAGCAACGCCACGCGGGCACCGAGTTCTTCGGCTTTGCGCACCAGGTCGAACTTCGTCACCTTCCCGCCACCGGAGCGCGGATTCATGATCAGGAAGGGGCGCTGCGGAGGTGGGACCGGAAATTCCGGCATCTTCGCGTCCGAACCGCTGCCGCGCAGGGCGGCGCGGGCGGCGCCGAGGGTCACCAGCGCGAGCGCACCCCACACCAGGACCACCCACAGCAGATTCGCCCGCACGAATGACACCACCACGACGACCGGCGCGAGCAGCGCCACCCCCAGTGCGATCCACCGCAGGATGCCGAACCGGGTGATGAACGAGTAGAGCGCCGCCACAGCGACCACGACGCCGCCGGTGCCGACGATCAGCAACGCCAACGCGCCGAACACCCCTGCGGCGAGCACGGGCACCACCACAGCGGCGGCAGCGGCGACGAACGCCAGTCGCGCCCACCAGCGTCGAGCGTGGCTACCGGCAGTGTCCGGCGAGTTCATGGAGGCGGTTCACTTGGCGGTGGTCTTGCGCGACCGGGGACGGCGCACCGCCTTGGCCGGTGCCGGTTTCGACGCCGATTTCGTGGCCGGTCTCGGTTTCGGCGCCGGTTTCGGAGCCGGGGCCGGGGCCGGTTTCGCGTCGGACCTCGTCTCGGCGGCGGGATCGTCGTGCCACTTGATCTCGATTTCGATTTCGGTCTCGTCGCCGTCGACTTCGATCTCGAATTCCCACTGGAGGCGGTCGGCGACGACGATCTCGATCGAGTCGTCACCGGTCTTCAGTTCCACTTCGGAGCCGTGGGCGAGGGCCCGTCCGATCATGATGAGCCGCTCGCCTACCTCTGTGCGGGAGAGCTCTGTTTTCCTCTTGATCTCCAACTTCGGCACGGCAACTCCTGACTGGATTCAGCGTGGACGTTCCTCCACCGTAGCCACCGCGGCGAGCTGGACGGATCACCCTTTTCGGATGAGCTGCACCTGCCGCCGGGCTTTCGAAACCCCAGCTCAGCCTGCACGGTCCAGGCGGGAGATGCAGTAGCCGTTCGCGGCGTGCTCGAGGGTGAGCGCGACCGCTGATGTCGCACCGTCCGCACTGCTCACCGGCGCGTTGATGGTGACGACGGTGCCCGTCGAGCTACGGACCGTGAGTGCCTTGTCCTCGAATCGCCGCACCCCGGACAGGGCGGTGCCCGGCTGGGTGCCGTTGCACAGCAGTGGGTAGTCCGGTTCCACGTCGGCCGGGTTCACGGGGTCGCCGACCACCCGGCTCAGATAGCGCTCGACGGTGTAGCGAGCCTGCTCCTCGGTGAGCCCGGTCGACGATCGGTCACTGACGATCGGACAGCCGTACACGGACCGTAACTCGCTGGGGCGCAGGCTGACCTGTAGCGCGTCGTTCTGCCAATACGGTCCGAACTGGCCCAGGCTGCCGGGTCGGCGCACCGCATCGGCGATCTGCTCGACATCGCCGTACATCCCGGGGATCTCGGCGGGCGACTGGGTCCAGCACTTGCGGATCAGGGCACTCATGTCACCGGCGAGGACATCGTCGAGCCAGGGGCGCAGGACCGCCGCCGCCTTCGGGCTGTTCGGGACGGCGCCGATCCGCGCGGTCTGCGTCGTGGCAGGCGCGTCCGAAGCGCCCCTGTTCGCGGCGGTCAGCACGGCGAACGCGGTCACCGCGGCCACCACCGCCGCGCCACCGACACCGAGCAGGACTTTCCTGGTCAGCGACCTGCCAGGAGCCTGCGGCGTATCCCGCTGCAGCACAGCGGTCTCCCCCACCACCGGCGCGCCGGTGAGAGCGGAGATCGCCGCGTCGGCGAGCTCACCGCAGCTGGCGTATCGGTCGTCCGGATTCTTCGCCATCGCCCGCGCGATCACCCCGTCCAGGGCAGGCGGCAGCCCCGGATGTCCGGCCGACGGACGCGGCGGCGGCTCGATCAGATGCGCGCTGATCAACGCGGCCGGACTCTCCCGCTGGAACGGCACGAACCCGGTGAGCAGCTCGTAGAGGGTGCCGCCGAGGGCGTACACGTCGGTGCGCACGTCCAGCGGTTGCCCCTCGAGCTGTTCGGGCGCCGCGTACGCGAGCGTGCCGAGCACCGATCCCGCGGAGGTGAGACTCGTCGTCTCCCCCATGCTCCGAGCGATCCCGAAGTCGGTGACCATCACCTCGTCGGTGCCGTCGTCGGCACGGGCGATCAGCAGGTTCGCCGGTTTGATGTCGCGATGCAGCAAGCCTTGCCGATGCGCGTAGTCCAGTCCCTTCGCCGCCTCGGCGACAATGCGTACCGCCCGCTGGGGCGTGAGCACCGACAGCCCCTGGCGCAGCAGCTGTGCCGCGTCGAGCCCGTCCACGAACTGCATCGCGATCCACAACCGATCGCCGTCGACGCCCCGATCGAAGATCTGCACGACATTCGGATGACGCAGCCGCGCGGCCAGATCGGCCTCACGCTCGAATCGGGCCCGAAACGTCGGCTCCACCGCGAGCCGCCCATCGAGCACCTTCACGGCGTCGCGGCGCGGCAGCCGAGGATGCTGGGCCAGATACACCGTCCCCATTCCCCCGCCACCGAGCCTGCGCTCGATGCGGTATCCCGCAAGGATCGCCTCCGGCCCGAACTCCATCACCACTCCTTCGCACGACCACCCACGTGACTGCGCTCAGGTTATCCGGCACGGGCCACCCCTGCCGCAACTCGGATTCGGCTGCACGGGTTCAGGTCTCCGCGCGCTCGCTCCATTTCGCCATCCAGCTCGCGTTCTCCAGCGAGATGGTGTTCTCGCAGTCCGTGACGAATTCCGCCCACCGCACCCGATCGGTGGGTGATCCGTCGGCGCGCCACCGATCGAGCCGCCGTCGCAGGCGATCCGCGGTGGCGAGATAGGTCATCACCAGGAAGTCGTACCGCTTGCCCGCGAGGTAGGCCAGCAACGATCCGCTCAGCGTGGTCATGACCGCGACCCACGGAGCGATCCGGCCCGACGATTCCGCGCCGACGCCGGTGTTGATCGCGGCGACGATCGTGGCCGCGAGGCCGAGTCCGACGGCCGCGCGGCGCAACCTGGTCGCGCGGGCGCCGTAGCAGCGGGCCGTCGGCAGGTAGTAGCCGTCGATCTGGGCCCGTACCCGGTCACGGACGTACTCGTCGGGCCGCATCGATCGCGGCGCCTGGACGGCATCGTCGCCGGGCGCGAGCAGCGGCAGCAGGTCCTCTGCGGCCTGTTCGATGCCTTCGATCTCGGCCTGTAATCGCTCGGTCTGTTGTGTGTCGCCGATGGCGCGGAAGGTGAGAATTCTCTGCTTGATGCCTTCGGAGACGGCCCGTGCCCGGGTCCAGCGGCGGGTCGATTCCGCGGTGAGGTACTGGGCGGTGAGGAACGTCGCCACCGCCAGCGCCACCGCACCCGACAGCGCCACGACGCGGGTCGTGGTGCCGGCCGAGCGCAGGATCGTCGTGGTCGAGGCCGTGGCGATCGCACCCCAGCTGCCGAGGAACAGGACGGTGAGCCGCACTCGATCCAACCGGCGCTTCATCCGGGTAGCGGTGGCCGACCAGCGAGTTCGGCGCTGCCAGAGAGTGTTCAGGAGATCGTCGTCGGACATCGGCTACTCCTCCTCGCCGGCGATCGGAAGTCCCGGGCAGAGCTCGATGTAGCCGATCTCCGAGGAGACCCGGCCCCGCCACATCTCCCGGCTCATGTTGTGCGTCATCTTGGCGCACAGTTGCTCGGGCGAGGCGGTCGGCACGGGCCACATCCGGATGGTCTCGTCGATGCTCGCCGAGATGATCCCCGAACCGTCGGGCAGGAAATCGACAGCGGTGACGAGAGCGCCGTGACCGACCAGGGCGGGTCCGATCTGGCGGTGCGTTCCCACATCCCACAGCCGCAACACGTTGTCGGTACCGACGGTGACCAGTGTGCGGCCGTCCCGAGAGAATTGGACTCTGGTGGCGGGGCCGTCCTGCACCATGGGTTCGCCGATTTCCTGGCCGGTATCGGTGTTCCAGATGCGAATCGTCTTGTCTTCGTAACCGACGGCGAGCAGGCGGCCGTCCGGGCTGAAGCTGGTGCTCTTGACCCACCCGTCCCCGACCATCGGGTCGCCGACCGGATTGCCGGTGTCGGCGTCCCACAACCGGACCGCGTAGTCGGTGGCGCCGGTGGCGACACGCCTTCCGGCGTCGTCGATCGACACCATCTGCACGAAACCGTCGTCGTGGCGCAGTTCCGGTCCGACCGGCCGCATACTCGCCATGTCTCGAATCTGGGCCTTTCCGTCGCCGGCGATCACGATCCTGCGCCGACCAGGATCGTGTGCGAAAACAGCCGTTTCGGGCGGCAGCGGGATCGGCGGCCCGACCGCAGCGCCCGATGCGGCATCCCAGAACCGAATTTCGGTCCAGGTGAGGGATTCGGGGCTGAACCCGGCGGCCTCCAGCTGTGTGCCTTCTGCTGTGTACTCCGCGAGCTGGAAAAGGCCTTCGTCGCCGCGGATCGAGGGACCGACCTGCGCACCGGTGCCGGTATCCCACTGCCGAATGGTGCCGTTCGCACCGCCGGAGACGATATGCCTGCCGTCCGGGCTCACGTCCGCGCCCAGCACTCTCGCGCCGTGGTGGATGGTTCGCCCGCCACCCACATCCCACTCGCGGACGGTGGAATCCATACTGCCGGAGAGGATTCGACCGGAGTCGGGATGGAAGGCGACACTGGACACCACCAGCTCGTGTCCCTCCAGTGGCTCTCCGATGGGCCTGCCCGTCGCGGCATCCCACAGCCGGATCGTCTTGTCATCGCCTGCCGAAGCGATCTGCGTGCTGTCGCCGCTGTAGACGACTTGTTCTACCGCGGCGGTGTGCCCGCGAAGCGGCTCCCCGATCGGGCGGCGGGTCCTGGTATCCCATTGCTGGAGATCGAATCCCGCGACCACCAGCCGGTCACCGTCGCGGTCGAAGGCAAGGCTGTTCACGGCGCTGCCGGTATGCGCGGTCAGCGGTTCACCCGAGGGCCGCTGGGACCGAGCGTCCCACAGTTGGACGGTGCCGCCGACGTCACCCGAGGCGATCAACCCGTTCTCGCCGAACGCCACCGAGGTCACCGGCGTGGTGTGCCCGGTCATCTCGCCGATCTGCTGATGCGTCTCGGCATCCCAGAGCCGGACGGATTCATCCAAGCTCGCCGACACGATGTGGTGGCCGTCCGGGCTGAACGCGACGCCGACGACCACACCGGTGTGGCCGCGCATTTCTGCCCCGATCTGCTTCTGGGACTGGACATCCCATAGCCGCACAGTTCGATCTCGGCCGACGGACACCAGCCGGGCACCGTCCGGACTGAACGCGATGCGAGTGACTTCGGACGCGTGACCTGACAGCAGAGCGCCGATCGGGGTCCAGGTTGCGGCATCGAGGAGCTGGATCGCGTTCCCACGCGTGGCAGCGATCTGTTTCCCATTCGGGCTATAGGCGACGCTGGAGACGTCGGCCTCGTCCATGTCGGCGATCTTGCGGATTTTGCCCTGCTGGTGGATCGCGTTGAGCAGGGCGAACTCCCGCCCGGTCCCCTCGCCGAGACGGTACGCGGCGATAGCCATCTGCATACCCAGGATGTCGTCGCTCTTTCCCGGCCACCGGCCCGAGAGCATGAGCTGCGAGTTCGCCGACAATGCCAGTGCTGTCGCGCGACGGCTCTCGGCGACGGCACGTTCTTGCGCCCGATCCGCGCGCACCCACAGCAAACCCGCGACCAGCGCGGCCACCATGGTCACCGCCAGCGCCGCCCGCAGAATCCGCGACCGCCGGTGCAACGCCCTGGCGCTGCGCTGCGCGTCCTCCTTCGCCCGGCTCTCCGTGGCCGCCAACGTTTCCGCCGCCTGCTGGCGTTCCCTGGCGGCCCGCAGCTCGTCCTCCCGGTGCCGACGTTCCTCGGCGATGCGCTCGTCCTCGGCCTGCCGTGAGGCCAGCAGCAATCCCCGGACAGGGTTGAGCCGCTCGCGGAATCCTGGTGCGGTGGCCAGTGATTCGGCATCGGTGAGCCGTGACCCCGACAGCAGCCATTCCTCGCGCCGTCCGTTCTGCTCCCACGCCTGCGCGGCCCGCTCGAGGTTGTCGGCGGCCTCCAGCTCGCCGGCCTGCACCCGCAGCCAGTCGGCGAGGGTATCCCATTGGCGCAGCAGGCTTTCCAACGCGACCTCGACGACAACGGCGCCGTCTCGCTCGTCTTTGACCAACAGCCTGCGTGCGACGAACTCCTCGAGCAGCGGATGGCTCTCCGGCGGCAGATCGAACCAGCGGGCCGGGCGGCGCATCGGCTGGTCGTTGCCGGAATTGATCGTCGCCAGCCACGGCACGAAGGCCCGCCGCAGGATGGCCAACTGCCCGGCCCGGACCTCGGGATCGGCGTCGAGGAGCTCGTCGACCTCCCGCTGTACCACCCGCCGCAATCCACCGAGGGATTCGTAGTGCGCGAGGGTGATCTCCCCGTCCCCGTAGTCCCGGTACAGCCGGGCGAGGGTGAGCGAGAGCAGCGGCAGGGTGTCGGCGCCGCGGGACCAGTCGTCGAGCAGACGTTCCACCAGGTCCGGGGCGAACGACAACTCCGCGCCGGCTTCTCTCGCCCGCCGCGCGGGCCCGACGATCACCTCCTTGAACTGGGCCTGCGGCATCGGTTTCAGATCGTCGAACGGGCGCACCGCGACCGACGCCAGCATGGGTGCGGTCTGGAGCGGTTCGTAGCGGTCCGAACGGATAGTGGCGACCGCGATCATCGCGATCCCACGCTCGCGGTCGAGCAGCCCGCCGAGGAGAGTGAGCAGCACGCCTGCCTGCTCCCCCGCCTCGGGGCCGAACAGCTCCTCGGCCTGGTCGATCGGCAGAATCAGCGTCGGCGCCGGGTCGTCGCCGGAGTCCACAACGCGATCGCGCGCGGCCTGCTGTGCTTCGATCAGCCAGGCCCGCACCTGTTCGATGTCGCGGACACCGTCCTCGATCTCGGTGAGGCAGGGCCGGCGCAGCCCGACGCCGACACGCAACGCGTGAATCGACCGCGCGAATCCGGCATCGCCGGTGAGCGCCCTGCGGTGCGGCCGCACGATGTCCATGGTGCGGAAGTGGCGGTCGTCGCGGGCCAGCCGAGGCAGCAACCCGGCGCGCACGAACGACGACTTGCCGACGCCGGAGGGACCGAGGACGACGAACAGGTGGCCACCACCGAGGCCACGCAGGCCGCGCACGGTGTCCATCGCTCGCCCGATCTGCGCGTCGCGACCGAAATATACTGCGGCATCGACAGATTCGAGCGGCTCCCACCCGCGGTACGGTGCGCGTCCCGGGTCGCCGGGCGGTGGCCAGCCGAAGGTGTCGGCGCCGATACCGGCCGCCCGCAGACCGTGACGTAGTCGCTGCAACCCCTCTGTCAGGAACTCGACCTTTTCCCCGTCCACCAGGATCGTGGTCTTCGGTCCGTCCCCGAACAGGTCGCAGCGCTGCCACTCGCTGGTCATGTCGCGCCCGGTCAGCGGTTCGAGCCGGACCGTGAAGATCGGCTTGTTCAGGGACTCGGCATGGCGGTATTCGACCTTGCACTCATGAGAACTGTCCCAGTTGTCCGACAGCAGACAGATGACCGCCTCGCAGCGGTCGCCTGCCCGGCGCAACGCGTCCTTCCAGCGCACGCCTGCCGGAATCCCGGTGTCCGGGTCGAGATCGAGGAAGATCTCACCCGCCAGACCGGGTTCCGCCTCGATCAGCCAGACCCGCAGTGCGACCGCTTCGCGGCTGTCCCGGCTCGAATGGCTGAGGAACAGCCTGGCCTTCATGGCAGTTACACCCGCGAACGGTCTATACCCGCTTCGACCAGCGCCGAGCGCGCCACGTCCTTCGCGCAGGCGGTGAGCGCGCCGAACGCGCTGATCCGGCTGAACGTCTGTCCGGTGTGGACGACGTTGTCGTTTTCGTCGTCGCCGTCCACGATCGGCACAGCACCCGCCAGCAGCCATGTGCGAACATCGGCGACCGACGGCATCGTCCCGGCCACCCGCAGATGGAATTGCTGAATCAGCAGCACGATGCCGGCGACCACGGGCGTGGCCTGACTGGTGCCGTGCTGGATCGACTCGCCGCTGTCGTTGCGGATCCCCGACGAGGTCGTCGGGGCGCCGGGCGCGAAGATGTCGGTCGCGCAGGCGCCACCCACACTCGAGTGCAGGCGCTGCGAGAACGGTGTGATCCGATCCGGAGCCGTCGAGAGGGCGGTCGCCCCGGAGCCGTAGCTGAACGAGCCCTCGTCGGCGTCGTAGACCGCGCCGACACTGATCGTCTGGCGGAAGATCGCCGGGTAGCTCATGCCTTGGCCACTGTTGTGGGCGAAGTAGTCGTTACCCGCCGCGACACAGCAGGCGACGCCGGCGTCGGTGAGTTTCCGCATCACCTCGCCGATGCCGTCGCCCGCGAAATCCGCGTCCGAGGTGTTGTTGTCCGATGCGCCGAGCGACATACACACGGCGGAGATACTCAGCGATGCCCGATTGGCCAGCACCCAGTGCAGTGCGTCACGGATCGCCTCGAAGCTCCCGCCGCCGGAGTTGCCGAGGACCTTGACGGGCACGATATTCGCGCGCGGCGCCATCCCGGTGTGCACCCCGCCGGCACAGATGATCCCCGCGACGTTGGTGCCGTGACCCTGTCCGTCGCTCGGATCGGTGGGCGAACCGTTGTTGTCGGCCGTGAAGTTCCGGCCTGCCCGAACCCGGCCCGCGAAATCGACGTGCGTGGTGCGGAGCCCGGTATCGAGGACGGCGACCGTCATGCCGGATCCGTCGACGTTGAACTTGGCGCGCGCCTCCGCCGCGCGCACCAGCAGATCCACCTCGAGCAGTTCGGGCATCACCGTCAGGTCGGTCTGCAACGGCTTCTCCACGGGGACAACGAACTCGTAGGCGACGTCGGCTACCGATTCGGCAGAGATGGTGTCGGACATGATGATTCCTTTCCTACAGAGCCGAGTACGCGACGATGAAGTCGCAGACGTCGCGGGTCATCCGCCGTCCGAAGCTGGGCTTGCTGTTGTCGCCGATCGCGCCGGCGGCACCGCGCAGCACGCCCACGACACAGGGCCATCCGTCGGTGCCGTACACGTAGAGACAGCGCGGTGTAGGACGATGTGCGCCGTTCACCTCCGCCCGGAGCAGCTCGACGAACGAAGTGGTCGGCGCGGGGTACACCGAGTTCGGTGAGACCTTCGCGTCGCCGATCAGAGTCAGTGGACGGCCTTGGGGCGATGTCAGCGTGGTGATTGCGGTAGACATCCGTACTCCTCGACACTCGCGCGGCGCAGATGTCCCAAACACCGACGTCAGCCGCAGATTTTCAGGCTGATCTGAACGTACGAGGATGTGTCCGAACCCACACGAGTACCCGGCTACCCCAATTTCCACGCAGGTACTACCCGCGCCGAACTACCGAGGAGCGAGAGCGAGCACCGCTAGCTCTGGTCCGGGTCCTCGACCGCGGCCAGGAAGGTCGGCAGATGGTTGCCGGGGACCGGCTCGGCGGGCTCCGCACTCGCGTCGCCGAGATACTGGGCGCTGAACAACGACACCGGTGCGGCGCCGGCGGCGTTCAGGTGCGGATCGGTCATGGGGGTCCCCCGTATATCGGTGTGACTGAGGTGGAATTTCGCGGAGCCTGCGCGTCAGGAGGATTCGACGGTTGGACGCTCGTCCGCGCGCGCCGACAGAACTCGGTTCAGCGACGCAGCTGGTTGTGTGGAATCAAGACCGTGGTGCGCTCGTCGATCGGCTCCATCGGCTCGAGCTTCGGCTGCGTACTCAACTTGTCCGACAGCTTCTGCCGGCTCACCGACACCAGCTTCCTCGTCACCGGACTACCCGCGACCGCTCGCGAGGCCGCAGTGATCTGTTCGTAGCGTGCCCGACCGGCCTTCGTGCCCAGCACATAACCGGCCGCCACGCCGATGATCAACCGCAGCATCTCCTGGAGCTCCTCCCACGTCTGTGTGCGGGCTCCATCCTGCCCCAGCCGCCCCACCCCTGTCGATCCGGCCACCGTTCGACAGCACATCGTTATACGCCGCATGTCCGCAGGTAGCGCCCCGATTTGGGTTCCCGCGACACGATGCGCTAAAGTTTCATCTCGGTCAGCCCGCCAAGGCAGACCACCTGAGTCTAACCACCCAGGACAATCCCCTATAGCTCAATTGGCAGAGCAGCCGACTGTTAATCGGCAGGTTTCTGGTTCGAGTCCAGATGGGGGAGCATCTACCAGGGCAAACGTCATCGTTTGACCCTGGTTTTCTGCTTTTGGGGGCGCCGCGTCACGGAAACGTCACGCTTTCATCGTTTCAGCTGCTCCAAAGTCTCCGTGAAGTCGGGGGCTTGAGTCGGTTGATCGATGTAGTGGCGGCGGGTTACCGCGTCGCCTGCGTGGCCGAGTTGTCGGGCCGCGTCCTCAGGGCTGTGCGCCGACGCGATCATCGTGGCTACGGTCTTGCGGAAAGTTTTTGCGGTGATCCACGCGAACTTCTCGCCTCGCGCCTGCTTCCACAGACGGTTGAAGTTGTTGGGGCTCCAGATGCCGCCGTCGCGGTTGGGGAAGACCAAGTCGAGATCGTTGGGAACCGCTTCGGATTGAACACGGCGCAGGGTGTCGACGACGAACGGTGGGATCAATACGGTCCGATAGCCCGAATCGGTCTTGGTTCGTGGCTGGCGGATCAGGCCCTTGCCTTTGAGGCGAACGATGGTGCCGGCGAAGGTGATTCGCGGAGGCTGTGATTCGAGGTCGACGTCGGACCAGCGGAGCGCCAGGGTTTCGCCTGGGCGTGGGCCGGTACCGAGTTCGACGTCGACGACATCGAGGACTCGCTGGTTGCGCTTGGGACCGTACGTATAGCCCGCCGATCCGTCGAGTGGAGCGCCATTGACCCAATCGGTGAGTTGAGCCCGCAACTGCGCAAGGGTCGCCATATCGGCAGAACGGGGCTTGCTGTGTTTGCGCGGCAGATCGGCGACCTCACGGACGGGGTTGCGATCTATCGCGTCATGACGAACGGCCATCCCCATCATTTCTGACAGGATGACTCGCTGACGACGCGCCTTCTCGCGGTGGCCGTTGAGCGCGATGCGCTTGATATGGGCGTCCAGGCGCGAGGTCGAGGCTTCCCAAATACACAGACCACCTAGCGATGATTTGATCTTGATCGCGGCAGGGCTGGCACGTTTGTCGGTCGAGACATCGATTTCTCGGCGGTAGAGATCCAGGGTCTGTGGCGTCACACCCTCCTGGAGGGCCTTCTCTGCGAGCCAGAGGTCGGCGAGTTCGGCGAGCTTCGTATCTCGGGTTATCAGCGTGCCGCGCGCGCCGGTGCGTTCTGCCAGCGCGCGGCGGAGCGCATCCTCGGCGAGGCCTTTCGTCGAGCCGAATCGGTGAACAACGCGAGTCGTCCCATCCTCATCGCGGTAGCGGGTCGCTGACCGCCAGCTGCCGTTGGGTTGCCGCTTGGAGCTGATCTTGCCGTATGTACCGATCGGCAGGGCGTGGCGAGGCATCGAGGTCTAAGCCTCCTGTTATTCGGGGCATGGGAAGGGGCGAGCGCTGACCAATTGCCGTGACAGCGCCCCTGACTGGGCATGCGTCACCCACAGACAGGCGCAACGGGGTTGTCGCCGACGTGGTGCGTGCAGTCAGTGGCCGACGCCGGGCGGTAACTCAGGCCGGTTAGCGTCGAGCTGCGCCTGCTCCCATCGCTGGACATCACGGAGTAGGTAGCGGCGGTACCGGCCGATCTTGGCGAACCGTGGTCCGCGATTGGCAGATGCCCACGTAGCCAACGTCTTTAGCGGAATCTTGAGTCTCGCAGCGACCTCATCAGTGGTCAGCCATACCTCTTCGCTGGTCATTGGATCGCACCTCGCGCCTGTCCGTTCGGACTTACACAGCGCAGCCGGGATCGACACGGCCTATCAGGTGGGTAGCCCGCAGAGTACAGAGGGCGGGCAGGCTTGAGCGAGCCTTGCTGTTGATCGTTGTTCATCGGGCAACTTTCAGTTGGGCCCGATCAGCGGCTCTTCCACCTCCATGAAACCTCAAAAGGTGAGATTTCGCCACCCAAAGTGATGGCGTCAACTCGCCTCTCGATGTTCACCATGACCGAAAGAAGTAACCGCGAGCGCGCTTTCAGCGGCTCTCCTCAGAACAACCCATTGACGATCCTCGATATGGTCCGGGCATCTCGAATTGTCAGTCGCTGGCATGCTGTCCGGCATCGAGGCCACCGGTCACCGGGTCGCGGTCGTCGAACTTAAATCCTGACCACGTGCGGCCAGCTTCCGGTCAAGTTGGCGAGCCCTGGCAATGGCTCAGTGTGCGCGTTCCGACCGAGGCTGTGGTCCCTCGCATTTGGTCGTCTACTGTCCCTCGCGTTTGGGCGCCCCGGGGACAGGCAGGCAGAAGACTCCGCTTTGACATGCCGGTTCTGGGCTGTCGAAGGGCGGTGTCAGCGGTACGCCGCCACATGAGAGCAGCGTGCATCCGGCCGGGGCATATGGTCCTACGCCGAACGATGCCAGCAGGACATTGGGATCGAAGACACCGAGCGGGTCGAGCTCGAGGTTCATGCTGGGGACGTAGGGGCCCGGGTCGGGCAGGTCGACGTCGGTGATCGCGCGGGCAAAGAGTCGAAGGAACTCCCGGTAGAGTTCACTGTTGGTGTTGACGGAAAGCAGCGTGCTCGGGTCGGGTGATACATCGCCGAGGACACCGTTCCAGGTGATCAGCAAGTTCAGACTCGGCACAACGAAATTTGTTTGGTGCAAGAAACCTACGGTTGCATAGGTGTCGGGCGGCATCGGGTCGAACGCCGCAACATCGATCGTCTTTCGCGACGGCAATGTGACGCCCGTACAAGGAGTTTGGTTGAGCCAGACAAGGAAGCCGTAGCAGGCGTTGGACTTCGACGGCTGCCGGTATTGGTCCATGTAGGCGGCGTCGATGACTCGTTTCCCGTTCCACTCACCGTTGTTGAGTAGAAGCAACCCGATCCGGGAGAAGTCGTTCGGCGGCAGGAACAGATACGCGAACCCGTAGATATTGCCCGCACGGTCGCGCTTCCAGTAGTAGTCCTCGGCATCGATGCCCAGCGGGTCGAACAGGTACTGCTGTGCGAACCCCTGAAAATCTCGTCCGATCGCGTGCTGCACAACGTAGACAAGGAGGTCGGGTCCGCGCTGGGAGTACTCGAAAAATGTGCCCGGAGGGTGCTCAACCGGCAAGGCTAAAGCTTGTTGGGCGGTGTTCAGATCGGGAATCAGGCCGGTGAAAGCCTCGGCGAAAAGTGACTGCTTCAAACCCGATGATTGCGTCAACAAGTCGCGGATGGTGATCGCGCGATGCGCGGCGTCTCCTTCGCCTTCTGGTAGGTAATCACCGATCGGTGCGTCCAGGCGTAGCAGGCCTTGTGTGACGGCGACACCGACGACCAACGCTGTCACCGCTTTGGTCGAACTCCACAGGTGCCATGCGACATTGCCGGTAGCAGAGTTCAGTGGTCCGGTACCTACGAGACAGTTGTTGCGGAAGATCTGGATGTTGGTCCGCATTCGCGACGACGCGAACGCGATCGCCTCGTCCATTGCTCGCTGGTCGATATCGACATCCGCGGGTGCGGCGGACTCGGCGGCGGCATCCCCTTCCGGCAGTGCGCATATTCGAGGCTCAGCGCTAGCTGGTGGGGTGCCGATCATTCCGAATCCGAACAGCGTGACAATGCTCAGCAAGGTGATCGCGACCTGGCGAAACCTCGATCGGCACCGTAAATCCATCTCGCACCACCTCGTTGTACTGCGATCTATTTACGTATCGATATAGGCCTACCACGATCGGTGTGGGTGATGGGGGAATTCGGGACGCATAATCGCTGACCGGGACATCCCCCGGTCAGCGGTCAGCTCAGCTTCTTCGTGCCGATGGAAATCAAGCGGAAGAGGCGACCTCGTGGGCCGAGGTGTGTCTGGTGCGGATTGCGACACGAGGTGTCGCGTCGAGCGTCGCGGTGGGATCGGTGCGCATCGTGGTCAGCCAGTCGAGGATGTAGTTCTGTCGGACTTTCCACGGCCGCCGGTCGCCCTGGCGGGGGAACTCGTTGATCGAGCGTTGGACGTAGCCTGCCGCCAAATCGAGCAGTGGGCGCTCATGAAGGCCAGGATCTGCCTTGGGTGCGATGGCGGCCAGCTCGTGCCGGTCCATGTGGTTGAGGACCTTGCAGACCAAGCGCGAGGTGAGGTCGCCGCGCAGGGTCCACGAGGCGTTGGTGTAGCCGATGCACATGGCGAAGTTCGGCACTTCGCTGATCATCGCACCCTGCCATACGAATTGTGACTGCAGGTCAACAGCTCGGCCGTCGACTTTCAGCTGGACTCCGCCGAATGCCTTGAGCTGCAGACCTGTTGCGGTGATCACGATATCGGCTTCGAGCACACGGCCGGATCGAAGGCGGATACCTTCGGGAACGAAAGCATCGATGTGGTCGGTGACGACCTCGGCCGCTCCGCTCTTGATAGTTTTGAACAGGTCTGCGCTCGGGATGGCGCAAAGCCGTTGGTCCCACGGGTTATAGCTGGGAGTGAAGTGGTCCTCGACCAGCTGCGCATCGCCGAGAATGCGGGTGTTCATCTTGATGAGCAGTTCGCGTGCTCCCTCGGGCCGCCGACGGCAGTACTGATAGAAGGCGGTGCTGAAAAGGATGTTCTTGGTACGGATGATGCGATGCGCCACACCGGCGGGCAACATCGCGCGCAATCGATCAGCGATCTTGTCCCGGCTGGGGACTGCGCTGATCCAGGTCGGTGAGCGCTGCAGCATTGTCACATGGGCGGCGTCTGCCGCCATGGATGGCACGAGGGTCACGGCGGTCGCGCCGCTGCCGATTACGACTACCCGCTTGCCGGTGTAGTCCAGATGCTCGGGCCAGAACTGGGGGTGCACGATCGTGCCGGTGAAGGCATCGCTATCCGAAAATTGCGGGGCGTGGCCTCGGTCGTAGTCGTAGTAGCCCGCACACGAGTACAGGAAGGTACAGGTCAGCGCAGAGGTGGTTGTTGTTCCGTCCTCGCTGCGCCGTTCGACGGTCAATGTCCATAGGGCATCGGCGGTGGAGTAGTCCGCGGCGACGACCTTGGTGTTGTAGCGGACGTGTCGGTCGATGCCGAACTCGGTCGCGGTTTCCTCGATGTAGCGCAGAATATCGGGGCCGTCCGCGATGGACTTGGCCTCGCGCCATGGCCGGAACGGGTATCCGAGGGTGAACATGTCCGAATCGGAGCGAATCCCGGGGTATCGAAACAGATCCCACGTTCCGCCCAGCGCGCTACGGGCCTCGAGCACGGCATAGGACTTGGTCGGGCACTCGGTTTGCAGCCGGTATGCGGCACCCACACCGGACAAGCCTGCGCCGACGATCACCACATCGACATGCTCGGAGCTGGTGGCGGAACGCGGGTCGTCTGTCATAGCAACCAGTATTTGCCGTTCACTGCTCGCAGTTCTTGATCTGAGACGACAAAAATTTGATACTGGGCGACATGCCGATGATTCGTTCCGCAGCGCTGCGCGGGTTCCGTGCCACCGTAGCCGAGCTCGGCGGCAACGCCGACGAGCTGGCCGAGCGGGCAGGGCTACCGCCGGTCGCACTCGACAGCGACGACATTCTCATCTCCGATCTCGTGGCCGCCCGGATACTCGAGTCGGCAGCGCGCCTGCTGGACTGTCCAGATCTGGGATTGCGGGTTGCTGGCCGCCAGGACCTGGGAATGCTGGGACCGCTGTCTTTGGCGATCCGCAACGCCCCCACCGTCGCTGATGCGCTCGAATGTGCTTCTCGATACCTATTTCTGCATGCCCAGGGAATGAGCATCGCGATGGAGGAGGACCCGGACGGGGCGCGCGGTGTACTCGCCCTGAGATACGGGGTCTCGGCCGGCGGACGGGTCATCTCCGTGCAAGGCGTGGATCTTGGACTCGGTTTCCTCCACCGAACCATCGAGCTGCTGGTCGGCGGCCGGTACGGTCTGCGGTCGGTGGATCTGCCATATCGACCCGTCGCCCCGATAGCCCTTTACGAGCGGTTCTTCGGAGCGCCGGTGCGCGTTGCGCGTCCGGCCGCGAATTTACGGGTACCGCGCAGCATCACAACCCTTCCCCTCTCTGGTGCGGACGAGAGTCTGATGCGGTTGGCAATGACCTTCCTGGCTGAGCAGGCGCCGTCGCATCCCGCGCTGCCGACCGGGACTCAGGTGCATGCGGCGTTGCAACAGTCGCTCGGCACCGCACCTGCGGAGATCGGTGTCGTCGCCAGGCTTCTCGCCGTGCATCCCCGCACGCTGCAACGCCGCCTCGCGGCTGAGGGCACGTCGTTTGCCGCCATTCTCGACGAGGTTCGTCGCAACCAAACCCACCGCTACCTGACCACCACCGACATGCCGATGAGTCAGATCGCGGCGCTGGTCGGGTTGAGCGAACAATCCACCCTGACCCGATGCTGTAGACGCTGGTGGGGTGCCACGCCGCGCGCAATCCGCCGCGGCGGTGCTGCGGCATCGTAACCGGGTGAAACCAGCGGGCCGCTGATCAGAACCCAGACCGATGTCGCGCAAAGCTAAATTGTTGTCGTCTCACATCAAGTTCGCACGGATGTTGCCCAACAGACTGGCGGTCGAGCCAATTGTCGCGCCACTGTTGAAGGAGATCCGATGTCACTGTCCTCTTACAGGTTTACGGGGGCCACCGCGTTACTCACCGGTGCTGCGAGCGGTATGGGCGAGCAGATGGCATATGGGCTTGCTGCACGCGGCTGCAACCTGGTGCTGGTCGATAGGGACGCCGACCGCCTGGCTACAGTCGCCGAAGTGGTGCGGTTGGCCCGCCCCGATCTAGCGGTGGATACCTATGTCGTGGACCTTGCCGACCTCGACAGCCTGGAGGCCAAGGCCTCGGCGATCCTCGCCCGGCATCCGAGCATCACACTGTTGATCAACAATGCCGGTGTCGCCCTGGGCGGAAATTTCCGAGACCTCACGGCTGAGGAATTCCAGTGGGTTCAAGACATCAACTTCCGCGCCCCGGTCGCCTTGGCACGCTTGCTGCTCCCGACCTTGCTCGCCACACCGGGAAGCCACATCGTCAATGTTTCGAGCCTGTTCGGCCTCATCGCACCACCTGGCCAAACCGCGTACGCCGCCAGCAAATTCGCGCTGCGTGGCTTCAGTGAAGCGCTGCGCCACGAACTCGCCGACCAAGGAGTCGGAGTCACCACGGTGCATCCCGGGGGGATCCGCACCAGGATCGCGGAGAGCGTCCGGATCGCCGACTCGGCTTCCGAAGAACAGACACGAGTGAGCAAAGCGGCATTCGCCAAACTCCTCACCTATCCGGCGGACAAAGCCGCCGAGCAGATCCTCGACGGTATCGCCCGACGCAAACCACGCGTATTGATCGCATCGTCCGCCGTCACGGCCGATCTGATAGCCCGCCTGTTTCCGGCCTCGTACCTGACGGTGATGCAGCGACTGAGTCCCCGTGGTACGCGCAAACGCCGAGCGGCGGCTCTGCGATGAGTTGGCTCGCCGAACTCCACCGGAACGGGGAATCCACAAGGACGGACACGGAATGAGGATTCGGGGCGCGGTACTCGAACACAGTGGGCAGGCTCGACCATACGCACGGTCCCGGCCGCTCGTCATCGACGAACTCGACCTCGACCCACCCGGGCCGGGCGAGGTCCTTGTTCGTATCGAGGCCGCCGGTATCTGCCACTCCGACCTGTCAGTCGTCGACGGCAATCGTCGCCGCCCCCTTCCGATGCTGCTCGGGCACGAAGCAGCCGGGCGAGTCGAGCTCCTCGGATCCGACGTCGACGACATCGCGATCGGACAGCGGGTGGTCATGACCTTTCTCCCGCGATGTGGATATTGTTCTGCCTGTGGCACCAACGGGCGATTGCCCTGCTCCGCGGGTAGCGCAGCCAACAACGACGCCATCCTCCTCGGAGGTGGAGTACGCCTGCGTCGCGGCGGGAAGGCGATCAACCATCATCTCGGGATATCGGGATTCGCCACCCACACAGTGGTCGACCGGCGCTCAGTAGTTCCCATCGGCGACGACATACCGCCTGACATCGCTGCGGTACTCGGCTGCGCGGTACTGACCGGCGGCGGCGCGGTGATCAATGCAGGCCGCCCGCAGCCGGGCGATGCGGTCATGGTCGTCGGGCTGGGCGGAGTGGGAATGGCGGCCCTGCTCACCGCAGTCGCGTTGGGCCACGGCGAGGTCATGGGCGTGGATCCGCTGCCCGACAAGCTCAGCCACGCACGCGCAGCAGGTGCCGCCGCTTGCACACCGCAAGAGGTGATCGAATCCGGGATCACCGCCGCCGTCGTCGTGGAGGCAGCAGGCAGTGCCCGCGCATTCGAGACCGCCGTGGCGGCAACCGCTCCAGGCGGGACAACCGTGACAGTCGGGCTGCCTGGACCCGAGATCCGCGCCACCATCGCGCCGTTGGGTCTGGTCTCGGGAGCACGCACGATCACCGGAAGCTATCTCGGTTCGGCGGTGCCCGAACGTGACATCCCGATCTTCGCGCAGATGTGGCGCGACGGTGTACTCCCGGTCGAGCAGCTGATCACCTCACGTATTCGACTGTCCGAAATCAATTCAGCCATGGACGAATTGGCCGACGGCAAAGCCGTTCGACAAATCATTGTCTTCGATCAAGATTGAGGCCCAGCAATTGAGCATAACAGCATCCACCATTCGTGACGTCGAGGCGCAGATGTACTACGGCGGGCAGTGGCGAGACGCACAGGGCGCCAGAACCTTTCAGGTCTTCGACCCTGCCACTGAGCTGCCCCTGGCCTCCGTGGCCGACGCAACGCCCGCCGACGCGCGCGCCGCTCTGAACTCCGCTGTCGTCGCCCAACGACACTGGGCTCGCACCGCACCTCGCACGCGATCAGAGATTCTGCGAAGAGCTTTCGAAGCCGTAACCGCCCGCGCGGAGGAATTCGCCGCACTCATCACTCTCGAGATGGGCAAACCGTTGGCCGAGGCGCGAGCCGAGGTCACCTACAGCGCAGAATTCCTGCGCTGGTTTGCCGAAGAAGCCGTGCGGGCAAATGGACGATTCGGCACCGCACCTGACGGCAAGACCCGACTACTCGTCAACAAATACCCTGTCGGGCCAACGCTGTTGATCACCCCATGGAACTTCCCACTGGCGATGGCCACCCGCAAGATCGCACCCGCCGTCGCGGCCGGCTGCACCATAATACTCAAACCCGCCGCGCTCACACCGCTGACTTCACTCTTGCTGACCCGAGTCCTCGCCGAGGCCGGCCTTCCTCCAGGCGTGCTCAACGTGATTCCGACATCATCGGCGGCAGAAGCTGTTTCGGCGATCATTACCGACCCTCGGCTGCGGAAACTGTCGTTCACGGGTTCCACTCAGGTCGGTCGCCGTCTTCTCGCCGAGTCGTCAACACAAGTACTGCGGACCTCGATGGAGCTCGGCGGCAACGCACCGTTCCTTGTGTTCGACGACGCCGACATCGATGCCGCCGTCGAGGGCGCGATCGTCGCGAAACTACGCAACATGGGGCAGGCATGCACCGCAGCCAACCGCTTTCTGGTGCACGAATCGGTGGCCGCGGAGTTCACCGACAAACTCACCGAACGCGTGGCCGCCTTTGTCGTCGGGTCGGGCTCCGACCCCACCACCCAGATCGGACCACTGATCGATGAGGCTTCCCGCCGCAAGGTGCACGACCTCGTGCTCGACGCTGTCGAGCGTGGTGCCGTCGTTCGCGTCGGCGGTGCGCCACTTCCTGGACCCGGGCACTTCTATCCGCCGACCGTCCTAACCGACGTGGATCCCGGTTCCCGCCTGCTGCGCGAAGAAATCTTCGGACCTGTCGCACCGATCATCCGATTCGGCACCGAAGACGAGGCCATAGCAGCAGCGAACAGCACCGAGTACGGACTGGCCGCCTACGCCTACACTCGCGACACCGCCCGTGGCCTACGTCTGATGGAAGAGCTCGAAACCGGCATGCTCGGGCTCAACGTCGGTGTGGTGTCCAATCCCGCGGCACCGTTCGGAGGGGTTAAACAATCTGGTTTGGGCCGCGAGGGCGGATTCGAAGGCATCGAGGAATATCTGGAAATCAGGTACACCGCAGTGAGCGACCCCTACGCCTGAGAGAGATCCTTGACCGCGTGCACTTTTCACGCGGTCAAGGATCTGGCGTGCTGACGCGACCTGGCTTCGACATGGCTATCGCATCGTCACGTGACTGCAGGGGTGATCGCGTGCGTGGTCCGGCGCAGATGAACTTGGCGCACCCCTGGCCGCGAATATTCCTGTGCAGATGCCCGGCCTGTGGTCGAGCGAATAGCGCGACTGTCCGGCCACGCCGGGCCGCTGGACTACGCATTTCTGATCGTCAGATGTCGGTGACAGCCGTATGGATGTCTTCGACTACCCGGATGATGTCAACGACCGCGATGATCTGTCCAAGTGTCGAGGAGGGCAGACCATCGACGGTCTGGACGAGACGACGCAATGAGCGATTGCTGAATTGCGCGACGATCTCAGCATCGCGGCGGTATCGAACCTTATCGCCGTGAGGACTACGGCGTGCACGTGGCATCGGAACTCCAATTCGCGCGCAGTGTTTCGAGCAGTCGGTCGTTCACCGCTGATGTTGAACGTCACGGTGGCGGGCGAGCTGTCTCGGCCAGAAATCGCATCCTCGCGAGCTGAGCTCGGCTCGGCTCCCGAGGATGTCGGGGGCTGGTGGAGATCTAGGTCAGGGCAGCGAGGTGACGGTCAGGTCGCCGTCGGCGTACTGGGCGCGCAGCCGTTTCTTGTCGAACTTGCCGACGCTGGTCTTGGGCACCTCGGTGATGAAGGTCCAGCGTTCGGGCAGTTGCCATTTGGCGACTTTGTCGGCCAGGAAGTCGCGCAGCTCGGCGGCCTCGGCGGCGCCGGCCTCGGTCAGCACGATGACGACCAGCGGCCGCTCGTCCCACTTCTCGTCCGGCACTCCGATGACCGCGGCCTCAGCGACGGCCGGGTGGCCCATCACCGCGTTCTCCAGATCCACCGAAGAGATCCACTCGCCACCGGACTTGATGACATCCTTGGAGCGGTCGACCAGGGTGAGATAACCGTTGGGGCTGATCTTGCCGATGTCGCCGGTACGCAGCCAGCCGTCGTCGAACTTGTCGGAGTCGATCGCGACGCCGTCGGGGGAATAGTAAGAGGCGGTGATCCAGGGTCCGCGAACTTCCAGCTCGCCTAGTGAATCGCCGTCGTTGGGCACGACGTTGCCATCGTCGCCGACCAGCCGTGCCTGCACACCGGCGGGGAAACGACCTTGGGTATAACGAAACTCCCACTCCTGCTCGCCGGTGACACCCGCAGGCGGATGAGCGACGCTGCCCAGCGGTGAAGTCTCGGTCATGCCCCAAGCCTGCACAATTCGCAAGCTGTGCTGCTCTTGGAAGGCGCGCATCATCGAAGGCGGCACCGCCGACCCGCCCACCACCGCGGCGCGCAGGTGCGAGATGTCCTGTGGCCTGGCAGCCAGCCCGGCAAGGACCCCGCCCCAGATGGTTGGCACGGCCGCGGCGAAGGTCGGCTTCTGGTCTGCCATCATCTCCAGCAGCGGTCCCGGCTGCAGGAAGCGGTCGGGCATGAGCAGGTTCGTGCCCGCCATCAGCGCGGCATAGGGCAGGCCCCAGGCGTTCGCATGGAACAGGGGCACGATCGCCAGCACGTTGTCGGACCCGGTGCAGCCCATACCCATCGGCGAGGCGACCTGCATCGCGTGCAGCCAGTTGGAGCGGTGCGAGTACACCACCCCTTTCGGATCGCCGGTCGTGCCGGAGGTGTAACACATTGCGGCGGCAGAGCGCTCATCGATCAGCGGGTAGTCGAAGGTGTCGGGCTGGGTTGCGAGCAGTTCGGCGTAGGAGTGCACCTGCACGCCGGCAGGTGCCTGCAACGCCTCGGCGTCGCCGTTGGCAACGATGACGTGACGGACCGTCTTCAGGTTCGGCAGATACTGGGCGAACATCGGCACCAGCGAGCCGTCAACGATGACGACCTGGTCTTGGGCATGATTGGCCACGAACACCAGCTGCTCTGGAAACAATCGGATGTTGAGAGCGTGGAGCACCGCGCCCATCGCGGGCACGGCGATGTAGCTGACCATGTGCTCGTTGTTGTTCCACATGAAGGTCGCGACCCGGTCGCCGATTCCGATTCCGAACCCGCGCAGCGCGTTCGCCAGTTTCGCTGCCTCAGAACCCATTTCACGGTAGGTCATGGTGCGCACGCCGCTGCCGGTCCAAGTGGACACTGTGCTGTCGCCTTGGAAGGTCGAGGCGTACTTCAGTAGCGTCGCCAGCGAAAGCGGCTCGTCCTGCATGGTGCTCAACATCGGTGCGGTGTCTCCTCTAGCTATTGATCGCATTTCGTTGTCCTCGGTGCGGTGGGGTTGATCAGCCGAATACCTGCGGTAATTGATGGCTGGTTCGACTGGTGAACTGTGGTCGCCTCTTGCCGAGGAACGCGTCGACGCCTTCTTTGCCGTCGGCGATGCTGGTGTAGAACATCGCCAGCGAGTCGACCCGGTGGGCATCGAGCGGGTGCGGTTGTGCGCTGTTGCGGTACATCATGTGCCGGGCCAGTGCGGTAGCGACCGGTGAGCGGTCGGTGGTGAACGTCTTCGCCAGCGCATACGCGGTATCCAGCAGATCAGCCGCCGCCACGACCGTACGAACCAGCCCGCTTTCGAAAGCGGCATCGGCGGTGAGGATTTCGGCCGCATAGGTCCATTCCAATGCACGACTGATTCCGACGATGCGCGGCAAGAACCACGTGCTGCACGCTTCGGGAACGATGCCGAGCTTGCCGAAGACGAACCCGATGCGGGCATCATCGCTGGCTATTCGAATGTCCATGGGCAGGGTCATCGTCGCTCCGACTCCTATTGCGGCGCCGTTGATGGCGGCGATCACCGGTTTGGTGCACGCGAAGATGGCTAGCGCCACGCGCCCGCCCGCATCACGCACACCCTGATGGATCGGCGGATCGGTCAGCCGGTGGTGCATGTCTGTTGGTGTGGGCCGGGCTGTTTCATCCAGACCGAACACGTTGCCGCCGACCGACAGGTCCATGCCCGCGCAGAAGGCACGCCCGGCGCCGGTCACCACGATCGCAGCGACTGCGTCATCACGGCTGGCTTGCTCGAACGCGTGCACCAGCTCGTCGGCCATGCTCACGGTGAACGCGTTGAGTTGCTCAGGGCGGTCCAGCGTGATGGTCAAGATCGCGTCGTGTACCTCGTAGCGCAGGGTCTGGAAGGTCACCGGGTTGCTCCTGACTGGGGTGTGATCGGCCGACGTGGATATCGCGCGACCGAACCAGATCGTGTTCGCTATGCCATCCCCGTCCCACGAGACGGCGTCGATGAAGGAAATCGGTCCTGCTGGGCGTCTTTGCCAGCAGCACTCGACAAGCTGTAAGTCTGTGCAGCCTCGGCGGCGAGAACTTGCCTTTGCGCGACAACAATTTGACTTCATCCGACAGATTCGCTGCGTCCGCGACGAGCCCTCCACCTGGAGTGCGGGCGAATTTGCAACATCTACTTGATTCGTTGCTACATTTGTGAGTATGTTGCATTCATGAGTGGTCCGGGTCACAGCAAAGTGTCAGCCGAGCAGGCGATCGCCGTCGCCAGGCGCAAGTTCCTCGAGGGCGACCGTTTGGATATGCAGAAACTCGCTGCTGAACTCGGGGTCGACCGAACAACACTGTTCCGTTGGGTCGGCAATCGCGACCATCTGCTCGCGACCGTGCTGTGGTCGCTCGCGGAACCGACTCACCGCGCGGCGGTGGCAGCGACCACACGCACCGGTGCGGCCCGGATCGCGGACGCGACGGGCACGTTCGGTCAGGCACTCATCGACGCACCGTATTTCCGCAGGTTTCTCCGCAGCGAACCCGAACGCGCTCTGCGCCTGCTCACGACCAAGGAAAGCCCCGTGTTGAACGAAATCGTCGACGCCGTGGAGCGCGTGGTGCAACAGGAGTTGGACCGTGGCCATCTCGTTCACCCGATGTCGGCGCACGATCTGGCCTATCTCATCGCGCGGATCACCGAATCCTTCATCTACGCAGATCTCATCACCGGAGAAGACCCCGACGCAACGAAGGCAGCCATCGCGGTAGCAGCGTTGCTCGGCGACCCCACATATATCCCGAAGGGAACGTAGTCATGACCGTAAGCGGGCAATGTAGCCCCGAATTCGATGATCTCCGAACGGAGTTCGAGAAGAACATCGCCTCAGGTGAGGAGCTGGGCGCTTCAGTAGTCGTCGACATCGACGGCGAGGTCGTTGTCGACCTATGGGGAGGGTTCAGCGACATCGAGCGGACCCGGCCATGGGAAGCCGACACCATCACCAACGTGTGGTCGTCGACGAAGACAGTGACGAGCCTGGCAGTACTGATGCTGGTCGACCGGCATCAGGTCGATGTCCGCGCCCCGGTCGCGGAGTACTGGCCCGAATTCGGCGCCAACGGCAAGGACCGTATCGAGGTTCGCCACCTGCTGTCCCATACTTCCGGTGTCGCCGGCTGGGAACCGCCGTTCGCCCTGGACAATCTTTACGATTGGGATTCGGCGAGTTCGCACCTGGCTGCACAGAAGCCGTGGTGGGAGCCGGGGAGGTCCTCGGGCTACCACGCCCAGAACTACGGCCAACTGCTCGGCGAAGTTGTTCGCCGAGTCTCTGGGAAGTCCCTGGCACAGTTCGTCGCCGACGAAATCGCCGGGCCGCTGGACGCCGACTTCCAGATCGGTGCACACGAACTGGATTGGCCGCGCATCGCCGATGTGGTTCCGCCGCCACCACTTCCGTTCGACCTCACCGCGCTTCCCGAGGGCAACCTCATGCGCAAGGCACTCGGGTCCCCGCCACTCGATGCTGCCGCGGCGAACACCGCGTCCTGGCGGCGCGCAGATCTCGGCGCCTACAACGGCCACGGCAATGCTCGCTCGCTCGCTCGCATCATGTCCGTGATCCCGTGCGGTGGGAGCGTTGACGGTGTCAAGTTGCTGTCTCCGGCCACGATTGAGCTGATCTTCGAGGAACAGAGCAACGGCAGAGACCGCGTGCTCGGCGTCCCGCTGCGCTTCGGCATCGGCTACGGCCTCCCCGAACCTCAAACCGTTCCCGCGATTCCTGACGGGCGAATCTGCTTCTGGGGTGGGTGGGGCGGATCCATGGTCGTCATGGACTTGGACCGCCGAATGACCATCACCTACATGATGAACAAGATGGGTCTCGGTCTCCTCGGTTCGCCGCGGAGCGAGGCGTACCTGCGCGCGGTCTATCAAGTAATCGACGCCTGATCGGCGCGCATACAACGCCCGGTTCAAATCCGGGCGCGCCTTGCCATGGCTTGGCACGGCAACCGAACCGGCTGACGCCCAGCGGTTCCGCGAGTTGCTCGTTGTTTCGTAGACGACTCCGCAACTTTGATTCGATTCGACAGTGGGAGAGAACAATGCGAGATCTGGTCCAGGGACCGTTACGCTCCCTCGGCGAGTTCTTCTATCTGTCGCTCGACACTTTCCGTGGCATGGTGACATGGCCCTTTCAAGGCCGGGAATTCCTCGAACAGTGCTGGTTCATCGTGCGAGTGTCGTTGTTGCCGACGCTGTTCGTCGCGCTTCCCTTCACCGCATTGATCAGTTTCACCTTCAATATCCTTGCCGCGGAATTCGGGTCATCGGATATCGCAGGTGCCGGTGCCACGCTAGGGGCGGTGACCCAGGTGGGACCCGTCGTCACCGTGCTGGTCGTAGCCGGGGCAGGTGCGACCGCAATCTGTGCCGACCTCGGGTCGCGGACGATTCGCGAGGAAATCGATGCGCTCGAGGTGCTCGGCATCGACCCGATTGTGCGGCTCGTTGCGCCGCGTGTGCTCGCCTCGACTGTGGTTGCGCTGCTGCTGAATGCGCTCGTGTGCGCGATCGGGATCGCGGGAAGCTTCTTCTTCTCGGTGTACTTCCAGAACGTCACACCCGGAGCGTTCGTCGATGGCATACCGCTGTTGACCGGACTACCGGAGCTTGTGATCTCCGAAATCAAAGCCGGGATGTTCGGACTCATCGCCGCGCTCGTCGCGTGCTCACGCGGTCTCACCGTGAGGGGTGGCCCAAAGGGCGTCGGCCAGGCCGTGAACGAGACGGTTGTCTACGCATTCATGGCCTTGTTCTTCGTAAATATCGCCCTCACGGCGATCGGTATCAAGATGACGGCGGGTAGCTGAATGACGTTGGCAGTACCTAGGTTCACGTCGCGACCGGCTCGCTTCGTGTTTCTCCGCGCGAAGTGGCTGAAACGGGCAGTCGACGAGATCGGCAGGCAAGCGGTCTTCTATCGGAAAGCGATAGTCGAAATCCCACTCGCGCTGGTCCACTATCGCCGGGAAACACTACGGTTGGTCGCCGAAGTCGCACTCGGTTCCGGCGCCTTGGCGGTGATCGGCGGCACCATCGTCATCGTCGGATTCTTGACGATGTCAGCCGGGGCTGTCGTTGCGCTGCAGGGCTATACAACACTGGGCGACATCGGCGTCGAGGCCTTGACCGGCTTCATCGCGGCGTATGTGAATGTGCGCGTCGCGGCACCGGTGATCGCCGGTGTCGGCCTAGCGGCGACCATCGGTGCCGGCGCGACAGCACAGATCGGCGCTATGCGCATTTCGGAGGAGATCGACGCGCTGGAGGTGATCGGCGTGCGATCGGTTCCGTACCTGGCGTCATCGCGGATTCTCGCCGGCATGGTGGCGATCGTCCCGGTGTACGGAGTGGCGCTCATCGCCTCGTTCCTGGCGAGCCGAACGGCGACGGTCGTCGTATACGGCCAATCGGGCGGGGTATACGACCACTACTTCTACACGTTCCTCGTACCCACGGACCTGCTGTGGTCCTTCTTGCAGGCGATTTTGATGGGACTCGTCGTGATGCTCATTCACACCTATTTCGGCTACACCGCCAGCGGTGGGCCCGCGGGCGTGGGCGAGGCCGTCGGCCGAGCGGTTCGTTCGTCACTCGCTGCAGTGGTGTTCGTGACGCTGGCGGTGTCGCTGGCCGTGTACGGCACCTCCGGCAAGGTCAACTTCGCCGGATGATCAGGCGACTGCGGACGGGGCCGCCGCGCGACCCCCACGTCACCACGGCAGGAATCCTCTTCACCGGCTGCGTCATTGTCATCGCCGCGCTCGTCGTAGCCCAATTCCGCGGTGAGTTCATCGACAGCGTGAAGGTCGAGCTGCTTGCGCAACGATCCGGGTTGAACCTCGACACGGGAGCCAGGGTGAAGCTCCTCGATGTACAGGTAGGCCGCGTCGGCAAGATCAGAGAAGAAGCGGGATACGTATCGATCGAGCTCGATCTCCTCCCCGAGCACGCACATTCGATTCCGGTCAACGTCGGTGCTTCGATCGAAAGCACGACTGTCTTCGGCGCAAAGTACGTTGCACTGGTTTTACCGCAATCTCCAGCAGCACAAGCGATTACGAGCGGGGCAACGATCGACAACCGAGATGTCACCCCTGAGATCAACACCCTGTTCGAACGGCTGACCACAGTATTGAAGGCCGTCGCGCCGGAAAACCTCAACGCGACGCTCACGGCGATCTCCGACGCCCTGCGCGGCCGAGGCAAGCAATTCGGTCACACCATCGATCAGGCCGACGCCTATCTCACCCAGTTGCGTCCGAGCTTGGACAATCTGCAGCGCGATCTGGCGGCAACGGCCGACGTAGCCACCGTCTACGCGGACGCGGCACCGGACATCCTCGAGACTCTGCGGTCGTTGTCGACAACGGGAGACACTGTGGTGGACAACGTAGCTGGGCTCGACAGATTCTTCCTGGCAGCCATCGGAGTGGGACGGGCCGGCGGCGAGTTGCTCGAGGCGAACGGACAAGCCACCGAAGCGCTGTTGCGGTCGATCCGACCGACTACCGAACTGCTCGACGAGTACTCGCCAGGGCTGCCCTGCTTCTTCCAGGGGCTGGACAAAGCACGCGCCGACATCGAGTCCTTCGTCGGTGGCGCGGTGCCGGGAGTCAACATCAGTGCCACGCTGCTAGCCGGCGAGATGCCGTACCGCTACCCCCAGGACCTACCGAAGGTCGCTGCCAGCGGCGGTCCGCGGTGTGGCGAACTGCCCGTTCTCGACATCGCGAACGGACCGGCGAAATACCTCGCGACCGACACCGGAGTGAATCCGTACCTCCCCACGGATCGGCCGGCGCAGCTCAACGTCCTGGACTTCATGCTCTACGGCATCCCAGGGGGTAGACGATGAAGAACGCTGTGAAATTCGGCAGCTTCACGCTCGTCATGGTCATGGTTCTCGGGCTTCTCGTGTTGGTGCTCGGGCGAATTCGTCTCGACAGCAGGATCGACTATCGCGCCGAGTTCGCCGACGTGTCCGGGCTCGCCGAGGGCGATGTCGTCCGGGTAGCCGGTGTCGACGTAGGACGAGTGGGTGCCGTTGACTTGCGCGGCAGGGACGTGGACGTCGTGTTCGACATCGCTCGCGATATCCGGGTCACGAGTGATGCGCGCCTGACCGTGCGCTACTCGAACCTGCTCGGAGACCGCTACCTCGAGCTCGTCAACGGCGACCACCTCGACGAGCCGATGCAGGAGGGCGGCACCTTTCCGTTCGCACAGACAAACCCTGCCCTCGATATCGATTCCCTGCTCGGTGGGCTGGCACCACTGACGCGTTCGCTGGAACCCGAACAGATCGATCGCTTGACCGGTGAATTGATCCGTGTCCTGCAGGGACAAGGCGGGACGATCACCGGCATTCTGCAGGAGATCGCGATTCTCACCAGCACCCTCGCCGATCGTGACGCGCTGATCGGATCCGTTATCACCAACCTGGGTGCGGTACTCGGCACCGTCGGGAACGACAGCGGCGCGCTGTCCCGGGTGATCGACCATATGCAGCAACTGGTGTCGGCCCTGGCCGAACGGGGCACCCCGATCGCGGATGCGCTCGTGCAGGTCGAGTCAGCTTCCACGACACTGGCCGATCTACTCATTGCCGACCGCCAGCCCATCCGAGATGACATCGCCCAGGCAAACCGCACAGCAACACTTCTCGATGACGGCAGCGCACAGATCGAGGCCGTACTGACCGCCTTGCCGGAGGCCTACCAGCGGCTGACTCGGCTCGGCGCCTATGGCAGCTTCTTCAATTTCTACCTCTGCGCGGTGACGTTGAAGATCGACGGTCCCGCCGGCGCACCGATTGTCACGAAACTCGTGCAACAGAAACAAGGCAGGTGTGTGACACCGCAATGAGGCGATACGAGAACCGAAACGCAGTGCGGACAGGCGTCGTCGGCGGAATATTGATTCTGGCGACTGTCGCGACTGTCTCGAACTACGACCGACTACCTGTGTTCGACTCCGACAGCGAGATCCGGGCAATATTCGCCGATGCCGGCGGCCTGAAAACAGGCGATCGCGTCGAATTTTCCGGCGTGAATGTGGGCACCGTGCGCGACATCACGCTGCGCGGCACCGACGTCGAAGTGACGATGGGTGTCCGCCCCGATCTCGCACTCGGCGCCACCCCCAGCGCACAGGCAAGGACTCGGACTGCACTCGGCAGCAAAGCCGTTGTGCTCACCCCCAGCTCTGACGATCGGCGATTCGACTATGCCTCAGCGATCCCTCTCGAGCGAACCCGGTCACCCTACGACCTGCCCACCGAACTCGGTAAACTCACCGACAACGTCGCCGGGATCGACACCGAGCAACTATCGGACGCCTTGCACACGACATCGGGTGTGCTCGAGCAATCCTCGCCAGAACTCGAGGCCGCACTCGACGGCGTCGCGCGTTTGTCGGAAAGCCTGGGCTCTCGGGATCAGGCACTGCGGCAGTTGTTCGCCGACGGGTCGAAAGTGACCGGCGTGCTGGCGGAGCGCAGCCGACAGATCAACACCCTTGTCGTCGACGGCAACCGCATCCTCGCCGAGCTCGATGCGCGGCGCACTGCGATCGGGAAGCTGTCGAACTCTCTGTCGGCGGTCGCACAGCAGATCAGTAGCCTCATCGCCGAGAACCGCGAACAACTCGCACCGACACTCACGCGGTTGAACAGCGTGCTCGACCTGCTCGAGCGGAACAAGAGTTCCATCGACGCCGCACTGCCCGGTCTCGTCAAATATATGGGGACACTCGGCGAATCTGTCGGCAGTGGACCGTTTTTCAGCGCCTATGTCGGAAATCTGCTACCCGGCCAATTCATTCAGCCGTTCGTCGATGCCGCTCTGGGCGACGGTCGTGTGCCGCAACCGGAGGGGCCGCGATGAGACAGAAGCGAAAGATGTTGGTGAGCAGTGCCATCGCGGGCATTCTCGTCGCGCTGGCGGTTGTGAGTTATGTGATCGTTCCGCGGATCACGGACAAGGCGATCGTCGCGTACTTTCCCGCGGCCGTCGGACTGTACCCGGGTGATGACGTACGCATACTCGGCGTGACGGTGGGTGTCGTGGACCGGATCGAGCCTGAAGGTTCCCGTGTCGCAGTGCATTTGACCCTGGACCAGCGGTGGAAGCTGCCAGCTGACGCGCAAGCCGTCGTCGTATCGCCGACACTTGTCACCGCCCGATTCGTGCAGCTCACCCCGGCCTACGCCGGTGGACCCGAGCTGCCCGACGGCGGTTCGATTCCCGAAGAACGAACAGCCGTGCCGGTCGAGTGGGACAAGATCAAAGAACAGCTCACCCGCCTCGCGAAGCGATTGGGTCCACAGTCCGGTGAGCCGGGAAGTCTTGGTGAATTCGTCACCGACGCCGCGGGCACCATGCGCGGAAACGGCGCCACGTTCAATTCGACCCTGGCGAACCTCGCCCGGGCAACCACCACATTGTCCGACGGACGGACCGATCTCTTCGCCGCCGTAAGGAATCTGTCAGTGCTGGTGGACGCGCTCTCACAGAGTCACGCGCAGATCGTCGCATTCGGAGATCGGCTTGCGTCAGTATCAGAGCTGGTCGCGACAAGCGAGACGTCGTTGGGAGATACCCTCGCCGACCTCGATCTCGCGGTCGCCGACCTGCGGGCCTTCGTGGGGGAGAACAGAGCGGGAATCAGCGACACCGTCGACAAACTGGGCGGCGCCACGCAAGTCCTGGTGGACCGGCGACGCGACCTCGAACAGGTCCTGCACGCGTCGCCGACCGTGCTCGCGAACCTCGAGAACATTTATCAACCCGCTCAGAACTCCCTGACAGGAGCATTGGCGATGACGAACTTCGCCAACCCGGTCCAGTTCATCTGCTCGGCCATCGCTGCCGCCGGTGAGCAAGGCGCCGAGGAATCGACGAAGCTGTGCATCCACTACCTCGGACCATTGCTGAAGTCGCTCGCGTTCAACTATGCCCCGATCGGCGCCGTTGTCGGGAACTCGGTCGGCGCGCTTCCGGACCAGATCGAATACAGCGATCCGGCTCTCGAACAGGCTCCGCATGCGCCGCGCCCCTCCCCCGCGCCTGTCCAGGTTCCCGCACTGCCACCGTCGCTTCCTGGTTTCCCCGGTCTCATGCTGCCCACGCTTCCGCTGCCAGGAGGACCACGATGAGCGCAGTTGCCCGCCTGGTGTGCGTCCTTTGTTCGGCTTCGGTTCTCGCAGGGTGCGGGTGGACCGGGATCAACCAGTTTCCTCTACCTGGCTCTGTCGGCACCGGGGATGGTTCGTGGTCGATCGATATCGAGATGCCTGACGTTGCCACCCTCACCGAAAACGCGCGAGTACGCGTGAGTGATGTGACGGTGGGGACCGTGCGATCGATCAGGGTCGAAGACACACACGCTCTCGTGACGGTCTCCCTCGAGCCCGATATCGAATTACCCAATGGCACAACAGCCAAGATCGGTGCCACGAGCTTGCTCGGCTCGGCTCACCTGGAACTGCTGCCACCCAAATCGAGTCCAGTCGCAGTGCTGTTGCATGACGGTGATCGCATCTCGCTCGATAACGCCGACGCATATCCCACGACCGAGCAAACACTGTCGACGCTGTCGTTCCTGCTCACCGGTGGCGGGGTCGGCAAACTCGCCGAGATCAACCGCGAAGTCGGCGAAGCCTTGTCCGGTCGCGAGGACACCGTGCGCAGCCTGCTCGACAATCTGCGCGATTTCACCGGTCGGCTCAACCAGCAGCACGCCGATATCGTGGCGGCGCTCGACGGACTCGACCGCTTCTCGAACATCGTCGCCGGCGATCGCGAAACCCTCGATCAGGCACTGCTGACGCTGGATCCCGCGTTGACCACGCTGGACGCGCAGCGTGAGGATCTGATCGGCGCAGTCGATGCCATCGGACGATTCGCCCGTTCGGCCGACGCGCTCATCACCGCGAGCCGCGCGGACCTCGATGCCGACCTCCGGGCACTGGAGCCGGCATTACGTGCGCTGGCAGACTCCGGACCGTCCCTGACGTCCTCGCTCTCACTGCTCGCGACCCTGCCGTTCCCGATGAACTCCTATCGCAACGCCGTGCAAGGCGACTTCGCGAATCTGTTCTTGAATCTGGATTTGACGACCGCCCGGCTCGACCGGGCATTGCTGACCGGGACACCCGCGATGGGGCAGCTCGCCTCGCTCGGCGGCATCATCGGCCAGCTTCCGCCCTTCCCGCCGATCCAGGGCAATCCGCTCATCACGCCGCTGAACCTGGGGCAAACCCGTCCCACCGAACAAGGCGGTAACTGATGCTGCTCTCGCGACTCGTCAGATACCAGTTGATCGCCTTCGCCGTGATCACTGTCGTAGCCGTCGCCTGGATCGGCATGAAATACCTGCGTGTCCCCGCCATGCTCGGAATCGGCCGCCACACAGTAGAACTCGTGCTCCCTTCGGGCGGCGGACTCTACGAGAAATCGAACGTCACCTACCGTGGCATCCAGGTCGGCGTTGTCGACAACCTCCGTGTCGACGACGGTTCCGTCGTCGTCACGATGTTCCTCGACGGTGCTGTCGACATCCCCAAGAACGACATCGTCGCCGAAGTCCACAGTCGATCGGCCATCGGCGAGCAGTACATCGAACTGCTGCCGCAAACCGACTCCGGCCCCTATCTACAGGACGGCGACACGATCGTCGGCGGCCGGTTGCCCACCCCTACAGCGGAACTGATCGACACGCTGGATCTCGCGTTGGCCGATGTTCCGCGTGATGATCTGCGTGCTCTCATCGACGAGAGCGGTACGGCGTTCCGCAACAAGGGCAACGATCTGCAGCAGATCATCGATGGGACAGGCGCATTCATCGATGAAGGATTGGCGAACATCGGCCCGACGCGGGCGCTGATCGACGGAGCCGGACCACTGCTCGACACCCAAGTAGCGAGCACAGAGTCTATTCGCGCATGGTCTGGCTACCTCGGTTCCATCACCCGAACGGTTGCCGACCGAGACGGCTCGTTGCGCAGCCTGATCGACAACGGTGGCCCGGCGGGAGAGGCGGGCGCTGCCCTGTTCACCGAGATCGCGCCAACGCTTCCCCGGGCCCTCGCCAACCTCCATTCCATCGCCGACGTCCTGCGGATCTACAACCTCAGTGTCGAACAGATCCTCGTCATCTACCCGGCGGTCGCAGCAGCGATCCAGAGTGTGGCCGCCGGCTCGGAGCCGTCGATGGGCAACCTCGACTTCAACCTCAACCTCAACGTGCCGCCACCATGCACCACGGGTTTCCTTCCGCCCGATCAACGGCGTTCACCTGTGGACTCCGCACCCCTTCCGCTGCAAACACCCGCGTTCTGCGCTGTCCCGCAGGATGATCCGACAGTCGCTCGCGGCGCACGAAATCTGCCCTGCACCGAAAACCCAGGGCGGCGTGCACCGACAGTCGAGCAATGCAAAGACCCCGCCGGCTACGTCCCGCTCGGCGAGAACACCCCACTCGAGACGGGAGAGAAATGAGATGGCTGACCGTTTGACCGCCTTGCTGCATGCCTTGCGCCGCACCGACCGGCTGATTGCCGCGACCATCGGATTCGCGATCGTCGCGGCGGTATTCACCGGCCTCGCGGCAACGTCGCTGCGAGACCACCGCGCCATAGAGCGGGAGCGTGTCGAGAACGCCGAGATTCTCGATGCCGCCAGGTCGGGAATACTCGCGATGATCTCGATCCGTGACGCCTCGGCGCCAGACGATGTCAAGAAGGTCCTCGACCAATCCACCGGCGCATTCAAAACGGACTTCGAGGCACGGTCGGCAGCATTCGTGTCGGTTGTTCAGCAAGCGAAAGTGGTCACTACCGGTGACGTAGTCGCTCAGGGCATCGAATCCAGGGACGACGAAACAGCGACCGTGCTGGTGTACGCGACCTCGTCGGTCACCAACGCCGCCGGCGCCGAGAACGAGACCAGAAGCTGGCGTCTCCGCGTGACGATGACCGACGATCACAACCGCTACAAGATGTCGAAAGTGGAGTTCGTGGCATGAAAATACCTGCGCTGAAACATCTTCGAACACGGCCGCGAGCTGTACTCGTGCTGTGTGCGAGCGCTGCCCTCGTCGCGGTATCCGGCTGGGCCTATCTGGCATTCGTGGTTACTCCGCATGACGTGGCTACGGGATCGACGCAGCAGCAGTCCGCCGTCGACGCAGCCACCCATGCCGCGGTGGCGATTCTCAGCTACGGATCGGACACCGTCGACTCCGACCTCGAACACGCCAACGACCTGCTGACCGGAGCGTTCGCCGGGTACTACGGCACCTTCACACGCGACGTCGTTATCCCCGCGGCGAAGGAGAAAAGGATCGACACCTCGGCGACTGTGGTGGGGAAGGCGATCACAGAGTTCACCGAAGACCGCGCCGACGTCATGGTCTTCCTGAACCAGTCCACGACAACAGCCGACTCCACAGAGCCGATCACTACGAGTACGACGGTCCGCATGGAGGTGGAACGCCACGGCAACGCGTGGCTGGTTTCGAAATTCGACCCGGCCTAAATGGGAGTAGACGATGAATATCGACTTGGTAGATCCGATTCAACAGCTCGTGACAGCACTCGCTTACCTGCTGATTCGAGGTCATCTACCTGGCTGATCCTTGGCATTCGACCTCTTCCGACCTTCCTTTTCCCCTAATCCGAACAGGAGTGAACTGTTGACTACAACTCGCACCGCCATTGTCACAGGCGCCGCGCGCGGCATCGGGGCGGCAGTAGCCGTCAGGCTGGCCGGCGACGGCCACGCGGTTGCCATCGTCGATCTCGATGAGGCAGCCTGCAAACCCATCGTCGAAACGATCGAGCGAGCCGGAGGCACGGCAATCGCTGTCGGCGTCGACGTTTCCGATGAAGCCGGCGTCCAATCGGCTGTCGAGAAGGTTGCCGGCGAACTGGGCCAGCCGACCATCTTGGTGAACAACGCCGGTGTCCTCCGGGACAACCTGCTGTACAAGATGACCACTGACGATTGGGACGTCGTGCTGAGCGTGCATCTGCGCGGCTCATTCCTCATGACCCGTGCGGTACAGGCCCACATGACCACAGCACGCTGGGGTCGGATCGTGAACTTGTCCAGCACTTCTGCGCTGGGCAATCGCGGACAAGCGAACTATTCCGCAGCGAAGGCAGGCCTGCAGGGTTTCACCAAGACGCTTGCGCTGGAGCTGGGCAAGTTCGGTGTCACCGCAAACGCGATCGCACCGGGTTTCATCGAGACCGAGATGGCCGCGGCGACTGCGGCGCGCATCGGGATGTCGTTCGATGAGTTCAAAAGCGCTGCCGCCGCGGAGATCCCAGTAGGCCGTACCGGCACACCCGACGATATCGCGCACGCCGTTTCGTTCCTCGCGAGCGAAGGCGCGGGATTCGTTTCAGGACAGGTGCTGTACGTGGCAGGAGGCCCACGGGGATGAGGTTTCTCGATGGCCTCAATGGGCTGCAGCAGGCCGAGGGTACCCATCTGGGGTATTCCGATTGGCATACCATCACCCAGGAGCAGATCGACAGTTTTGCTGACGCGACCGGCGACCACCAGTGGATTCACGTGGACGCTGAGCGCGCCAAGGCCGGTCCGTTCGGCGGCACGATCGCACACGGCTACTTGACCCTGTCGCTTGTTCCGATGCTGACCTGGCAGGTCTACACCGTCGAGGGCATGCAGATGGGTGTCAACTACGGTGCCAACAAGATTCGGTTCCCGTCTCCGGTGCCGGTCGGTTCGGCAGTACGGGCAGGCATCGAGTTGGTCTCCGTATCTCAGGCAGATTCCGGATACCAGGTGGTCACACGGGTCACCGTCGAACGTGCGGACAGCAGCAAGCCTGCCTGCGTAGTCGAAGCTGTCACCATGTTCGTGCCATAAGGGGCGGTGCGAAGAACGACGCGCTGACGCCGAGGATACCGACTCGGCGGCGGCGACCACCTCCATCCACGAAAATGCCCAATAACTACTTCCATTGGCCACACCATGTTCGAGCATTTCACACCACAATTGACGGAGCCGGATGTCATCGTCCAGATCCACTGGTCAGATGTCGGGGGCGACTGCTTGGATCTGTTCTACGAGGCCTGCGTGAGCGCCGCGAGCCGGTTTGTGGCCGCTTTCAACGCCTCTCACACCAATGCCATCGCCACGATGTGCGCCGATACCGCCGCGCTGTTGCTGCCACGCCTTCCATGCGAACGAAACTGGGTGATTCCCTGACGACCGTGTCCGGTCCTGTCAATATCGACGGCATGGTCCGCGAGTGTCACGACGGCCCGCCTGCTCGCTGCTCACGGCGAGGGTATTCCAGACGAGCATCGATAGTTTCGATCCAAGAAAGGTGGTGGTCAACCGCCTGTCGGAACGTCGACCTCCCCCGACATCTGCGCCAGCCGATCCACGCCGGTCGCCTCGATTCGGAAACCACACAGAAAGGCGAGCCGCGCGGGTTTGAGCCACCCCGCAACGGGAACGATGAGAAGTCGACCATTTCACATCGGGGCCGAAGAGCAATTACGATTGCTAACAGGCATTCCCAAGCACAAACGAATAGGACCCATGATCATGGCACGCAAGGTTGTTGTCACCCTTATCGACGATTTCGACGGCACCTCGGTCGCCGAAGATACCGTCAACTTCGAAATCGACGGCGCTGCTTACGAAATCGACCTGTCCGATACCAACGCGGCCAAGCTGCGCGATTCCTTCGACCAGTGGCTGCCCTACGCTCGCCGGGTCGGTCGCGCCAAGACCTCTAGTCGTCGATCGTCCGCGACGCCGACCACGGGCACGTCGGTTCGTCGCGACGATCTCCCCGCCATCCGGGCGTGGGCAGGCGAAAACGGCCACGCCGTGTCCAGCCGCGGCAGGATCTCCGCCGAAGTCATCGCGGCCTATGACGCAGCATCTGCGTAAGCCAGACGAGCGATGGCCGGATACCCGGCGATCGCAATCAAGTCGGCGTCCGTCTGATGTGCAATGGAAGCGTCGGTCCCGTGAGGGGTTTCGTGTTCGCCATCCCGCGCTGACGGGCAGTCTTCACCTGCGACCAATCTCGCTATCGTCGGTACCCGCCCGCACCTGGCTTGTGTCCAGTCCATGCGGGCGGGGGAAAACGGACATCCAACGCGGACCCCTGACGCACCAAACGAGTACAGCCATGCAGGGCGCAACAGGCAGGGCCAGTTCCCACATCAGCGCCTCACCGAGCCCGGAATCGGCACCTCGTACCGCGTCAACGTCCCGCCACCCGAAGGGATTTCGCGGCGCACTCCGACTCCTGCGGCACAGATTCGCCGTAGCGTGGAGTCCAAGGGCGCGTCTCCGTGCTCACGAGTCTCGGCCACTTCGACAACCAACATGCGCGACTCCGCTGGTCGGATCAACCGCACCACCAACTGCTCACCGAGCATGTCGAGATTGCCGCTCCACCGTCGCTCGGCCGGGCCGACGATCGCCAGCATCAGCTCGTCGATCGTGTCTGCCAGAACCGCGAGCCCAGATCGGGTCAAGCACTCCTCGCAGTAGAAGCGCGCCATCTTCACGGCAGCACAGAACGGGCTGACCCGGAATTCACTGAGCACTCCAGTCGGTGAACCACCAGGACCAGGCCGACTCCCTACGCACGTCTGCCGCGCAGTCCCAACCGCAGGATCAATCCAGACCACTCGCGCATTCAGGTTCGCCGAAAAATGTTGCAGGATCGCAGTTTCCGGTATCTCAAGGTCGGCGAGGTGATGCAGTGACGGGACCAACACGATTCCACCACCGGCTGCTTCGAGCGCTCCGATCAGTTGCCACAGCGCGGGCGCGGGGGTCGGGTAGGTATGCATTCGGTCATACTCGTAGCCGTGCTCTCGCGCCAGGTCACGCACCTGTTCGGCAATATTCGCGTCGATCCGCTGGTCCAGAAACTCGCCCAGCGACCACAGCAGGCGAACCGGTGACTCGAACTCGACGAACATCCGACCGGCGAGGTCATCGCACCCATACCGCGACGCGATCTCGGCGATCCAGGTTTCGACAACCCGAATCCTGTTCCGCACCAATGGGCGTCGGTAATAGGCGAATACGGGTCCGTTCATCGTTTGGCTCCGAGGATCGCCCCGAGCACTGTCAACATCGGGGGCAGGGCCCCGCTGCGGGGTGGCGATTCCCATCGCCGGTAGCCGGACTGCTCGTCGCTCGGCGAGGGCAAGACCGCCCAGGTCGTATCGACGGCAATGTTGTTGAGCAGCAGCGTTCGACTGAGAGGTTCGATGTCGCAGTGACAGCCGGGCTTAGTCAGGAAAGTCATTCTCGACGAACGAGGATGGGCGATGACCAGGCCGTCGCCCAGCTGTGCGGTCGCGGACCTGCACATCGGCGCCGGGGCGATGACCGCCCCGATTCGACCGTCGAGGCAGTGCACGATGATCCGTTCGGTTCCGGGCGCGATCACCGCCGGGAGCCCTAGATCCTGCCGGTAGCGCAAGCAGCGGTCCACTGTTGTTTCGATTGTCAGGACCCGCAGTTGCGGCCCTCGACGTGATGCGAGCTGCATGCCCATCACCCCTGGTGTCGTCTACTGGACGTTTCGTCGAGCCACCCGTCCGACAGCCGGTTCGCGTCAGGCATGCGCGTTGCTACCTGACTCCTCTTCTCTCCCACCGGCGTACAGAAAGATTGCTCAACTGGACTATGCCACTAAATTAGCTAGTGGCATAGTCCAGTTGAGCGAACATGGAAAATTTCCGGTAGACCGGCCGAGAGTTAGACGGTGATCGGGTAGTCCTGACGGAACGCCCAACGGTCTTGCGGATAGACGGCCTCGTCGAACTCCACCGGAGTGCCGTCGGAGTCGAAGACGACGAGCCAATAGACCAGCACAGCAGACGGATTCGGCAGGCCGAGCGCCAGCCGCTCTTCGTCGTCAGCCAATCGCGCAGACACCTGGTCGCGAGCGAAGGCGCCGCGCAGGCCTAGCACCTCCACTAGATGGGGGACGGTGCCCCCGCGAAGCCGCTCGGTCACCAGCAGTTTCGGCGCAACCTCAGCCGTGGCCGCCGGGAACCAACTCGTCGAGAGCTCAGTTGGGCCGGTAGCTTCGTTGCTGATCACGCGTTGACGCTTCACAACGAGCTCACCCGCGCCGACGCCCAATTGGGTGGCAACGTAGGCGGACGACTCAACTACGCCGACGAACGGGAACGCGACGCTCTCGGCATCGGAGTACATCGTCCCCATCGCCGCAGCCCGCTCATACCGCTCGCGCGCCCGCGGAGCCGCAGGATTCACATCTCGAACGAATGTGCCAGCACCCCGACGAGCCTCAACAAAACCCTGCTGTCGCAATGCCTGCAACGCTTTCGTCGCGGTCGGCCGAGCCACCCGCCACGTCGCAGCCAACTCACGCTCGGAAGGAACCTCGGTCCCGGGTGGGAGGTCGCCACGTACGATCTGATCGCGCAGGTACCCAGCGATCTGCAGGTACTTAGGCAAGACCTCTTCGATTTCGGGCAACCCGCATCCTTCGTTGAGTACCATATGCCACTAGCCAGTGTACGGGTTACAGATAGGTCGACCACGCAACAATGACGGCAATCGCGATCGCCGCAGGCGGAGGCGGCGACGCGGTCACCGCGGCCGTGCTCGCCCAGAAGATGCCGCACCTGCACATCGCGGCGATCATGAGCTACTCCTGGGACCGGCTGATCATCGATCCGACACCGGGCCCCCGAAACTCCGCAGACTTCGACGGACTGGTCGATCACGGCGGAGTCCACGAAGTCACTCACACCGCAGGTCTACTCACGGGTGGGCAGTCCACGCTCCCCCGACTCACCCAACATATCGACCTGCCGATTCTCCTCATGGACATCAGCGCAGGCACAACAGGACTCGCCCTCCAAATCAGGAACGCTGCCGACGCGTTCGATGCCACGGACCTGATCGTCGTCGATGTTGGCGGCGATATCGTGGCGGTCGGCGACGAGCGGGGCCTACGGAGTCCGTTGGCAGACTCGGTTGCGCTGGCCGCAGTGGTGAGGTCCGGTCTCCCTTCCCAGGTCCTGGTCGCGGGTGTCGGACTTGACGGTGAGCTTTCCATCAGTGAGGTCAGTGCCCGACTCACACACCTCGGCGCACAAGACGTCGCGGTCCTGACGCCCACGGACGTCATTGGGTTCGAACCCATCTGGTCCTGGCACCCGTCAGAAGCGAACGGACTGCTCACCGCAGCCGCCAACGGCTGGCGCGGCACAGTAGAAACCCAACGGAACAGCGTCGTTCAACTCGTAGACGCCGTCACACACGTCTATCAGGTCAGCGCCGAAACTCTCGCGGAGAACTCGCTGGCAGCACTTGTCATGTCCTCTACCACACTGGTGGAGGTCGAGGAGTTGCTACGAAACCACCGCGGCTACAGCGACATAGACATCGAACGCAACCGTCTGACGAACCGCTTCGCGGCGCGGACACCCCGCCCAGAAGTACTTGCCGAAGTCGACCGATATGCAATAGATGCGGCACATCGCGGCATCGATGCTCTAACCGTCCGCAGGGTAATCGAGCTCGCTGAAGCGACCGACTTACCCGCATCCGAGTCGCTGCGCGAACTACTTTCGCGTGAGCGGCCTGACAGATTTCACCCGCCGATCTATGCGGTCTGCCTCGATGGCGATTGAGCAATTTTGTCGATGTCGCCCCGGCGAACCCCTGCACGGTCAAATGCCAGAACAGCTATGGCATCGAACTACGCACGCCAATCATCCGACCAGCTGACGAAGGCCGTCGGCGAACTGCTGATCACCACACGGATCGACGTAGATGTCATCGCCGCGGCGGGAGTAGAGATACCTGCCGTCGTCACGGACATCGAACCAGCTCACGAACCTCGGCGGTGATGGCCGCGAAGCCTGACAACCGTAGCTGATCTTGGCATGCCCACTGCTGGTTCGGGCCGCGGCCAACAACTCGCGCATACGGATCGACTCCCGACTCCGGCCCGAGGTCCACGAGTCATTCGGATCCCGACCATGCAAGCGCACCAGGCTTTCCACCATTCGACCAGCAGTGCCGGCCCCACAACTACCCGCCAACGAGGCCACCATCCGAGCAACGATGTTGACCGACCCGACGTGAATCGACACATCCCCTCCCCGCTCGGCAGTCGCGCCGGGATGCTGCACGACCGCGACCCCGATGTCGGACACGATCGCACCGTAAGCGCGGATCGGGGAACGACGGAGACCGATCACCTCAACTTTGGTGTCCGGTTCGAAGATCGTGCGCAGCACTGGGAAAAGGTCCGCATCACCACGCACTGGTATCCGCGTCCGAAACGATGCCTCCAGCGCCTCCCACTCTGACTGATACTGGGTCGAGCTCAACAAGCGCAGCGGCGCCGGGTACCTGTCAGCCCCGAATTCCTGTGCCACATAGATGAACTCGTCTGCCGTGAAACGCCACTTCATCGAGGCTGCTCGCCCCGTTCTCTTGGTGTGGCACTCCAGTCATCTTGCGCGGGTCGATCGGTAGCGAATGCTGCTGGACCGGACGACTCCACCACCTCGTCGCGACGCACGGTTTCCCATTCGCCTTCCCGGGTCGGACCCGCATCGATGCCGAATACCGCTGGCGTTGCTGGCTCCCGCGGACCCAACAACTCGTCGGTGTTGCGCTGGTTAATCATCCACTCCGGGATACCCTTGTGCTCACCGTCCTGATCGCCCTGCCGTCGACCAGCGCCTGCACCCCCCGGCATCCCGCCCATGCCCGGAGTTGCCCGCGCGCCCGCACCACCGGCAGACCCGCCGCTGACACCAACTGCACCGGGCACCGCTGGGCTGCCCGCAACGGCGCGGCCTGCAATCGGCACGCCGGCTCCCGATTGACCACCTGGTACTCTGGACCCCGCCTGGCTGCCTGGAGCTCCAGAGCCGCCCGACGAGCCAGGATTGCCCGAACCTGGCACTCCCCCAGCACTGTTCGGCGAACCCGCACTGGGCGTGCCAGCCACGGCGCCGGTGTCAGCACCTGCCGCGGTCGTGCTGCCTTCGTCGGTGCTCGACGCGGATTCCTCCGTCCCATCGGTACCGCCACCGTTTGCGTCACCGTTTGAAGAGCCTTCGCCGGCATTGACCCCCGCGTTCTCACCGCTCGGTTCATCAGCCTGATCCGCTTGTTCGGGTGCACCCACAGGCGACTGGTCTCCGGCGCTTTGCGGTGAACCCGAAGAAGGTCCCGAATTTCCCAGGCTTCCTGGCACATTCGCGCTGTCGCCGGGTTCGGTGGGTGCGCCGAAGGTCGGTACGCCCTGCCCCGCTGGTTGGTAGTTCGGAACATAGTGATTTGTCATCGCCCAAACAGCTTCTTGGTGACTGTCACTGGCGGCCTGCTCCGATCCGACGAGGACCGCGGGATTCTCCAAACCGGGAATAGTCGGCGAGGACGAGCTGGTACCGGACGGCGGCACGGGCACCGATGCCTTCACCGCCTGCGCCGCGAGAGCGGCCGACTCTAGCCGCCACCCGACACCGTTCGCGATCTCCTGCATCCCCGTCATCTCCCCGACGTAGCGGTCGAGGGCCGTCAACATCGCATCGGCCGACGCACCCTCCCACCCACTGGCTGCGGACTTACGGACCTTGCTGCTCAGGGCTATCGTTGCGAACTGCATCCCGGACCCGATCAGCTTCCACGTCTCTGCCGAAGCATGTATCACGCCGGGCTGCATCTGCTGGGCGTGGTCGTAGATCTCTTGATGCGGACGGTTCTTGAAGTCCTCCATGTTGCGGATGTACTCGGGATCATGCGCGGCGTTCGCTGCTGATTGTGCGAGTTCCCCAGCCCGTTGCCTTGTGGTCGCTGCGCCTTGGTTCGCCGCGAGAACCTCCGGGGTCTGGCCTGTCAGACCCGCGATAATGCCGTCGGTTGTCAGTCCCTCGCCCGTCACGTCAGTTCCCCGTACCTATGGATGGCTCCAATTCGGCAGCGACGTCAAGGATTCCGTCACACGGTCGTATACCCTGTGTGCGCCCGGAGGTGTTTACCCGCACGGTTATACCGAAGTATCCGACCGCAGTTTGGATATCGATCGAGCAGCCGTCTGGGTCGCCCTTTGTGGACTTGACCGCGGGGCGACCGTTGACGATCAAGTCCTCGGTGTCACCGACATACTTGGTGCGGACCTCATCCAGGGAGACGTTGCTGGACTCCAACACCAGCGTTGCGTCAGTTCCCTTCTTGAAGTTGCAAGCAAGGAAGGAATATTCCGCAATCATGTCTTTTCCGCGACGTCGCGATTGAGAATCGAATCCTGTCTTTTGAATTGCCGCATCGTCGACCCAGGTGCACGGGTCGACCACAACCTTTGGTCGGTTGCTTGAACGAGTGTAGCTATTGTCTTGCGATGGTGGCTGCAAGTTTGCCGCTGTCAGAGTTGGTCGCGGCGGGGCCGTGATCGTGGTTACCGGCGCAGATGCCGATGCCGACTTATCGACATCGGGCTCATTTTCACCAGCACATCCACTCAACGTTGCTGCGATCAAGACCATCGAGACCGGAGCGAATCGCCGGATATCGAACATTCTCACTGTTCACCAACCTGTCGTGTGGATACGCGCAGCGCAGCCGCGTTTGCGGCATCCACATCCTCCAGCAGGCCCGCAGCGCGATATACCGCCGCAGACATCTGGTGTGCGACTTGCTCCGCTCGGACAAGCGCTTCGTACCCCTGTAGCGCCTTGTTTTCGAAGCCTGACTGCAACTCCTTCGCCGATTCGAATCCCCCGAATCCCGATTGCCGCGCCTGATCCATTATTTGGTTTTGAAAATCAGTGAGCCGACTTGCGTACCAGTCGAAGTGAGCAGCACACTCACGCGCAGCTTCTTCGGTCAGGACGAATGTTCCCGATTCTGCGGCGGCGAAGAGTTGGTTGGCGTAAGCCGGGTCAGTGCTCATCACAATGTCCAATCGCTGGGCTGGTCATGAGGTCGGTCGAACTGGCGAACCGACCTGTCTGGCAGGCAGATGACACCCGAGGCTCGCCGAAATAGTGGTCACTGCAGGCTTTTCCGCCGTAGACTCCGAATTGAATACCGAAATTCTTGTGCCGTCATCCGGGTCAATCAGAGTTATTGCCGGAACATTCGGGTTGCGGTCCGATTGGGATGTCCGATCTGCAAAGTTCGATTCGAGGTGAAGCGGTTCCAATGCGGAACGGACTCGATCGTAGAACTCGGGCCATACCTTCTCCGGCATAGGTGGCTGACTGGTCGAATACGTCAACCCGCCGAGAACCCCATAGGTCCGATCAAACGGAGCCTCGCATTGCGAGGATGCGTGATAAACCGTGCGGGTTGTCCATACCGTCGATGGCGCCACGGTGGAGGCCACATCCTGGATTGTCTTCGAAATCGCGACTACTTCTGCAGACCTCTCCTCGACTGTCGCGCGTTGCTGCAGAACGGTGGCCGCGGCAGCCGTATCGTCTTGGCTGGTTTGATCTGCACGGTAGGTGTCTTCGCCCCATGTTGCCCAGATCCACACACCGGATATCAGCGCGACGAAGAGTGCACAGGACCCTAGAACAACCCCTACCCCCGACAGAGCCTGCCGACCCATTCGGCTGTTTCGTTCCGGGCTCACCGTCCGCCCCCATTCGGACTGATCGCATTCTGAGGCAGCCCAGCCACCACAGCGGCCAAGTTGTAGCCGCTACGATGCAATTGCTTCGTGTCGCCGTCAACTCTGCCGTATTCCGAGTGGCCTTCGGCACCGGTGTATGTGGTGCCATTGATATTGATCTCTTCGGTGCTGAGGTGAGTTACCCATGGCATCTGATTAGGGCTTCGCCCAAAGGTGTTGAGGTTGCCCACCTTCTCGCCTCTTTCGGTCATCTCATAAACGTGACCCGGCTTCACCCCAAGATCCTGCGCGGACTCCACCGCATCGTTCAACCCAGTCACGTTGGCGAGGCTGGGACCGTTGGCCAGCTGCCAGTCACCTCCGAGACCAGGTGAGCCGTAGAACACTACGTCATCGACAACACCAGCCTTTTCTTGCAAGGCAAGGCTCGTGGCCAATGATCCGTATGAATGGCCAAGCGCGGTGATGTGTGGGTCACTGTTCTGGTTGGCTTCGTTCAGGCCCTCATAGAAGTTCGACAACGGCACCGCCGCCTCTTGTGCTCGATTCTGGAGCGCAACTTCCGGATAAGTTGAGTCCTTCTGCGGCGGGTCGTATCCCACCCAAGCGATCGTCGAGACCTTGGAACCGGGTTCACCCGCTCCGATGAGTTGCGACTGCGCTTGGTCCTGAAGTGCGCCCGCTTCGCCAACCATCGACCCCAGGGATTCACGCACATTGGAAGTCAGACCTGGAGTAGTCACCGAGATGTGGTCAGCGGTGTCCGGATCGCCGACGGCAACCGCCGCGCGAACCTGATCTCCGCTCGTGGTGTCGAGCATCAGGAGCTTGCGTGGTTGCTGTTCCGTGCCGCCGTCGAGCGTCTTCGTGACAGCCTTGACGTCGGCCAGCCTGTTTTTCGCTTCTTCGAGTTTCTGTCCGGTTGTGAACGATTCGGGTTTCGCGGCTGCCTGTGCGACCAGGCTTTGATACTCCCGCTCGAGGCGAACGGTTTCGGTAGCCAGGTAGTTCCGGTTGGCGGTATCGCGCGCGGCGGCTGGCAGTCCGTCCAGGCTGCCGATCGCCGAGGGCATGGTCTTGACCGCCTCCGTCTGTTGCTCGGGTGTCAGCGAGTCCCAGTACTTCCGATTCTCTTCGGCCGTACCACCTTTCGGCGGTTGCGGAACGGAGACGGTAGCCTTCGGCGTGCTGCTGTTCTCGAACTTGGCATCGTCGGGCAGACCGGTGAACGCGGCCTTGATCGCGTTAGTCGCCACTGTGTCTACATCCGCGGCGTTCGCCAATGCCCGCTTCAACACCGCAGTACACGCATCCGCATCCGTCGTCAGCGCCGCGATCGCAGTGCTGTACCGGTCCGCGTCACCACCAACAGCGGAGTAGACCGCACGCTTCGTGATCTCGGTGATCTCGCAGGTGCCGTCAGGCTTGACCTCGAAATTTTTGGGCGCCGACTCGGCATTGGTCTTCGCATTCACTACCAGCGTCTTGGCGACCTGATAGTTCGAAGCGCTGAACGTGGCAGTCGTCTTACCTTTGTCCAGCGCGGTCAGCACGACCATCGACTGGGTGCGCACGGTCTCGAATCGGGTGCGCATCGCTTCGCCGGCGGCGCCCTTCCAGGACTCGCGCGAACTGTCGACCGCTCGCGACTGTTCGTCCATCTCGGTGCGGAGCTCGGTGGCTTGCCGGTTCCACTCGTTCGCAAGCGCGGTGAGCGACTCAGGTCGCCAGCTCAACACCTGCGCAACGGTCAAAGCCTTGGTCATTTGATCCCGCCGCCCACCTTGGTTATGCCGTCGGCGTTAGCTTGATCGCGTTGTTGGAAGGCGACTATCGCGGCAACCGTCAAACCACCCAACTCGGCCAACGCGGTGCCTGCGGACTGCATGGACTTATCAGCGGCACGCGCCGCGTTCTTGCACGCCTCGGCGATCTCGCCGCCAGGAAACGCATCCAGCACCCCGTCCGGCAGTGCACCGCCTTTGCCGATCACCTGACTGTCCTGGCCTGCGGTCCCCAACCCATCAGCCAGCACCCGCGCGGCAGCCGGGTCTAGGTCAAGATCATCGTAAGCGCCCACAGCAGTCCCCACCTTCTCGGCAAAACCCCTGGAAAGCGCCCCCCAGGTGCCGTCACTCAATCGTGATCATTCCGCCGCCACCTTATACTCTGGGTCAACGCGACGTCGAGGGGAGACACATCGTGAGCGACATCGATCCGCTGGCAGGAAACGTCAACCACCTGCAGAATTCGCTGGGCACGCCGTCCGCGGCAAGCCCCGACAGCCACCTCGTCCGACTTGAGGTGGGCCAGGACGGAACTATCCGCGACGTCCAACTATCTGCCGCCGCCAAGGCCCTAGCACCCGATGCACTCGTTACCGAGATCATCCGAGTTCACACAGCGGCCATCGAAGCGTCCCAGAAGGCGATCTCGGCCGCCATCGCCGCACTGGAGGCCGACCCGCGCCTCGCTTCGCTCACCGAACGCAAGGCCGACGCGCTCAACCAACCCGTCCCCGAAGTCCGGTCAGTACCGTCCACACCGACTCACACCCCCGCACCGGCCCCTCCCCCAGCCCTGCCACGGCCCACCCCGACATTATCTCGACCAGCCGTGCCACCGGCGCCATCGCCTTACGCCCGCCCCGTCGCCCCAAGTGCTTCCGCACCAACTGCCCGATTCGACAGCGCTCCACCATCCCCTCCACGTGCTGCCGAACAGCCTCGGACCCGAAGTCGTCAGCCGACGCAGGAGGAAGAAGAAGAGATGGACCGGTACTACAACCGGAAGAGCTGGCTGGAGCATTGAGACAGGACCCCACACCGTCGCCCGAGCCCAGGACCCCCTGGTGGTGATCGGGTTCAACAGCTCGCGCTGGCGACCAGTGCACGAGGTGTTCGCTGGCTACGCATCCCCGTTCAAAATGGAGTTCATGCGTTGCTCGATTGCGCGGATTACGGCGACAGCGGTAGTCCCGATCTTGGGGTCGCCAATATAGTGTTTGAGTAGCGTTGCGGTTTCGGTTGTTCCGATGATGCCTAAATCTTCGATGAGTTGTGCGGGGCAGTCATGTGCGGGGTGTCTAAGGGTACCGACCAGGAGGTCTGTGTTGCGGATAGCCCATTCGATGAGTTGTCGCATCTGGTGCGGCCATAGCGTGAGAAGACGCTCGTACATGGCGGGTCGGTCTCGGGTGAATTCGAACATTCGTGCAGCTTTGACGTGAGTGACCACATCGGCTGCAGCCGGTGCACAGCTGCCTAAAAGCTCGGTCCACAAGGCGAGCAGCTCGCCGGACATCGGATCGCCGCCGCGTATGGCCGCGAACAGAAGTTCATCAACGATGCGCCATGCGCGCAACTCAAGTGCGTCACCGACATCGTCGGCGACCGGTAGTACCTCCGACAGCTCGGCCCACCCTCGTAGTGCGGTCAGGTGCGTACCAATGGCCTCCTGCGGGAACGGGTCGTCGCGATCGATGCTCGTAGCAGCACGTCGCAGTACCGATTGGGTTACGACGTCTGCGTGGTCGATGTTGTCGACGATAACTCTCATGATCCAATCGCGGTGCATAGGAATACCCTCGGCGCGGGCGGCCATGACGTGCAGGCGCAGGCAGTCTCGGGGCTCGAGACCATCGAGGACTTGGTCGTAGGGACCGTGCAAGTTCTGGTCCTCGAAGATCATCCCCACTACGCCTCGCGCGAATCCCCAGGCGTCGGGGTTTTCAGGCTCAGCCAGGATCGCCTCGATCTGGGTACGAATGCCGTCTTCGGTGTTCAGTGGTTCGAGACCGCCGTATGCGGCTAGCGCTTCGAACAGGGTTCCGTTCAGAAAGATGTGGTCGGTGTCGCATTCATCGAGTGCTGTTCGCATCCGGTCGCGAGTCGTACTGTCGACCGTGGCGGCATTGCATAACGCTACATCCAGCGCGGCGAGACGCAGATGGTATCCACCGGCGGCCGAGGCAGCGGTGAAAACGTCCGGCAGCAGCGTCTGGGCGTCGGGGTCGTCGCGGTCGATCAATCGGAGTATGACGGTGAGCCGGGCCCACAGCGGCCGGACAAAAGCGGGATTCTCCCAGAGTGCTCGGGCCGGCGATGAGGTGAGTGCTCGACCGCGGCGGGTTGTGCGGGAGTTCTCGCATGCAGCTATCACCACCGAAGCGGGCAGCCTGCACAGCTCTCGCTCGTCGGCGTAGTAGAAACCGCTGTGCAGGGCTCGAACGACGGCACTGATCGCCGCACGGTGACCTTCGTCCTGTAGTTGCCGCATCTGTTGTCCGCATCGACGGTCGGTGGCGTCGAGTAGACGCGTGGTCGGTTCGAGGAACCGCCCTTCGGCGAGATGAGATCCCGCTACGTGAAGTAGGGCTTGCTGCTGCGCATTTCGGGGTGCACTCACTGTCCAGCGAACTTCCGACATATCGTTGGGACCGCCGTCTTGTCGAACGATCCGGGCAGTGCCGGTGTCGATCGTGGCTTGCACCAGTGCGGCCTCAATGTCGTCGTGTATTGCTTGTGCCGTTTCGGATCCGTACTCACCACGCAGGGCGATATCGAGCTGGGCCGGGTCGGTGAGAGTCAACAGCAGGTCGTGGCGGCGGTTCGGATCGTGTTGCAGGGCAATCGCATATGGAACAAGGTCGGCGTGAACGGGGAGTTGGAGCTGCTCGGCAAGTTCCGGGATCGTGTGGGATTGCAAGACGATGTGTTCGGCGGTGAGGAACCGCCCGAACAGTTCGTGCCGGAACGCGGCCCTGCCCTGCGTCCGTGCCATAAGTGGTGTATCGAGGACAAGATCGATGGCGGCGTCGGGCGCGGCGCCATCGATCGCGCGATGCAGGAGCGCGCGGATCTCGCTGATACGCAGCGAGCCTCGTAGTTGGCGGTCCATTTCGACGGCGATCCAGCGAAGCCCGGCGCGCGTTGTTTCGGCAGGGCAGTGGTGGCTGATGTAGGCGTCGAACACCTCGGCGACAGCGGCGTCGGGAGGAAGATGTGCCCCGCATTCGGCGGCCAGCGCAAGTTCCATCGGTGTGCGGAACGCTTCGACACCGGCCAGACCCTCCGCGTGGCCGTAGGAAGCTAGCAACAAAGCACGGGTTTCCTCGTCCGGGGTCATGGCGTTGAGGGTGAGGTCGGCGCTAATTCCGACCGGGGTCGTCGAGGTGACGATAGCGGCGACGGGCATCCGTAACCGGAGTGCGTCGAGCTGTTCGAGTAACTCCGCGCGGTCGGCGGGAGAGCATTCGTTCAGCCCGTCGAGTATGACAGCCGCGGGACTGCCAGTATCGGACGCGTACCGCAGAAGCTGCAGTCCCGACTGTTCGGTGAAGGGTGCGACCGAGCGAGCGAGTGCGTGGCTGAAACGGCCCCGTTGATATTCGTTGCAGCGTACCCAAATCGGCACGCCACCGTCTGCGGCCACGCGCAGGGCGGCGTGGCGCGCCGCGTGGGACTTTCCCGCACCACTTTCTCCGGTGAACGCGACAACGCGCCCCTGCATCATCGCCTCTGCAAGGATGGCCGCCGGATCCTGCACCATCTCTCGCGGGCCTGCCGCCGAAACCGGAATATATTCGTGCGCGTCTCGCCCGTGAGTGGCGGTGAACCTCCGTCTATAGTCGTCCACCTCGACGACAAGAGCCCGCTGCGCAGCGCTTCCCGGCGGATCGGGTTGGTCGCGAACCAACTGGAGGTACCTTGCAAATGCGAGCCAATGCTCGTCCGCCCAGTCGGGACGAGGACCGTCCGTTGTGAGTAGTTCGAGCAACTGCAGGTACCCCACCACTTCGACGTGTCGATGGGTGTCCAACCGCGACGCCACCGGAATGCCCGGATTTAGGCAGATTACCGTCTGGAAACGAGTGTAGAACTTTTCCCGCAAATGCGGCACGGCACCATTCTGCGCAAGCGCATGCATGTCATCGGAGATCGAGAATGTGGCGGTATTGGCCTGAGCGAAATAGTTCCGATCCAATGGCCGAACAGGTCCCGCGGACATCTGCTGAGCCCAGGGTCCGTTGATTCCGCCGATGAGCGGAAGCTCCGGATCCACTGTCTTCAGTTCGGCGTGCACAACACGATGCGCGGTGGCGATCAGGAAGTCGATCTGCCGTTGGCCATTTCTGGTGAAGAAGTTCGCGAACACATGCGCGCCACAACCACGGCGCGTAAGATCAGCTCGTAATCGCGTAAGAAACGCGCGCTCGGAGTCGTGAGCAAAGTCGTCGCCGAGGAAAACCTCGACCTTCGTTGTAGTAGTCACCTGGTACCGGCTCTTCGTCCGGCGTCGTCAGAAACCTTACCGCAGGCGTTGGACATCACATTCGGCACACCAGCTGTGCCGAGAAACAAGTTCCGTGCGAAAAGTGTTGGGCTTACAGTAGTGCACGGAATCGATCGTCGTCGCACCGTGGATTTCACGCGATCGCGTTTCCGGCGGCGAGCAATTTTGCAGCACGGAGCGCTTGTCCCGCACCGAACCAACCTTTCCTGCGTAGGTGGTCCTCCCAATCATCCTCATCAAGTCGGTCATAGGTGATTTCATATGAAAGGCTCTCGCCTGGAATGAGGGCTGTCTCAGTGAAATACCATGGGCTGTCGCCATAGTCTTCTTTCTGAACGACTTTCCATACCGTATAGCGGTAGCCAAGCATGGCTTGTGAGCGCAGTTGGGCGATCTTGATCAGCATCTCGCTCAGCTGTTGTACAGACTCGGTGGGATCATTGAGCAGGACGCCAAGGTCCGCTCCCGCCGCGCGCACTGCCATGGCGAGCTGCCCGTAGAACTCGACGGCATCTTCGTCTGGCTTCCACACATGGGTCGAGACCGTTTCACAAGCAACGGTTTCGAGCTGGACCCCGATAATGTCCTCAGTCGATGAGACGACGAACCGGTAGTACAGATCGGTCTCCCAGACCCGGACTCGGACACCACGTGCGCTGATACTCTCGTCAGCGATTGCCTGCCTGAGCGCAGCAATCAGAACGCTGCGCGTGGAGTCGCTCAGGATGCTCCGATAGATTTCCAGCTTATTCGTGTGTTCCCGCATCTGCTGATCCATGAGCTCGGCGCGCACCGCCTCGAGCGTCCCACCGATCGCGATGTTCCGCACACGCCTAGACTCTTCGACAGACAGGTGTTCTGTCGCCGTACGCACTTCGGGTCGCGGGAACTCGGACGAAGGGCGGCCGACGAGGTCGAACGAATCGTCTTTTCCCCAGGAACTTTCGGGCGCAACGGTCTTCGTCATGGAATCGCCGATTCCGGACGTTGGATACACCATTCCGGCACCACCGCGGAACACCGAGTCATCATCGGCCCGTTGCCACAAGGAGTGAATACGTTCGACAGTTTCCTGCACATCCGTTTTCCGCACACGTTGCCGCTCGATGAGCGCGCACACAAGCGATTCCAGGTTTTCCCACCGCACTATGCCCTGGCCCTTCAACACGGCCGCGACTCCCTGGTGGCTAAGGGTGCCGGGCAAGTCGTCGCGGTCACGGATCCCGGCACTGACGACGCGAAGCGCAGGTTTGCCCGCCGCAGAGTACAGCTCATGCAAGGCAACAACCAGGTCGCGGCGGGGCCCGCACGGCAGTTGGTCCTCACCAGGCATCCGAATGCCGACCATCGAGTCCCGTCTTTCGTGTCAGGTTGTGTCAGGTATCGATCTCTGAGCAAGGCTATCTCAAGACGAAACATCAAGTCTTGGAACGGATTGACAAGGATCGATCAACGACTTCCTCCACCCCGCACAGTTGAGTACGTGCCACCACAGCAGGTGGCCGGAAAGGGATGGCATGGACGCCCAGAGATCCTCCAACCACCGGACCAGCGCCGCACGAGCAGCGCTAATCCGCGCAGCCGTCGGCGGCTTGTGTTCCGGCGTAGCCCGCGCCGTCACCGGATGGCTGATCCATCTGCTCGCCGACACCAGTTAACTTGCTTGACAGACCATCGGTCACAGCAGTAGCACGCAAAACCCGGCACCGACTCGGATTCACGCGAGTCGGTGCCGATCAGGCTGGACGCCAAGGACGCCTGCCATGCTCTCGATGACCTGAAGTGCCTCGTGGAGTCCGTCGCCAAGGTCGTGCTGGATATCAATGGCACCCCGCCAGCCTCCAACGACGACTTCCAGCCGATCGTCACCAACGCCCAGACACGGCACCTGCAGTTCGCACGTCGATCAACTGCGGGTTGCCAGCTGTGAAAAGTTCAGCGGCACAGTGGGGTTGACATCGATCACCCTTTGCGATCCCATTGCGGTTGCTGAGTTGTGAGGCTCACTCGACGGGTGTGTCTTGCTGTGGTTGTCGCGAGCAAGGGGGAGCATGTATGTCGTACACGGCAGAGATCAGTCGTAGCAATCCAACCTGTTTCGTATTCCTGGTCGACCAGTCGACGTCGATGGAGGATCGGATCGGTGGCGAAGTGCCACAGAAGAAGGCAGAGGTAGTCGCTGATGCCATCAATCGCCTGTTGACCGAGCTCTCCGTGAAGTGCGCGAAGGAAGAGGGCGTCAGAGACTATTTCCACGTCGCAGTAGTCGGATATGGGTCAGCTGTAGGGTCCGCATACTCCGGTGTACTCGCCGGTCGTGATCTGGTGCCGCTCAGCGAGGTCGCCGACAACCCGGCACGAGTGGACGAGCGCCGCAAGAAGGTGCCGGACGGCGCCGGCGGGCTCGTCGAGACGAGCGTCGCTTTCCCGCTGTGGATGGAGCCGGTCGCGAATGGCGGCACCCCGATGAATCGCGCGCTGCGATACGCAGAAAACCTCGTTCGTGGGTGGATCGAACGGTATCCCGGCGGGTTCCCGCCGATCGTCATCAATCTGACAGACGGCGAGTCGACCGACGGCTCGCCCGTCGACGCCGCCTCCGCGATCACCACACAGGCCACCGCCGATGGGGCGGTACTTCTGTTCAACCTGCACGTGTCGGCCGCGGGCGGGTCCCCGATCACCTTCCCCAACTCGGATGCCGAGCTACCGGATGCCCACGCGCGAACGCTTTTCGGTATGTCCAGCGTGCTGCCGAGCCACATGCGTTCATATGCCGCCTCGCAAGGACATCAGACCGGCGATACGACTCGCGGATTCGTCTACAACGCCGACATCACCTCGGTCGTCCAATTCCTGGACATCGGGACCCGTGCGACCGAACTGCGGTGACGACGCCCGGGCTGTACATCACCCACCTGGTCTGTCCCAAAGACGGTCATTCGGCAGACGAGTGTGAAGACGCGGTATGTGTCTTGCCGGCGCTCGCCTTCGATGAGTTGGTCGATGGCCCGGTGGCGGCGAGCGTGTGTGACGGCGCAAGCGAGAGCGTGCTGGCCAAGGATTGGGCGCAGCTACTGGCCTCGGCGTCCGCAGCCGCAGCGCTGCACCATCCAGGATTCTTCAGGTCAAGGGCCGCCTTCGAAGATTTCGCCGGCGACGTGGTCGACAGCTGGGAGCCATGGCTCGACAACTACGTTCATCAGCGCGGTGTATCCGGAAAGCCCTTGAAGTGGTACGAGCAGTCGAAACTGAGGGGCAGTACATTCGCCACCTTCTTGAGTGTGCGGGTGACGCCGACGGTCACTCCACTCACAGCCCAGTCGGACTCCGGACCGGCAGGAACAGGCTGGCTGTGGCACGCGGCGGCGTTGGGAGATTCGTGCCTGTTCCACATCCGGGACGAGCGGATGTTGCGTTCATTCCCCGTCCAACACTCCGAGGAGTTCGGAACTAGCCCAGACCTGTTCGGCAGCCGAAACCGCGACACTGCTTTGCTAGCAGAGCGGACCCGATTCGATGAAGGCCGTTGCCTGCCGGGTGACCGGCTGCTGTTGATGTCCGATGCGCTGGCGGCGTGGTTCATGGCGGCGCCCCGTCCGGACTCCGCACTGCAGGAACTGCTGGAATTCGGAGGGCCGCACGACGCAACGAGATTCTCCGGATGGCTGGATGATCTCCGTGCTCGACATGAGTTACGAAACGACGACGTTGCCCTGATCCGGATCGACTTCGAGGGCAAGTAGCGGGATGGCCATGACCACCGGCCGCGATTTCCCCACGGCGGGCAACTATCAAGAAGCGCTGCAGCATCCGCGTTTGTGCTTCACCGATGTGGATCTGCAGAAGTCGGAACCGGAACTGACAAGACTCCGGCAGCCACGGGCGATCTCGGGAGCATTCGCCAGCGTCTTCCCGCTGACCCACACGGTGACCGGCCACAAATATGCAGTGAAGTGCTTCACCCGGCATATCCCCGACCAGCAGTCTCGATACAGTGCAATCAGTGATCAACTGGCCACGCTGAAGGATCTGTCGCAACCCTGGAAGGTCGGTTTCGAGTATTTGCCGGATGCGGTACTCGTGGGTGCCGACCGCTACCCGGTCCTCAAGATGGAGTGGGTGCGCGGTGTCACGCTGTCGAGATGGCTCGACAGCCACCATGACGACCGGCACCTCGTCGACAGGCTCGCTGATCGTTTCGTCGAGATGGTCGCGGACCTGACCGCCCACGGCATTGCCCACGGCGACCTTCAACACGGCAATATTCTGGTGGCCGATGACGGAACGCTCCGTCTGCTCGACTATGACGGGATGTTTGTGCCCGCCTTGGCAGGAAGCGGAGGAACTGAACGAGGACATCGCAACTACCAGTCGCCGATCCGAGGCAACGGCGACTTCGATGCCGACATCGATCGCTTTTCCGCGTGGCTCATCTATCTCGCGCTCAAGGCAGTCGCCGTTGATCCCGGTCTGTGGAAGAACCTGCACGAGCCGGACGGGGAGTACCTTCTGCTTCGAGATGAGGATTTTGAACACCCGACCACCTCATCCAGGTTTCCACTTCTCCTGTCGCACGCGAACCCGCAGGTACGGGACCTCGCCGACGTCGTTCGGACGCTGGCCTTCCAACCGCTCGCCGCCGTACCGGCTTTGACGGGCGCCGCGGCCACGGCGAACACAACTGCCACTACCCCCAGGCCGATGGCCACCGGCCGCCTGCCTTCGTGGATCTCCAGTCACCTCGACCCCGCCGCAACCGAGTCCCTGCCCCGGGCCGCATCGGGTGCTGCACTGAGATATCACGGGCGCCGCGTCATCGACGGTCTAGCCGTCGTCATCCTTGCGATAACGCTGGTGATGCCGCTGATGTGTGCGCTCTTCGGCGTCCCATTCGTTCTCGGGCTCATCCCGATCGCGGCTGCGGCTATCGGCACGTGGGCGGCTCGAAGATCGCGCGCCGAAACCGCAGCTCTTCGAAAACAGCTGTTGGACTTAAGCATTCGACGTCGGGCGGCAGCTGATGTCGTCAACGCCACTGCGGCGATCCAACGTGACCGGGCACAGCTCGACCTATCCGAGCAGCAACGTCAGCAACAGCTGGGCGAGCAGCGGGACTCCTCGAAAATCCAGCACGATCGAGACATCGCTCAGATCGAGCAGAACAAGAACACCGTATGCCACGACGTCGACCGTTCGTTGGCTGCACTCGCACAGGATAAGCAACGCAAGCTCGACGAGGCCCTCGCGGCAGAGCGGTGGGCGTTCGTGCGAGCCGAACTCGCGCGTCATCGAGTATCCGATGCATCGATCGCCGGGATCGGGATCTCGTTGACAACCAGCCTGGCCGACAAAGGGATCCGCACCGCAGCCGATCTCCGGGGAATCAGGTTCACCGCGAACCCCGCAGGATACAACTCTCAGAAGGCCTGGCTCCAGCTCACGATCGGAGGCGAGGTGAATGTCCACGGGATCGGCGAGAAGAAGGCGAAAGAGCTGATGAAGTGGCGCGATGGCCTGGCCGCCCGGGCAAATGCCCGATGCCGCATCGCAGCACCCACGCGGCGCCTGGAGATCATCGACGAGTTCGACAGAAAGCGCAGACCGCTCGCGGTGAAGAAGCAGCAGGCTCTCGACACAGCCGACACCCAGCGATCGCAGGCGCGGCAGCGCCTGGAAGGCAGACAGCGTGACCTGACCGAGCGAGCAAGAGTAGCCGCGGCGGCGGCCGCCACAGCGCGGGAAGATCTCGCTCGACGCATGGTAGGGATCCAGAACGCACCGGCGGAGCTGGCGCGGATCGACCGAGACATCGCCGAGGCCAGACGGTACGGGCGAGCGTTGTCTCACACGCGATACGTACGGTTCGCGTTGACTGGCCGCTGAGTCCGAGTTGCGCGGCCACTGTCGTCGCGTTTCAGCGGGAGCGCGTGCCGCCTGCCCGACCGGCCATCGTTGGCAGGGGCGGCCTTGCTGGTGATCTGCGCCGACTCGACGAATCCTGTTGCTGCCCAGACATTCTCAGTCGTAGGCGGTAGCATTTGCGCTGCGTGGGTATCGAGCTGCCAACCGTGGCTGCGGGCGCTGAGAACGAGTACGGTCCGCTGGGGAGTTCGGGCGAGGGGGTTCGGTGGTCGATCCACGGGTTGTCGCGGTTGTCATTCGGAGGAAGGGGGACTGGGTCCCTGAGGACAAGACGCTGGAGACCCGAGGGTATGAGCCTGGGCCACAACGAATCCAAGTGCATTTCGGCGGTTCGACGCCCTACGCGTTCGGATGGGATCGAGTAGCGATTCTCGAAAGACCTTCGCACGTCGCACTGGGGGCTGACGTGCGGATTCTCGTCGATGGTTCGCCGGTCGATGCCGTCGGGGCTTACTTGTTCGCTGGCCCGCCCGCATTCGGCTCGTGGTGGCATGTGGCGAACCGCAAAGGCGGGTGGGATGCCTACAGCGAGACTCGGGTGCAGGTGCTGCCGAATGGCGCGAGTCTTCCCCGCGCACGCGATGTGCTTGCCTACTGGTGCGCGGTGGCGGAACAGCTGAAGGGTGATTCCGGGGTGCTACTTCGGAATCACCAGAGCCTGGAGTTCATCCACCCGGACAGCGCGTTGGCCAGGATTCTCGCGCGGGCACCGATCGACATTCTGCCCGATGACCAGATGACGCTGCCGGTATATCCGTTCCGCACCAACCTGAGTCAGAGCACAGCCGTGCGCAATGCGTTGAGCGCCCCGATCTCGGTGATCGACGGCCCACCAGGGACCGGAAAGACGCAGACCATCCTCAACATCATCGCCTCGGTCATCTGTCGACCTGGCGCGACGGTAGGGGTGGTGGCGTTCAGCAATTCCGCGGTCGACAATGTCTTCGAGAAGCTGACCGAGGAGGGCTTCGGACTGGTCGCGGCGAATCTCGGGAAGAAGGAGAAGCGGGAGGAGTTCTTCCAGAGTCAGGTCACCCGCAATATCGCCGTCGACGCGCTGGTAGACGCGGTCGCGGGCAGTGTTACCGACGCCGCCGCCGAACTCGGCGTGGTGAACCGACGTCTGGTTGCCCTGCAGGAGCAAGACCGTGAGCGCGCCCGGCTGCGCCAGCAACTGCACGCCTACCAGCTCGAACAGCGACACTTCCAGTCGTTCTTCGACCGGAACGCGGTAGCGGACGCCGACGCGCTGCCCCTGTTGCGTCGCTACAGCGCCGGCAAACTGCTCGACTTCATCGCGGACACCGATCCGAATTGGGTCGGTGATAGCGGATGGGCGCGATTGGTCGACACGATGAACCGGTACTTCAAATACCGGGCGCTGCGTCGGGTCGACGCGGACGATACCCAGGTCGTATTGCGTATTCAGCGACTGTATTACGAGAAGAAGATCGCCGAACTCGAACGGCGGGTCGGGCAGTTGACCACAGCGCTGGCGGGCCGGAATTTCGCCGAGCTGCAGGCCGACCAGACTCGACTGTCCCAGCAACTGCTCGTGGACGCGTTGCGCGCCCGCTACGCCGGCTTGTCGCGGACTATCCATACCAACCGGTATCGACACCAGTTCGGGCGCTTCGCGCAGGACTATCCGCTGATCCTGAGCACCTGCCATTCGCTGCAGAACAGTATCGGGCGCGGGACGCTGCTGGATTATCTGATCATCGACGAAGCATCACAGGTCGACCTGGTGACCGTTGTTCCGGCCTTGGCCTGCGCGCGCAATGTCGTCGTGGTCGGTGATCTGGCGCAGTTGCCCCCGGTAACGACCGACCGCACCGACCTACCCCTGCCACCCGAGCCGGTCTTCGACTATCGGCGCAGCATTCTGGCCACAATTCTCGACCTGTATCCCGAGCATGTGCCGCGGGAGATGTTGCGGGAGCACTATCGGTGCGATCCCGACATCATCGGGTACTGCAATCGGAAGTTCTACCGCAACAAGCTGATTCCCTACACCAGCAGTACGCCGGGCGTTGCTCCGATGCGCGTCGTCCGCACCAGCTCCGGCAACCACATGCGCCGCAGCTACCGCGATGACGACCCTATGTCGCGAGGGCTCAGCAACGAGCGTGAGATCGATGTGATCCGGCACGAGGTCCTGCCCTGGGTGTCCGCCGACTTCCCGCCGCACCGCGTCGGGGTCACCACGCCGTACCGCCGTCAGGCCAACAAGGTGGCCGACGCGCTGATCGCGTCCATCGAATCCGACACCGTGCACAAATTCCAGGGTCGGGAGAAGGACGCGATCGTGATGACAACGGTCCTCGACGATACGCACAGCGGCGTGAAGGCTCTGCAATTCGCCGATGACCCGAACCTGATCAATGTCGCAGTGTCCCGCGCGAAGCGCTTGTTCGTCCTGGTCACGCACCCTTCCGAATTGCCCGCGAGCAGGCATCTGCGCGATCTGATCGGATATATCCGATACCGGGACCCTGCCAACGCGGTCGTCGACAGTGACGTGGTGTCGATCTTCGATCTGCTCTACACCGAATACAACCAACGGCGGCGTCGCAATCCACAGATCGGGTGGGGGCGAACCCAGTGGGATTCCGAGGACATCGCACTCACAACGATCGACGGCGTTCTCGCCGAACCCGGGCACGAGCACCTCGCCGTCCACCCACAGGTCTGCCTCGGAAACGTGTTCTCGGACGGGCGGGAACGGCTGGACGTGAAGCATCGCGAATTCATCCGGCGCCGACCGTCGTTCGACTTCGTGCTCTACAACCGGATCACCAGCCAGAACGTGGGTGCCATCGAAGTGGACGGCTTCAGCACCCATGAAGCGGACCCGACCCAGCTAGCCCGTGACGCTTTGAAAGACGAGATCTGCCGCCGCTACAACTTCCAGCTCCTGCGCCTGTCGACTACCGGAAGCCAAGAGGCTGCGAAAGTCCGCCGGTTCCTCGGCCGGCTGCCTTGACGCTACCCAATAAGGGGTCAGTTCAGGTTGCGAGTCCCCCTCGCACACACATTCGTGGCGTGCGTGCCATTCTTCGGGCTTTTCGGTGTGCGGCACCCTCGCGCACCGAGGAGCGCATCTCCATACAAGTCAGACCTGTGCAGACGGTTTTCGCGGGTGGCAACTGGGCCACTTTCGACCTGATCTAAGCTTCTCAGACACCATCGGCTACTTGTGCTTGACAGGGTTGGTTCGCGTGATCGAGCCACGCTGGCCGGGCTGCAGGAACGAATTCACGGCCTGTCGCTGGTGTTCGCCGCTCCCTCTGTGGAGTACCAAAGTCGTCTGCTTGGCCAGCCGGTGTGCGTAGCGGGTGAGTCCCCTACGGCATTGGCGCACACGTAGGTCAATAGGTCCAGTCCTGTCAGATCGGTCGCCTATAGACCCAGGTCTGGTGGGCGAATCTGCTGGTTGCTCTCCAGATCGAGATACTCCTCGCGACCGAAATCCTCAGCCGTCAGTGCGAATTCGAGGCGTGCACGCTCCTCCTGATGTCGTTGCGAGTGCGTCAGCGCTTGTCTTCTCTGGTGTTCTACACGGTGGTCAGCGAGCTCGGAGCTGATGGTCTGCTGTAGTGCTACGACTGCAGCGTCGCGTGCTACGTCGTCGTGGTCGGTGGCTTGAGCCTGATCGGCGAGGCGGCGGTGTTCGTCTTCGATTGCGATGTGTTCGGCACGGGCTGCCAGTTCGTTGGCGGTGCGGTTGGCGGCGCGCGCGGCGGCGCGGGCGTGTTGGTGTGCTTCGGTGTGCTGGCGATGTTCGCCGGTCAAGGTGTTTATGTGTTCTTGCAGGGTCTTGCGCTGGCGGCGCCGCGTCACCGAAAGCACATCAATTTCCTCGCGCGCGGCCTCAAGCGCGACCGACGTGGCATGGAGTCGACGGATGGCGGTGTCGAGTTCGTCGGCGCACTGCCGGGCGGCTAGCTGTGCGCGTTCGGCGGCGAGACGGTGCTCCGCCACGGCCGGATCGGGTTCGACGTCGACTTCATCGTGTCGGATCGGTGCGAAGAAGTCGGCCTCGGTGGCGATGTTTCCGCGTCGTTGATGAAGGCCCTCGATCGCCTGGGTGAGTTCGTGATCGGTGAGTCGCTGCAGCGAGTCGAACACGGGTAGTGGTTGCTCGGTGAGCGGGTTGTCGAGGAGCCATTGCTCGACGATGGCGCGCCGGGCGGGATCGAGCGCCCGCCAATCGCGGCGCAGCATCGCTAATGCCGCAGGCGCGGGGTGTGTTTCGGTGATGTGGGTGCATCGTGCCGTGAAGTGGTCGGCGGGGTCGTGGTCGGGAACTCCCGGTCTGCCGTTATCGCGGCAGGAGTGGCACAGGCCGTCGTCGGAGTGGCGCGGCGGCACAGGGATACTCGCGTTGCGGGAGCGTTCGATGCTGCAGTCGACACACGCAAGTCCCGCGACGGTGGGCATCGCGGCCAGGTCGTAGTCGATCGGGAACCCGACGTCCGCTGTTCGAAGTCGGTCGGCCGTCCCTCCTTCAGGGCTGTCGGACGATTCCGCGTCAGCGAGATAGGTGTCGAAGGCGTCGTTGCCGGCGGCCTGGATCGGGTCGAACACGGTTGGTGTGAGGGTGGGGTCGGTGTTCTCGCGATGGTCGTAGACGGGGCGGGATCGTTCACGATCCGGGCCGGTGTCGCGGCGGAAGGTGTGTGGATCGGTCGTTGGTGTGCACGCTCGGATCAGCTCACGATGGTGCGGGAATTGGTCTGCGGCCCAGCGAAGTCGAGCCTGTGCGACCGGGAAGCTGCACTGGTACAAGGTGTCCGCGACGGTGGTCAATACGCCGCGCTCTTCCTCGGACAATGCGCCACTGAAGCGGCGGAAGGTATCGACTGCTTCGGTGACCCGCCCCGCTGCGAACAGTCGTGCAATGTCCTCGATCCCGGACGTCGTGTCGCTCCGGGTGGGTTTGTCGTTGTGGTCCGACCCGGTGGGCTCGTCCGTGCTGGGAGGCTGGCGGTTCTCGGCGGCGTCGGTCGCCGGTGGCTGTTCGTAATCGGCGGTAGTTGTGCCTGTTTCGGCGACGGTTGGTGTGGCTGGCTGGGGTGTCGGAGTGTGGTGGTGGAGGGCGTCGATGCGCCAGGCCAGCGCGGCGGCGAGCTGGTCGGGACGCAGCGGTGCAGCGTCGTCGGGTTGGGCGCCTTGCAGGAGTTCGTAGGCGGTACTGAGCAGATCGTGTGAGGACCAGGTGCTGGTAGCGCGTTCGACAGCGGCGACGACGCGCGGCCATGCCTGTTCGGTGGTGAGCTGTTCGGCTATGGCCGTGCCGAGGACTGCTTCGAGGTCGGGTAGCCACTCGGGCCGGAGGAGGTCGGTTCCGGTGGTGTCGAGAGCGGACGGCTCGAGTTCCAAGCGCGTCCACAGTGCCGCGGCGGGCATCTCATCGGGCAGCGGGTGGTGTGAGGCGGCATCGGTGAGCAAGGTGGCGATGTCGAGCCCGGCGCGGTCTGCGAGGTCGATCTTGTCGGCCACCGTTGGCCAGTAGAAGTCGGTTGTGATGCGGGGATCGATGCGGTCGACGACCTCGGCCCACCTGTTGCGCGGAAGCGTTGGATCGCCGTAGGCGTCGATGACGCGGTGCTCGAGGCGCTGTTGGTGGTGGCGTTCGAGGTCGGTGTCGCGGGGTGGTCCGGTGGGTCGGGTATCGGTGTCGGGGACGTGCAGTCCGGCTCGCCACACCGCAAGCTCGCCGAGCAACGCTGGGTCGGTGCCCAGCAGCGGTCGTACCCACACGGGTGCGGTGCTCGGTGTCCAGCGTTGTGCGGTGGCCCGGATCTGCGCGGCGAGATCGACCACGATCTTTTCGCGTGCCGCGACGGGTTCGGCGACAACACGATCAACTATCTGGTCCGGAAGTCCAGGAGTCCACGCCAACGGACCGGTGCCTGCGGAATGAGCACCGGTCGGGTCCAGGCGCCAGTCCAGAACCGCGGCAGGATCATCAGCGGTGTCGAGTTCCCGTGTGCCAGCTGCGGCGCGGAGCGCGGCGACGGGATCGGCGCCGGTGAGCGCGATCAGAGCGAGGTGCTGGCGCAGGATCGGGTAGGCCGGACTGTCGGTCAGGTTCGGGTGGACGGTGTCGGCGGCGTGGTCGAGGGCGTCGAGTCGGGCAGGGCCGAGTGCGTGTTCGGCGGTCAGGCCGAGGGTGTCGAGGTAGATATCGACCGCTCGCCCGATCCGCAAGGCGGGGTCGAGGGCATCGCGCAGTGTGGTGTGCGCGGACTTCTGCGCTCCATCGCGAGCCATCACACGGTGCAGGACCTCGACTGCGGTGGGCGGGTAGGTGGCGGGTTCGGTGTAGATCGCGCCCTCGGCGCCGTCGAGTGCGGTGACGATGTAGGCATGGTTGGCGTGGATCCCGCGGGTCATCGCGACATACAACTGTTGTCGTGATTCGCGTCCGGACAACGCGACATGGCAGGCATCGGCGGTGATTCCTTGCGCGGAATCGATCGTCGACGCGTACCCGAGACGCACATGTGCGCGCACATACTCGACCGGAAGCCGCACGGTTTTGTCGCTGTCGGTGCCACGGTGGCGGTGCGAAACGGTCAGCGAACCATCGTTGTGGACGTCGTTGACGGTCCAGGAATAGCCGTTGCGAACCCAGTCGCGCTCGCCGAAACGCAGCTTCGGGTTGTTGCGTCGCGTGCGCACTATGTCACCGACCGAGGCGAGAAGACCGTCGGCAAGCACCACTTCTGGACCCGGTTCGGTGCCGGTTCGAGCGAGTCGGTCCGCGCGGGCGCGGGCGTTGAGTGCCGTCACCACCTCGTGCTTGGGCGCCAACATGACCGCGTCGCGACCCGCGAGATCATCGGCCGACCATGCTTGGTAGGTGTCGTCGTAAACCGACCCGGTGTGCCCGGCGTGGATGCGGTCGTTGTCCAGGTACCAGGCCAACGCGACGGGGTCGCCCTCGCGCAGTCCGATCGAGGCGGTCGCCTCGGCGGTGGAGGAGAACCGGACGACGTGGGACAGGGTGAGGGTTTGTTCGGGCGAGGCGGCGTTCATGTCGGCGTCGGCGCCCCCGGCTTCGATCGCCGGCAGCTGCTTGTCGTCGCCGATGCAACGCACGGTAGCCCCTCGTCCGGACAGGAACTGCAGCAGTTGTAGGCGTTTGGTGTTGCCGAGTTTGACGTGTTCGTCGACGATCACCAGCGTTCGGTCGTCGATGTCGAGGACCCATTGCGGCAGTGACGGCGGATGATCAGCGGCGATGTTCGGACCGTTCGGGCTCGGGGTGTGGCGGTGGATGACGTCGAGGAGTTTGTCGACGGTCTCAGCGCGGGTGGCGATCGATTCCCCGAGGACAGCGGCCGCAGCTGCGGTGGGGGCCATGCCGAGCACGGTTCCGCCATCGGAATGCCATGCGGTGGTGAGGACTTGCATCGCTGTGGTCTTGCCGGTCCCGGCGGGGGCGTTGGCGGTGTGGACACGCAGCCCGGAGGTGGCGAAGGAGGAGATGACACCGATCTGGCCGGCGTTGAGCGGACGATCCGGGTGCTCGGTGTTGTAGTGGGCGACCGCTTTGCCCACCAGCTCGGCGTTCAGGACGCGGGCGCCGGGTTCGACCGACAGCTCGATCAACGCTGCTTCGACTTCCAAGGTGGATTCGGTGGTGTAGATCTGGGAGTTCGCACGAACATGGACAGCGGTGGTGTCGCTGCGACGCAACCACATCGGTACGGCCCGCAATGCCGGTTGTTCAGTGAGGTCGGGGTCACCGCGTGCAACTGCAGACGGCGGTGACAGTGCCTCGGCCACAACTCTGTCGGGAATCCAGTTCCAGTCGGCGGATGCGATTCGGCCGCGGAGTTGTCGATCGACCTCGGCGCGGAGGTTGAAGATCCCCCAGGTCGAACGCCGGGCCGATACGCCGACCAGTGCACGTTCGGCAGCCGCGGTGATGAACGCGGCATCGGGGTCCGGGCGTGGTGTCGCAGGGACCGACATCGTGCGGGTCACGATGTCTTCGACGCAGTCACGGCCTCCGAATAGTTGACGGGCATGTGCTGCCCAGGTGCCGCGTTGCTCGGCGAGTGAGGTCGAGAGGTGTTTGGTCGGGCGGGTTTCCAGTGTCGCGCGGTCGGAGAGGTCGTAGATCTCTTTCGGGGATGGTTCACGCCCGAAGGTTGTTTGGAATGCTGCGGTGAGTTGGTCGAGGCGGGCGACGATCGCGGCGCCTCGCTGTGACCATGCTTCGATGAGTTCCAGGGGTATGCCGACGATTTCACGGATCGGGATTTGTTCGGAAGTGCGGCCGGGCCGGGCTTCGAACTGCAGATCGAGGTCGGTTTCGAGGTGGTGCTCGATACGGGAGTCGAAGATTTCCGACGCGGTGACGACGGCTTCGTAGAGGGTTTTGGAGTCGATGGTGCGCCATTTGCCGTCGAGGGCGCGGACGCGGTTGGCGATCAGGATGTGAGTGTGGAGGTCGGGATCGCCTGCGCGGCTGTCACGGTGGGTGAATCCGGCGGCGACGATCCCGTCGACGTCGACCTGCCGGATCCCGTTGCGGCCCAAGCGAGTGAACATCGCGTTGTGCTCCAACCAGGTCAATGCATCCTCGATCGCGTGCCGGTGCGCGGCCTCGATCCGGTGCGAAATCTCGGGTGAAGCGAGCGCCCACAGGACTGAGACGCTTTTGACGGGGCTGAAGGTGATGTCGAAACCGGCGACGGCGGAGTGTTTCGGGCGTGAGTTCTTCGCGACCCACCCTGACAATTCGCGGGCATTCAACGGTGCACGTTTGTACTCGGAGGTGAACATTTCTGTCGCGACTTGTGTGCGGATTCGTGCGCGCTCGTCTTCCGGAATTGCGGTAGTGGGTGGGAGGTTCTGTTCGGAATTATGTGCGCGATAGGCATCGGAGCACTGTTGCCGGTACTGGGACTGGGCTTCGTAGACGGCGAACTTGTTGCCCAGTTTCGATGCTTTCTCCGCGGCTCGGGTGGCTTCGCGGTCGTTGGCACCGAGGGCGATCTGGTGCGCGTAGACCCGGTCTTCGATCTGTTCGGCGTTCGGGTGGATGCCCAGACCGAACAGCGACTTCATCTGCGACTCAGTCACTTCCGCACCCGGGTCGATGCCGAGCGCGGTCAGGCCGCCGCCTTGCCATCGTCCGGGTGCTTCGCCGTGGGCTGAGTAGTAGTCGGCTAGTGAAGAGCGGCCACGTGCTGTGGTGTCGTTGGCGGCGATATTGCGTACGTAATAGTGGTATCCGTTGCCTGCGGTGACTCGGTGAATTGTTGCGACCATGCCTTCAGTTGTCGCCGAGAAAATAAGCTCTGGCAAGGGTGGAATTTCGCTGTGGGAAGTATTGGGAAATGTTGAGAATCGTTGAGGGAGTATGTAATCGGATTGTTACTCCGTAATGTCAGACGTTTGCATGGAATTGGGGATGTGAGAAAGGCGGGTGTGGAACGTGGTGGAGGGCGATGGTGCGTCGGTAGGTTGCGGCGGAGCGGCATGCGAAGAACGCAGGAGCTTGTGGAGCAGTGAGGTTGCGTGCGGTGGTGAGATTGGCTGGTGAAGTTGCGCGGCTGGGGCACCAAGCGGTATCCCAGCCGCGCATCGAACAACGACCGGATCGGTCAGGCGGGCACGCGACGCTCCCGGGGCGCGGGGGCCTCGAGCTCGAGCCAGACACGGCACACGGTGCAGAAGCCGTCGTCGTGAATGGGCTTGTATTCGGTGCACCCTTCACACCTGGCCTGACGCAGGCCGGGCGGCAAGGCACGCTCGCGACGGCGACGCGGACGCGCAGACGCCGTCGTAGTATCGGACTGCTGTTCGGCGGAGCCCGGTTCCGGAGCACCGGGCAACTCTGGGTGTTCGAGCAGGAACCCATCGATAGCGGCGGTGAGCCACTCGGGTGCACGACGCCGAACTTCAGCGAGCAGCCCGCACGCAGCGTCCGGGTAGTGCTCGGCGAAGAACCGGCAGTACGCCGTCGCCAGATCAGTGAACGTGAACCCGGCCGCCAGTGCAGGTAGCCCGGGACGGTTGTCGCTGCGGCAGTAGTCGCACAGTCCGTCGTCGCTGCGGAAGGTGTTTTCGCGGGCATGAATCGGATGGCGGTCGGTGTGAGAGCGTTCGACGAAGCAGGACACGCACCGCCACCCCAAGGTAGGCGCCATGGCGGTGCGGAAGTCGTCGAGTCCGTTGCCCTGGAACAGGAAAGTGTCGCGGCGGTCAGCCCGGCCGTGTAGTCCGGTGCGCTGCGCTGCCCAGGCGACGGAGTCTTCACGTGACGTCGCCGCTCCCCCAGCGACGGCGTGGTCGTGGTCGCGTTGATCGGCAACATAGAGGCAGTACTCGTGATCCCAGATCGCGGCGGCGACGTCGGCGGACCGTGGCGGCAGCTCGCCGGGGCGGCGCGGTGTCCAACCGCGGGGAGCGCGGATACCGATGACGATGCCACGGGCAGCGAGTTCGGCGAGTCGACGACGCAGACGGCCTTGGTCGTCCACTTCGGTGTCGACGAACAGGTTCTCGCGGACGTAGTCGGACACCTGCGACGGTTCGATTTCAGCCGGGCGCCGCTTCCCGCGAGCGAGGACGCGTGCGCGCACCTGGGTCGGAGTGAGACGGGCGGCATCAATGCGTCGGGTTGCTGGTACGACCAGGCGCGAGGACGGGTTACGCCACAGTCGGATCGACTGGCGTGGCATCTCAGCGGTCTGGAGTTGGGCGTGCATTTTGGCGAACTCGTCGGCGACGGTGGAGTTGTTGCGGCGTGCTCGGGCTTCGAGGATTCCGGCCAGGTCGGCGGTTTCGTGGCTGTGTAGGCCGGGGTCGGTGTTGGGCACCAACTCGAGCATCCGGAGCCGCTCGAGGTCGTCGGCGGTCTTGAACCGAGAGGTGAGCCGGCTCAGTGCGGCGTCGAGTGGAAAGAGGGTGAAGACCTCGACCATGTAGTCGAGAAGCTTCCAGTCGTGCTCGGTCGCCAACGCCAGCGCGGCGGGCAGCGCTTCGAGCGCGCCACGGTGGTCGCGGTCGAGGGTGAGGAACGTAGATCTGATGTCGGCGATCGCATCGATGAACAGATTCGTATCGGGCACAACCGATTCGATGGCAGCGGTAGTGGACATAGCGGAACTCCTGACGTGGTCGAGAGATGACGGCAACACCCGGGCGCGCTGGAACTGCCACGCTTTTCGCACAACGAGGGGTGCCGGGCTGGGGTGGGCGCAGCCGAGGGCTACCGACCAGGTCAGTGGGCGACGCGGCGGAGGGAACGCGCCACTGCGTGCGGGGGCGAGTTCCCCGCGCTGACCGACCGGACTGGTGGCTGCGGCTGGTTCGGGCGCGGGGGGCTCGTTTCCGCCGGGCGCGGGCCCGTAGCCGTGGCGTGCGCTGGCCTGGTAGCCCTCGAGCGGCTGGGTCCGCCCCAGACCGTCACCCCGGACCCAGTCCCGGCGACCCGGTCACAGTCCGCCGGTACGGATAAACAGGCGACACGGCTAGAAGTCGGGTTCACCGCCGAACACTCCCGCGGCGGCGCCAGCGAATATCGGGGTAGCCCAGGATTCGTCGCCACCGAGGTCCCCTGTGCCTGTCGGACCGGCCTTCGACCACGGATCGTCCTGTTCGCGACTGTCGATGACGGCGCCACCACCGTCGCTGTCTTGGGCACCAGTTCGGGCACCGCCACGATGCCCTAAACTTGTCCCATTGCTGCTGTTTTGGCGGTTGCCGGCGGTCCGGGTCAGGGTTGCGCGTGCCCAGCGCAGGCTCGGGCCGATCTCGTCGACGTCGAGTTCGAACACGGTGCGTTGCTCGCCATCGCGGGTTTGGTAGCTGCGCTGTTTAAGCCTGGCCATCAGGATCACTCTCGAGCCTTTGAACAACGAGGCTGCGGCATTTTCCGCGGCCTCGCGCCAGAGGTTGCAGCGCAGGAACAGCGGGTCCTTGTCACGCCATTCGCCGGTCTTGGAGTCGCGGTATCGGGGTGTGGACGCGACGGTGAAGTGCGCTACCGCCACCCCTGCTGGTGTGTAGGTCAACTCGAGGTCGGAGCAGAGATTTCCTGTGATCTGGAGATTCGTATCACCGGGCATGGCAAAGCCTTCCGTTGGTATGAGGGGAGGTCGAGAGAACGCGGCACGTGCCGGCGCAGTGCGACTGCACGGCCGCTGTGTTTGCCGGATCGGATCCGACGGCCGCGGGTCCGGCACCTGCGGTGGTCGACGTACCCGCGGGTGTGTCGGTGCGGAATCGCCGCGGCCGCTACCGGCTGACCGCCCGGTCGTGTGTCGATGTCGCGACAGACGGCCCTCGCCGCCGCAGGGTCAGACGGTGGTAGTGATGTCGATGCCGAGCTCTGCCGCGATCTCACGTCCGGTGTCGGCCATCCTGCGGATCTGGTCTGGTCGAATGCACTCGCGCAATGCGACATCCAACAGGTTCGCGATCACGTGGTCGGGGTCGGCGTGCAAGGCTGCGGCGATCGCGATGCCGGCCACGACGGTGTCGCCGTGGTGGTAGGCGCTGTAGCCGAAGAAGGTAGCGGCATCAGCCCGGTCCGGGCCCTCGGTCGCGGATGCGATCTGGCGCCACAGTGCCGCTGCTGGAGCGCGGTGTTCGGTAGCGGAGAGCCCGAACATGATGTCGCGGATCATCCTGTCGCGCACGAGTGCGACGATCATGACGAGATCCTCAGCTGTGAGCGGCATTTGGTCGGCAGTGCTGATCTGGGCGAGTATCCACTCGGTGGCCTCGCGCCGGAAAGCGTTGGCGTGTTCGGCATCGGTAGCCTCGGCAAGGTTGTCGCGATAGTGGGCCGCGGCAGCGCCGATGTGGGGCTGTAGTTGGGCGGCCAGGTCTGCGTTCGGGGTGAGTAGGTCGGCGAGTTCGTCGCGGGAACCGTAGATCTGATTGCCTTCGAGGACATGAGCGAACGCCACCGTCGACGCGCGAGGGTCATCGACCCGACCGGCGCGACCGAGCGTCAACAGGTCCTGGTATTCGACGCCGGTCGTGATCTCGCCGACCCACCAGGCGTGACTGGGTTCGATCCCCGCCCGGTTGAGGTGGTGCAGAACGTCCTCGGCGATCGTCGACCTGGTCGGCCGGTCATCGACGGCAATCAGCATGGTCGAGGTCAGGTTCTCGCGCAGGCACACCGATTCGACAACGTTCGCCAGGTGCCGTACTCCAGCTAGGTCGGCGGCGGCGTCGATGTCGAACCGCATCACCGCCCGAATCGACTGGGCACCTTCTGGTGTGTCGTCGGTACTGAGCAACGCCATGACCAACGATCGGGTGGGCACGAATCCGAGCATCGCGGGTATCGCCGCGATCAACTCGCCAGCGTCACCGACGCTCAGGCGCGGGACGTTGTTCTCGGCGGTGGCGGGGTTGGCGTCGAATTCATCGAACTCCGGACTGCTGATTTCGTCGCTGGCTTCCACAACAGAGTTCCTTTCGTCTTCGGCGGACAGAACAAGGCGAGCCGAGATCCCTGGTGCAACAAGAGGACTCGGCCCGCCTCGCGGTGCGGTCAGGCTGCGTGCGCTTCGGGCTCGCTGACGGGGGTGTCGATGTCGATGTGTTCGTAGTCGAGGTCGCCGACCGCGGCGAGTTCGACGGGGACGAGTTCGTGGCCTACTTGCTGAAGGAACCGCAGGTAGCGGCTCACACCGGTGTCGCTGTAGCGCCAGGAATCTTTGACGGCTCGCTTTTCGTGGGCACCGAGAACGAGTCCGAGGACGATGACCTGACAGCGCGCCGGTTTCGCGGTCTCGACGACCTGTTGGAGCTCGCGGCGCCACGTTCCCTTGCCGCCGAGCAACTCGGCTGCGGTCTCGAAGGCGTTGTACTCACCGAGCACGGCGGGCTCTGCCACCAACGCTTCGGCGATGAACTTCGAAGCCTCCGGCGGCAGAGTTTTACGAGCGAGGAGCCGGGTGACGAACTCCCGACGTACTTCCATCGCGGCGAGCCCCTGCTTGTTGAGTTCACGGACCCGCCGTGCCGCCAACCGCTCCTGCTCGCGTCGCGCGGCCGCTTCAGCCTCGGCTTCGGCTCGCCGTGCGGCGAGCTCCTCACGCGACAGAACGTCGTCGGCCGCCCCGTCGGGGTCATCGCTGATGCCGATGTCGGTGGGTTCGGCGTCGGGCACGTCGCTGATCAGTCGCAGACCCGCGGCGTCGAGTCGGTCGGCGGGGAGGAAGTAGTCGGCTTCCCAGCGATCGTGTTGAGTGACTTCGCGCGCGTGGCGTAACCCGTCGGCGGGTTCGAGGTCGGGATCGTGTTCGGTGTTCCAGTCGATAGTGGCCGCATCGACGATCGCACCGGTATCGCGTTCGACGGTCAATGGGGTGCTCGCCTGTTCGATCCACACCAACCAGCCCGCGTCGGCCGCGAGGTGATCGACGTCGATCGTGTCACCGTTGACGTCGACCAGATCGTTCGCGTGTACAAGTACCGGGTCGGTACCACCGCACTCCGGGTAGTCGTGCAGCACACCGAATCCGGCCTCGGCCCATGGCAACACCGCGGTGAAGTAGGTCCGCCGTTGAGCGCGGTCGTTGGCGATCAGTCGCGCTTCGTAGCTGAAGTACCCGCGGTCGGTGCCGAGCAGCTGCCGCACCGCGTCGATGTCGCCCACATTTTCGTACTCGGCCAAGATCGCCGCCTGTTCGAAGTCGAGCTGGCCGTCGTCGACAGCTTTGCGGGCAGTAGCCGAGGCACCGATCTTGCCGGCCTGTTTGATCTCGTCGCGTTTGGTCTGCAGTGATTTGCCGACGCGGGTGACCGATGCTCCGAGTTCGAGAGCGAGCGCGATTCCGGCGGCTCGGTCACCGTCGGTGAGCGCGATCCTGCGATCGTTGACCGTGATCTGGGTCAGGATCCGTGAGATCTCAACATCTTTCGCGGCGAGGGCCTCGTCGGGTTCGATCAACCAGACCGGGACCTGCTCGATCCCGACCGCCATCGCAGTCAAAGTGCGTAGCTGTCCGTCACGGACCGTCGCGGTGATGTCATCGGGGCGACCGTAGGCGGTGATCGGTGTCAGGACTCCGTGTTCGGCGATCGAGTCGGCGAGCTCGGGAAAGTCGTCGAGGTTGAACGTTTCGCGCACGTTGTTGTCGGTGATGAGAGTGTGCGGATCACGGAAGACCGCGACTGCGTTCCTGGGGCGGGCACCGTGCGCTGCGGTGTTGTCGGGTTCAGGGATTGTGAGATCGGTGGTGGTGTCGGGGGTCATCGAAAATCCTCCTGAATGCGAGGAAGGCAGGCACCCACCTATTGCACGGTGTCGGTGCCTGCCTTCGACGGCGAGCATGGTCTCGGTGCGGGACCGGTCGAGGTGTCAGTCCGCAGTCATGGCACGCGTGGTGATGTTGATCGGGCGTAACCTGCGGGCGCCGTAGTTGTCGGGGTCGGTGTAGGCCCAGTTCTTGGCCTTCCAACCCGGATCACCCTCGCGCCACTGCGCGACGGTGGTGGCTGTCAGGTCGGTCGCGGGGCCGGCGACGCCATGATGGACGGCCAGATCGAATTCCGGACGGGTCACCGAGTCGGTCATGAGAGAAACCTCCGAAAAGTCTTGTGCGCGAACAGCTCTGTGAGATGCCCGCGTGCGGATCGGGAGACGAGCAGTGATTGGTTGGTGAACAAGCGCATCGAGGCATTCACACGAGGGCATGGCTTTTCAGCGCGGGGTCATCGAGTGCGAGATTCGCGCCAGCTCGCATCCGCCGCTAGCGGTCGAAGGCAGCGTGCGGCCGTAGCGGCGTGAAGAGTCGTCGACGATGTCGAACGCACCTAGGTGGCGCGGGATATGAGGTCAGTCCCGGGGCGGGGATGTCAGCCAGCACGTCAGGGTCCGCAACTGCTGCCAAATATGGCCACGCTGGGTTTCGCCACTGCCCTCGTATTCGCTGTTCCACAGATAACTCACGAGGATCTGGGCGGCGCTGACAACGTCATCGCCAGCAGCCAAGGGCACATCAGGCTCTGCATCGGTGGCATCAACCCGTTCAGGTGTACCGGCGTCCGTCATCGGATCCTTCCGAACTGCGACCTTGGTCTTAGCGAACCGCGTGTCCTCGCTTACCACCGAGCGCGCCGAATCCAGTTAGCGCCGTGGCGATCGGCGATTCAATGACGTCGTCATCGGTACGACCAACCGTTGCCGTGGGGCTTCAGAATTCGCCGATTGCCACGTTCCCACGCAGCGGCGTTGGGGTCGTCAGCGAAGCGGTGTCCGTCGGCGTAGACGGTCACCGACAGCTGATGCGCGCGCACAAGCGCCTTGATCGCACTATCGAGACCACCTCGATCAAGGATGTGGAACGCGACCGGCCCAATGGTCAACGCGACGAAGCTGATCGTGCGCCGCATCCCCACGTGATACATCCGCTCCGCCGACGCCGCACCGGTCGGCGTATGCGTCCAGGTGATCGCGGCCAACACCGCGACATCGGACACCGGATCCTCCACCACAGGCATCGGCACCCGCTCGACCACACCGACCATCGCCTGCCGCGCTAACCCGAACAGCGCCAACATCCTCTGAACCTGTTCGGCCGCCGTGAAAGTCATCGCGACACGTCCCCATCGGACCATAATCCGCGCCTCACTAGTCCCGGCCCCGACGACGTCAAGCGCGATTCGCTGTTCCCCGGCCAGCACCACAGTCACGGTCGTGACCACACCGGATTGACGGTCCAACGGTGGCCGACGAACCTGGCCGACCGGGGTAATGACGGGCGATTGTGTGGTGGTCATGGCTAGGTTCCGTTCTAGTCAGGTCGAATCGGGACAAGGCGGACTGGCGCTGGCAGGCAATGGGTCTGGTGCTGTTCGCCGGAGGATGCGGGGCCTCGCGAGTGGCCGCATCCAGCCAGAACGCGGGCCCCTGAGCTTGCCCAATGCACCAAGGCCGACTTGCCATCGCTCAGTCGTTGTGGACCGGATGATGGCTCTGCCGTGCTGCTTGGGCCGCAACCAGTGGTTGTGCCGCCCATGGCGAACCTGGTGCCTCGTCTCTGATCCGATCGGGCGGTACTGGACGATCGTCCGTGTCGTCGCGCCGGACCATGTCTTGCATCTGTGCTAATAATAGAAGCAATACGTAGATCGAGGGGAGGCTAGGTCGTGATCAGCACCAGCAGCGTGACAGCAGCGATTGAGACTCAGGCGAAGGCTTTAGGGCCGATCTTGTTCGCCGGAATGGCGGCGTCTTTGGTCAGTTCTGGCCGCAGGGCCCGCAGTCTCTCGCATCCCAAGTATCCGCATCTGCTTCCGCTCATCTTGAGAGCCGAGTTGCGTGAGTTCCTGGAGACCGAGACTCTGCCGAACGGCTGGGCTGTGGGCGGTGATCCGCGGGCTATGGGGCAGTTGTTGCTGGTGAATCCGGTACTCGGCATGGAGATGTCGTTCTTGAAGGAACGTCGTCGTACATACCCCGGTGGCGTGCCTACCGCAGGAAGGAATCCGGCGCGTCGCGCCCGCTGGACCCAGGGCGAGCTCGATCTCGATCTTGGTCTGCCCTCGCTGCCTTCCACTGCGGATCCAGAGATGAAACTCCTGCTGTGCTGGGACTTTGCTTCTCGCGCGACGCTCGACCAGTTCGTTCTCCGTATCGTCCACACCCTTGCGCCAGGCAAGTACGGGTCGGCGGTACCGTGTGATCTGATCTTGGAAGTTCAAGACAGCGGCAGCATCTTCAGCCACCTGAAGTTCGCCGGCTCCGATGATGCCGACGAAGACTTCTTCACTGTCGACATCCAAAAGGACGAGAATGGGTTCACCTGACGAGGACGCGCGTGAGTTCCATGGTCAGCGGCTGACGGCGCTGCGGGAGGTCTTCGGCCTCACCCAGACCGCGTTGGCCGAGCGAATCGAGGTCTCTCAGTCGTTCCTTTCGCAGGTAGAGCGAGGCGCGCGCCCAGTTCCTGACTCACTGGTGGTGGCGGCATCCAGTGAGTTCGGTTTGCCCGTGTCCTTCTTCTCAGTTCCGACGACCCCACTCGACGTGACCCAGGCCACTTTCCGCAAGACTGCGCGCGCGGGCGCGAAGGATGAGCAGCGGTTGTTGCGGCTGTACAACGAAGCCGCTCGACTTTTCAGGACGGTGTCGGAGCAGTCAGGCTACATCGAGGCAAGCCTGCCGGAGCCCGCCGATTACGATCACGATCCCGAGGCGATCGCCCGAGCGATGCGTCGGCGCGCTGGCCTCGATGATGAAGCGCCAGTGCTCAATGCCACTCGCTGCCTCGAGCGGTTCGGTTTCGGTGTCATCGACCGGCTCGACGAACACGGCCACGGCGGCCGCGGCCATACCGGTATCTCGCGTCCGTCTCGTTTGACGAACCGCCCGCTGGTCGCTCTTGTCGAGGATGTGCCGGGCGCGGTCAAACGGCTCACCATATTACACGAGGCCTATCACTGGATTGCTGATCGCGACCGGTGCAGTCCGATTGCGAGTACGCGCAGCCCTGAAGAGCACCATGCCTTCCAGTTCGCGGCGGCCTTTCTGCTGCCGGAGGAGGTTGTTCGGAGGCGAGTATCGGAGTCGCTGAACCTTCACGGTTACCTGCCGATCAAGGCGGACTATGGGATTTCTGTCGGTGCGATCACCCGCCGCGCTCGCGACCTCAGTGTAATCAGCAGTCAGCGCTATCGGAGTCTGGCTATTCAGTTGTCTTCGCAGGGGTGGCGCACCGACGAGCCGGTCGAAGTCGCAGACGAAAAACCACTGTTGGTGAGCCAGGCGCTCTCTCAGGTCTACGGATCGCAGCCAAATGCTCGCGCGTCACACGTATTGGGGCTGGCCCCGGCATGGATACATCGCTGGACGCGCGGCGGGGCTCACGAAGCAACTGAAACTGCGGGCGCAGTGATCGATTTCGCGGCCGCTCGGCGGCATGGGGCTCGCCGCGAGCATGCCAGCCTCGGTCGGATCCGGTACTGACTGGATCTGCTCCTGCGCCTCCAGTGTTCAAACGAAGGTGCGCATCAAACCCGGGCGATTCAGCGGGGGTATTCGCCAGGTGATCTACGCCATGACGTGGCGGTTCAGATCGCGCACCCGTTCAAGATGGCCACCCACGAACTCCCGATGTTGGGGACACATGAGATCCCCCGCAGATTTGGAGGTAGTAACGGATTCCTTTCTGCGACTTAAGATTACAGAAAGCGAATTCATCGGCAGAAACCGCTCGCTGTATGATGTTCAAGTAGCCGTAGTGGTTCCAAGTTTTGACTACACCGAGGCTCCGCAGATCGCGAATTTGTCGGATTATACTTAGGTAGGCGCCGTGTTCGAGAAAGCCCTCGACAAGAGTGAACTTCTATCTAGTCTTGAGCGACTAGAACTAACAACCACCGAAATTGTCGGTGTCATGCAGCGCATCGAGAGCCGCACTCTCGGCCTCGTCCTCTACGGAAGTCGCGCTCGCCACGACTACTTGCCTTCGTCTGACTTCGATATACTCAGATACACAGACTCATGGAATACTCCGACGTTCAAGATTGGTCGTGTATCTGTCAGCTCATACACCCGCGAACAGCTGGAGAGTGCCAGCACAACCCTATTTGGTACTCATGTCCGCCGCGATGGAAAAGTCTTAGTCGAGCTAGATAAGAATCTAACTGACATAATAAATGCACTGGAAACCGCAGACCCCGATCAACTATTGAACCGCGTCAAGATCTATTCAAAAATCCTTTCTCAGCCACATGCAGAAAAGGCGCTACACTACTCAGGAATGGTACGCTTAGCGAGATACCTTCTCCGCACGAGTATATACGCTCTGGCTATGAAGGGTGGGGATACATGCTTTTCGGTACGTCAACTTTCTCAACGTTTTGATGATCCACAACTGGCGACACTGCTAGCGTCGGATCCCGAAATAACCGGCAGTCCGTCAGTAGATCTGCTAAACGAGTTAGTTAGCCGGTTGGAGGTTATAATTGGACCACTGCCCGTACATGGATATCAATCACTGGAAGCGCTTGCAATCGCTTACTGGGACGATGATCGAAATCTCGCTGCGCTCGCAATCCGAGCATCACTAGATGACAATATCGAAAATGGTGAAATAGACTATTCAGACCTACCCAAGGTACTTCTATGACAGTGGAGTATGGCATCATAGGGGACGTTCACGGAAACATTTCCGCCCTACGTGGATTGCTTCGCCGACTTGTCGAATGGCGTGGAATCTTGATTTTTACAGGTGACTATGTGAATCGTGGGCCTGATAGCTTTGAAGTTATTCAAACGCTGGTCAACCTGGCTAACGATCGTCCGGATACGGTCTTCCTTGCTGGCAACCACGATATCGTTTTTCGCGATGCAATCCGGTCTGGCTCACTATCGGTACTGCTGAGGATGGGCGGTGCCCCCACTGTGAAGTCCTACGTCGAGACTCCTGGGATAGATGTTGCACAACAGCTCCGAGAATCTATCCCAGCCGACCACTTGACGTTTCTGAGCTCGCTTCGGGCGTCATATATAAGTGCCGACGGACTTGCAGTAACACACGGGCCCGCTGATCACCTTCCAGGCTCGGCCAATTCTCGATATCATATTTATGGTCACGTGCCGAATATTGACCTTTTACCTAGGATCGGCGCTACATCTGCCGGGATTGACACGGGCTGCGGTACTCTCAAGTCAGGTCGTTTGACTTGTCTTTTCTGGCCATCGCTGACGGCAATTCAAGTCGACGCGTTCGGAGGTAATGTTACTTCATAGCCAGCCGTAGTTCGTCGATTTTTACGAGTAGAGCGGCACTGCCTATTGCAACTGCAAGCCGCTGCGCTTTTTCGAGATCGACTCGCGCTTCAATATTGAACCCAGCTTTATTCAACGAGTCGGCGAGGCTGAGTCTCGCCCATGCTTCAGCGGTCACATGACCCGATGTGTAACACTCTTCCGCACATTCTGTCAGCATGGCAATAGATAGTTCGAGGTCTCCACTAGCAGCGGCTATGCGCGCGATCAGTTGTCTCGACCGGTTCACCCCCTCAGCGTTCGATGCGGCTGTATTGTTCTCTAGAGATTGTTGGGCGTAAAGCCTGGCTTCAAATATGTTCCCCTGATCCAGTAGCGCGCCTGCAAGCTGATGTTGCGTGAGCGCAATGTTTGCTGGACGACCTGTTCGCAAGTTTATTTTCAGCGCCAGCCGAAAGCTCTCTTCGGCGCCGGGTATATCTTCCATCGCTATTTTTATCTCCCCCAATGCAGAATAGACAGCCGCTGATTCAGAGCGATCGTCATCTGAGCTGAGCAGAGACTGAGCTTCATTGCACCTTTCAAGCGCCGCATTCAGCTCTCCGAGGCGTGTTTCAAGGCGGGCAATATTTAGCAATGAATGCACCCGATCGAGACGATTGCCCGCCCGCTCTCTGATTGTTAGCGCCTCATCAAACCACTGACGTGCGCCCTTGACGTCTCCGAGGCGATCGGCAGTATGCGCCAAATTGTCAATTGCATACGCCCGTGCCTTCAACTCCCCACGTGAATCACCACTCGCCGCTTCTACTGCTTCTCTCAAAGCATAGCTAGAGTCGCGAAATTTTCCCATCTTCCTCAGAGTAATGCCAATACTAGACATAACCCGCGACCGCGTGATCGCGTATTCTTCACAGTCCTCTTTTTGGGCGAGAAGATCGATTATCTGATATCCGACATTAATCGATTTGTCAGACTCGCCGATTCTTCTGAGGAATTTTGAATATCTCTCCAAGGCAACGATATTATCTGTGGCGATAGCATTTTGAAAAGCAGCCCTGGCTTGTGCGATCAAACCCTGCGCCAGATACCGTTCCGCACGTTCAACGTGCACGCTAACGTCAGTGTCGGCGGAATCTACCTGGCGATCGTGCACGCTAGAGTCTATACCTTTTGCCGAGGTACGCGCACGCACATCGGCGAGGTGTCGACATAAAGTCTTATATACGGCATCATTTTTCGAGGTGGGCTTGATAATTGAAAAATGATCCCCAGGCAGCACTCCCGTATTATCGGGAGGGAAGCCATCTCGCGCAGATGAAGTTGAAACTATGCCATCGCTATCCCCAGCATACAAAACTATAGGGATATGTAGAGACTTAGGGTCTTCGGGGTCTGCATATACAATCTTTTGCAACACGATCGAACGCGCTTCGGTCACTTCCCGATTTAGAGGACGCAGCGAACGCTCGTGCGTATTTCTCCAGAATCCGGCCGATTTTCTGAAGGTAATGAAGAATTCTGATCCGGCATTTGGACAGGCGAACATTAGAATTAGCTCGATTCGCTCAAGCTGCTGCACCAGCCCTCTCTGGATGCTTCTCGATAGAAATCTTTGTACGATTAGACCGCCTTGACTGTGGCAAACGATCACAATTTTGGCCGTCGGAGAGACAAAATTCTTCATGAAGGTAGCGAACCCGTCCGCTGCATCATCGAACGTCGGAACCGATCGAGCCGGACTGAACGATACCTTTGGAGTGGGGTACTCGTAGCGCAAAATATCGACGTCGCCCATGTCTCCATCATCGTGTACAAGCTGGGCTAACCTGTCCCAGGTAGCACCTGATGAGAACAAACCATGTACGAAGATGATTGTGAGCCGACCGTCCATTTGCAGATCATATGCGTTGGCTGATGGACACATACAGCGCGCCTTGGAAGTTCGTCCGCGGCCTGGCCAGACACACAATCCCGCCCGGAAGCCGCACCTGTGGAGCTCTCACCTCCAGGGGCAGGCAGCTACAGCGCCGATCAGACGCTACATGTCGACCGCTTGCTGGCGCCGCGCCACGCGTAGGGTAGGCCAAAATCGACGGAGAGTTGATCGACACACCGACAGGGGGCACCTGCCGGAAGGCCGCGATGAGGCAGAAACGGGACCGCTGTTGCGCATGTAAGTGGCGGGTTTCGCCCACTGTCGGCGGCGGAGGAGCCGCGGCCCGCTACCCTGACCCAACTCGACCCACAACACGGAAACAACACGGATTCAACGGGAAACAGCAGGACCTATCGGGATCGAGCGGGAACACCGCGAACACCAAAGCTACAGGTCATAGGCTGTTTTGAGCAATATTGGAAACTGTTGGGTAGCAGAGCATCTAGAGCGGCAGGTTTCTGGTTCGAGTCCAGATGGGGGAGCATCTACCAGGGCAAACGTCACCGTTTGACCCTGGTTTTTGACTATTCTGACCCCTCACTACACGAAAACAACATCTTTTCACCGTTTCAGTCGCTCCAAAGTGGCGGTGAAGTCGGGTGCCTGCGTCGGTTGATCGATGTAGTGGCGGCGGGTCACCGCATCGCCCGCGTGGCCGAGTTGGCGGGCTGCGTCCTCGGGACTGTGTGCGCGGTCGCGATCATCGTGGCAACGGTCCCGAGGAAGGTCTTGGCGGTGATCCAGGCGAACTAGTCTTCCCTCGTCTGCTTCCAGAGGCGTTCCGACCCTCGCCGTTTCACATGCTGACAGCGTCGAGGACTTGCTTGTTGGAGAGCCGATTCCGTTGCCCAGGCTATAGATTCGGTGCTCACAAGAGCCAGCAGCATCATGCGCTGGTAAATGCGCATGTGCGAGGTCGGTGACGTGGATGTAGTCGCGAACGCAGGTGCCGTTGGGAGTCGGGTGGTCATCGCCGAACAGGCAGAACTTGTCACGCAGACCTCCGGCGGCTTCAAGCGCCAATGGGATGAGATGCGGTTCGGGCGGGTGGCGTTCGCCGATCATCGGGACGTCGCCACAGGTATGCGCACTCGCGACGTTGAAGTAGCGCAAGCTGACAGCACCGAGTTCACTGGCGCGGGTGATCGACGCAATCGCTCGGTCGACGGTGAGCTTCGTGTCGCCGTAGTTAACGGATGAAGCCGGGCTGTCCGGGCCAGCGGCGTCTACGAACAAGGTCGTCAGGGCTTCCACGCCAGCTTGGGATCGTCTAGATCTCAACAAAAGCAGAAGCAGTGCTACCTACCGGGTGGCAAGATTGTGGAATGGATCCTGTGATGGCACTTGTTGTTTCGGCGATCGCCGCAGGCGCGGTGGCCGGCGTAGGCGACACAGCAAAGCAAGCGGTGCGTGACGCCTATGCCGGTTTGAAGAACCTGATTTCGCACAAGTACGCCGACGTGGACGTGTCGGGGTTGGAGCGGAAGCCGGATTCAGAATCGAAGAGGGCTTCGCTGGCAGAGGATCTCGTCGATGCCGGCGCCACGGCGGACGCCGAGTTGGCGGCGGCCGCGGCGGCAGTGCTGGAGGTTGTCCGCCGACACGACCCGCAGGTAGTGGTGGGCGTGGATGTGCAGGGTTTGATGGCCGAAGCATTGAAGATCTCTGATATAGCTTCGACCGGTGATGGCGTGCGGGTTGCCGACAGCAAGATCGCGGGGGCGGCGGAGATCACCGGGGTGAAGGCAGGATTCACAGACCCTTCCACGGCGCGGAGCTGACTCCCAACAGTTCTGCGCCCGGCATGCCCTCGATCGGGGCAATTCTCTCCGGGAACACATTTGAGGGGCCAGTCCTGGTCGGCGACCATGCGCCAACAAGGCGTCTGAGGGACTTGGTCCAGATCATGGGGCGCGACGAGGACCTGCCAACGGTCGCTGAGCTCGATCCCTACCGTTTGGGTGCCACCAGTTCACCGTTCGGGAGGGCGGGGCACTTCCGCGTTCGGGACGGGTACGTCGCACGGACCGCCAACCGGGTCGATGCGCGGCTGGCAAAGGCGTTCCGGGGGAATCAGCTGGTCGTGGTCGTAGGCCCATCAAAAGCGGGCAAGACCCGCACCTTGTTCGAGGCAATACACGCCTACGACTCGACCGCGCGGTTGGTATGCCCGGTTGTCGATCAGATCGCTGATTTGGCCGCGACCCCCCGAATCAGGGATAGCGATGACACGTTGGTGGTCTGGCTCGACGACCTACACATGTATCTAACCGGTAATGCTGGTGACCTGACTTCTACGGTGTTGGACGCACTGACCCGACGCCGTGGCCGGACGTTGGTGGTGGCAACGCTCCGTTCAGAGATGCGCGCCCAGTTGCGGGGCGACGGTGAGATGCGGCGCGAGACTCGCATGTTGCTCGATCAAGCGCTACTCATCGAGTTGGCTTCCACTGATGATGATCCTGAGGAACGCGCCGCCGCTGAGCGTACATACCCGGAGTTGGCCTTTGACGGTCATGGGTTGGGCGAGGTCCTTGCCGGGGCTCCAGAACTCTTGGATCGCTATGATGATGCTCGCGCAGATGACCCGCTCCTACACACGGTAATCGCGGTCGCAGTCGACTGGGCGCGCATCGGCCGCACCGAACCTATACCCGAGTCGACGCTGACCCGGCTCACAATGCGCGCCATGCGGACAACCTATCCCCACGTCAACGCCACCGACGAAGACGTACAAACAGCGATCATTTCAGCACGTCGGCCTCCACCCGGCGCTGGCCGCGCCGCTGCGCTGCGCACCACATACCTTGATGGCGATGATGATGGTGACACCCGCAGCTACCGCGCCTTCGACTATCTTGTCGCCGCCGATGACGGACAAAACCAGCGAGTACCGCGTCGTATCACGGAGTCCTTCTGGCACAACGCGACCTACAACGCCACACCCGAGACCTTGACAGCTGTCGGGTACGTCGCCTCTTGGCGCGAGGCCACTGCTATTGCAAGCACACTATTTCGGCGCGCTGCGGATTCCGGCCATTCTCCTGCGATGTACAGCTTAGGAAGCTTGCTTCATGAGCTCGGCAATACCAGTGAAGCCGAGTGCTGGTACCGAAAAGCAGCCGGAACTGGCCATGCTTCTGCGATGTCCAGTCTCGGTTTCATGCTTGATGAGCGTGGCGATGCCAGTGAAGCAGAGATTTGGTTTCGCAAGGCTGCCGAGGCCGGCAATGCTTCCGCGATGGTCAGTCTCGGGACCATGCATCACGAGCGTGCTGAGGTCGATGAGGCCGAGACTTGGTATCGAAAGTCTGCCGAGACCGGCCATGCTTCCGCAATGTTCAGTCTGGGGCTCGTGTTCAACGAGCGTGGTGATGCGGGCGAGGCAGAAACCTGGTTTCGGAAGTCTGCTGAAACCGGCCATGTGAGGGCGATGTTCAGTCTCGGGGTATTGCTCGACGAGCGTGGTGATATCGGCGAGGCAGAAACCTGGTTTCGGCGCTCCGCCGATACAAGTCATCTTCCCGCGATGTCGAGTCTCGGCGTGCTACTCCACGATCGTGGCAATCTCGACGAAGCCGAAACCTGGTACCGAAAAGCCGCCGAAGCTGGCCATTCGTCCGCAATGTCGAGTCTCGGCGTACTACTCCACGATCGTGGCGACCTCGACGAAGCCGAAACCTGGTACCGGCAGTCTGTTGAGACCGGCCACGCCACAGCGATGGGAAACCTCGGAGTCCTGCTCGCTGAGCGGGGTCGGAGCGATGAGGCCGAGTCTTGGTTTCGCAAAGCCGCCGAGAAAGATCATATAAAGGCGATGTACAGCCTCGGGGTCTTGTTCGACGAACGTGGCGAAGCCGATGAAGCCGAGAGCTGGTTCCGCAAGGCGTCCGAAGGCGGCCATCCGAAAGCGATGCTCAACCTCGGTGCGTTGCTTCATGATCGCGGTGACCTCGACGAAGCCGAAACCTGGTACCGCAAAGCGGCTGAGACCGGCAACGTCACAACGATGGGCAACCTCGGAGTCCTGCTTTACGAACAGGAACGAACTGGCGAAGCCGAGACCTGGTTCCGCAAAGCCGCGGAAACAGGTGATGTGGCGGCGATGGGCAGCCTCGGAGTCATGCTCGACAAACGCGGTCGAGCTGGTGAAGCCGAGAGCTGGTACCGAAAAGCCGCAGAAGTCGGCAATGCGAAAGCGATGTACGGCCTTGGTGGCTTGTTGGACGAGCGTGGTGAGCTAGGTGACGCTGAAAACTGGTACCGAAAAGCCGCCGAGGCTGGTCATTCGTCCGCGATGTCGAGTCTCGGGGTGCTGCTTCATGATCGTGGCGACCTCGACGAAGCTGAAACTTGGTACCGAAAAGCCGCCGAGACAGGTGATGTGACGGCGATGGGCAACCTCGGAGTCCTGCTCGCCGAGCGGGGTCGGAGCGATGAGGCCGAGTCTTGGTTTCGCAAAGCCGCCGAGAAAGATCATATAAAGGCGATGTACAGCCTCGGGGTCTTGTTCGACGAACGTGGCGAAGCCGATGAAGCCGAGAGCTGGTTCCGCAAGGCGTCCGAAGGCGGCCATGCGAAAGCGATGCTCAACCTCGGTGCGTTGCTTCATGATCGCGGTGACCTTGAAGAAGCAGAAACCTGGTACCGGAAATCTGCTGACACCGGCAACGTCACGGCGATGGGCAACCTCGGAGTCCTGCTCGATGAGCGCGGCCGGACCGACGAGGCCGAGTCATGGTTCCGCAAAGCCGCGGAAACAGGTGATGTGGCGGCGATGGGCAGCCTCGGAGTCATGCTCGACAAACGCGGTCGAGCTGGTGAAGCCGAGAGCTGGTACCGAAAAGCCGCAGAAGTCGGCAATGCGAAAGCGATGTACGGCCTTGGTGGCTTGTTGGACGAGCGTGGTGAGCTAGGTGACGCTGAAAACTGGTACCGAAAAGCCGCCGAAGCTGGTCATGGGATGGCAATGGGTCACCTCGGTGTGTTGCTTCATGATCGTGGCTACCTCGACCAAGCCGAAACCTGGTACCGGAAATCTGCTGACACCGGCAACGCCACAGCGATGGGCAACCTCGGAGTCCTGCTCGATGAGCGCGGCCGGACCGACGAGGCCGAGTCATGGTTCCGCAAATCCGCCGAGACCGGCTACACGCAGGCGATGTACAACCTCGGGGGCTTGTTCGACGAACGTGGCGAAGCCGATGAAGCCGAGAGCTGGTTCCGCAAGGCGTCCGAGGGCGGCCATCCGAAAGCGATGCTCAACCTCGGTGTGTTGCTTCATGATCGCGGTGACCTCGACGAAGCCGAAACCTGGTACCGCAAAGCGGCTGAGACCGGCAACGTCACAACGATGGGCAACCTCGGAGTCCTGCTTTACGAACAGGAACGAACTGGCGAAGCCGAAAGTTGGTTCCGCAAAGCCGCCGAGACAGGCCATCTCCCAGCGATGTACAGCCTCGGAATCCTACTGCTCGACCGAGGCCACACCGGAGCAGCCGAGACCTGGTTGCGGCGCGCCGCCGAGACGGGCCATGCGAAAGCGATGTACAGCCTGGGGAATTTGCTTCGCAACCGTGGCGAGGCAACGGAAGCTGAGACCTGGTTTCGGAAAGCGGCCGAAACTGAAGTCTGAGTCCGTTGCCACTGAATCATGGGCGTCGAACGTCGCTGAGGCGACCGCGTTGTTGCACCCCCGCGGCGTGGTTGTTGTCGCAGGGGTGTCGCACCGACAGCCGGTCGAAGTCGCTGACGAAAGTCGTTGCTGCTGAGTCAGGCGTTATCTCAGGTCTATGGATCGCAGCCAAATGCTCGCGCGTCCGGTTATCGGAAAATTCCTCGCCCCGCTCGCCGATCAGCTGACGGGTTCGGTCGAGCAGCCGCATCCTCGAAGTCCCGCGAGCGGCCATACCCAACACTCCGAAGACCAACTTCACGAGGCTATCTCCGCCGCTGATGTCCGCCCGGACTGCCGCGCCGACAGCCTTCCCGACCGGCTATGGCGCGTTGGCTTCGGTTCATGCTGTGAGCAGCGCTATCAAGGCCAGTGCTACGAGGACTACCAGCAGTGTCGCCACGATCTTGGCCAGTCGAATCCGGCTCGAGCCGGGTTCGACGACAAATGGCGCGGCGGCCGCGACGACCGCCGCGGCGGGTAGGGCGAGCACGGTGCCGATGAGGAGTTCGTAGCCATGGGGATCTGTCAGCGGATCGGTTGACAGTCTGGAGTGGAGCACGATGTACACGCACCGTAGCCAGAAAAGTCCTGCTGTACAGGCGATGAGAAGGGCCGACGCGGCGACCGGTATGCGCCATCGGATGCCGGCCGCCTTGTTCGGTCTCACCACTGCCTCTCCACGACTTCGGTGGCCGACCTGGGGTCCGCCTCCGATCAGCATGCCTGGGCGGTCTGGTCGGGGTCACCGCCGGCGGCTAACTCTTTCTCACCCGCGCCGGTCATGCGGGCTACGAGCGCGGAACGCAGGCGCCAGATACCGTCCGGCTGCGTCGGGTCGAGGCCGGTGATCTCGGCGATCTTGTTCAGTCGGTAGTCGACAGTGTTGGGGTGTACGTGCAGCGCACGCGCGGTGTGCAGACGAGTGGAGTGGGTCGCGAGGTGCGCTGTCAACGTCTCCAGCAGGACTGGATGGTCCTCGAGCGGGTCCAGTAGCGCGGCCAGATGCCTTCCTGCTGTGCCCGGCCGGGACAGCTGATACTCCAGCGACAGGTCGTCGAAGCGCTCGAGCCCGACTCGGCGCAGGCGGCGCATGATGTCGAGCACCGCGTGCGCGCGCTCGACCCCTTCGGAGATGCCGCCTGCCCCTGCCACCACGAACGCGGCGCGAACCTGCGTCTGCGCCGCGCCGGCGATCTGCTCGACGAACCGTTCGGCGGCGCCGGGATCGAAATGGTCTTGCGGAATCAGCAGGGTAGCTGTGTCGGTGCCCATCTGCATCAGCGCGTTGTCATCGCAGTGGTGCAGCACCTCGGCCCTGATTCGCCGAATTGTCCGGTGCGCGAGGATATGACGATCCGGGCGCGGCTCGTCCGCTCCATGGCGTGGCACGAACCCGACCGCGAAGACGAAATAGCTCTCGGCCAACCGGACCCCGCAGGCGCGCGCCAGGGCCGGTGTCGCATTCCCGGCGATCAGCGCGGCGGCCACGGTATCCGCTGCGTCACTACCCGCTACCTGCCTTTCACGCAGGTACGCCTGTGAGATCGCCATGGCGAGCTCGCGGGAGAGGTGGCCGAACATGCGCGCTGTCTCGATCAGTGCCACGTGATCCTCGTCGACCCTCGCGCGTGCGGTGAGATGGTCGAACACCGCCTGCGTGCCTACCCGCACGGCCTTGTGCATCGCGTCGATCGTGACGCCCTCGCGTGCCCACTCCATGACGTCGGCGCGCACCTCGGCCAGCGGTTCGGCAGTGTCGCCGCCGGTCAACGTTCTGGCGGTGAGCTCGAGGCACGCGTTCACCAGTGCGGCGACATCGCGACGTAGGGCCGCCATGGGCACTCGGGCGGGTAGTTCACTGCCGACGATGAACAGACTCATGATCTTGCCCGAAATCGTTGACGCTGCGGGGAGCCGGTCGAGAATCGGCCGACCTACCGTCGTCGCGGTCCGGGCCGACAGGATGCTGTCGGGCATGCGCACATTTCCTACTTTCCGCTGTTTGCGCTTTATCGTGCGGCCTCACCACCCCGCGTTCCAATGGTGCTTCGCACCCCGATGAAACCATCGTTGTGCACTATGCACCATCGGGCATGCAAAGGACGCTTCACCCGTACACCCAAACAGGGTACGGAAGCAGGATTCGCGGCTACGTCCGACACGGTTCCGCCCGGCGAATGCACGGTCTCCGTGCTTGCCAGATGTCGAGTACGGACCTTCTCAGCTGTAGAAATGCTGCCCGTGCCCGCAATGACGGCGAGTGAGCCGACCCGGTGCGGAGCGCGATGGTCCCAGGATTCACCGTCGGCAGGCATCCGCTACGCCGGTCGAATTCGAGTGAACGAATGTGTACTATTTTGCCGTGAACAGCTCGGGCGCGCAGCCGCTACAGGGTTCGACCAGCCACGCTACTCCGCCAGGGTTGCTCCGATGACCACAGTCACGATCACCGTGCTCGCGATCGTCGCCGCCGGTGAAGCCGTCGGCATACTCATCCTGTCGATCTTGCTGGTCCGGAGTCGGCGCAAGCGCCGGGCACCACGTCGGTCGACGACGGGGCAGCGGTTGGTGGTGAGCGGTCGCGAAGCGGTACGAACCGCCTGGCAGGCCGCTGATCTGGTGCGTGCCAAAGGTTTTCGTGCCGCCGTGCTCACCTCCATCGAAGACCTCGCGGGCTGGGCACGGGTCGAACGTCCCGACCTGGCCAGACTGGCGCCCGACGGCAACGTCGTCATCATGTTCTCCGACATCGAGCAATCGACCGCTCTCAACGAACAGCTGGGCGACCGTGCGTGGGTCAAGCTGCTCGACCGCCACCACCGCCTGGTGGATCGCTGCGTGCACAACCACGGCGGCCATGTGGTCAAGAACCAGGGCGACGGGTACATGATCGCCTTCGCCGCTGCCGACCGGGCGGTCCGATGCGGCCTGGCCATCCAGGCGGCACTGCTCAAGGACGCCGAAGCATCCCGGGGCGAGGCCGATTTCCGGGTCCGGATCGGTATCCACATGGGAAGTTCCGTCCGCCGGGGTGACGATTTGTTCGGACGCAACGTCGCCATGGCCGCGCGGGTCACCGCGCAGGCAGAGGGTGGCGAAGTCCTCCTCAGCGAGCCGGTGCTGGAGGCGATCGGAAGCAGTACCGATCTCACGATCGGAACCGGACGGGAAGCGACCCTCAAGGGCCTGCGGGGCACGCACCGCCTCACTCCGGTCTGCGCGCGGCGGTAATCAACTGGGCCGGGGAGTGTTCTGCCGCCAGTACAACGCGTCCAATGCGACCGCGACATGCACGCCGTTCTCCGCCAGTGGACGTGGCAGCAACTCGTCCGCGCGGGCGATCCTGCGCAAAATCGTGTTCCGGTGGGTGAACAGGCGCGCCGCAGCGCGCGTGGCATTGCATTGCTCGTTGATGTAGACGAGGACCGATTCGCGCAGTTCGCTGTCGGCGTGTTCCAGATCGCCGAGGGTGTACTTGATGAATCGGTCGGCCTGAGCGCCGTTTTCGGTGATCAGCGAGGTCAGCTGCACCTCACCGAAGGTGACCAGGCGTCGGGTGCTGTGCGGGCGGGCGAGGATTCGGTGCGCGGCCTGCGCGTCGAGGTGACTGGTCCGGAACCCGGCGAGGTCTCGGCCGGTCGAGCCGATCGCGATCCGCACGCCGGGGATATGGTCCAGCGCTTCGGTCAGTGCCGCGGTGTCGGGAGGGGTGGGGCCGGGCACCCACACCCACAGGGTGGCCGCGCTGGCGAGCACGCTCAACGCCGTGGCCGCCCCGGCGGCCTGTGTGAGGGCCCTGGTCACCCGATGCGGTTCGTCGAGTTCGGCACCGGGAATGTCACTCCAGGCGATGGCCGCGGTGTGGGTGGCGTCGAGCCGGTAGCCGAGGCGGGTCGACGCACGCTCGATGTTGGTCGGCTCCCCCTCGAGAATGAGCGAAATGACTTCGCGGCGTTCGGCATACGAGCCGCGGGCGAGTTCGTCGCGCTCCTGACCGATGACCTCGGTGATCGCCTCGATGGTGCCGTCCACGAATGCGGCGATCGAGGCGGCGGTGACCTCCAAGACCTCCTGCAGCTCGAACGGGTCCGGCGTGAGAATGAAGATGATGGTCATCCACCGTCGCCAGACGACATTTTGCCCGACGCGATAGGCCTGCAAAGCGGCCTCGTTCATGCCACGCCGGACCAGGTCGCGAACGGTGGCGATCTGGTCCGCACCGAGGTTGATCGGCACCGGCATTCCCGGATCGGCCACGTTGGCCGAGGCCCAGTGCAGCAGGTTGCCACGGTTGACGCGCCGGACCGCCTCGGCCAGCAGCGGATCCCCCGCGACAGCGCGCAGGCTGGTTGTCAGGAGAGTGGCGTCATAGAGTTCGTCGAGCCATTCCTCCGGCGCGTTCAGCGCGATCTCGGCACCTTGGCGGATTACTTCTCGCGCGCGGTCGGACAGGCGTCGATCGAACAGACCATCACCGGAGTGCACCGTGTCATTATGCAACCTCCGATCCGAATTCATCTGCGCCGAACTGCCCGTCGCCGGCCCGCGTAGTTCGTCAACGACACCCGCGACCAGGCCGCGGCGTTCGTCCGCGAACAGCTCAGCCGGTAGCCGCGAAACTGAGAGGTGTCGCCGGGCGGTCGCTGGCATAGTGATTTCGCATGGGACGGACGTTCGAGGATTTGATCGCCGAAGCGGCATCGGCGCCGGTGGAGGGATGGGACTTCTCCTGGCTCGACGGGCGGGCCAGTGAAGCGCGTCCTTCGTGGGGTTATCAGCGGCTGATGAGTGATCGGCTGAAGACCGCTTCCGCTGCTCTGGATATTCAGACCGGTGGTGGCGAAGTTCTGGCCGAGGCGCAGGTGTTCCCGCAGACCATGGTCGCCACCGAGTCGTGGCCGCCGAACATCGCCAAGGCGACCGCGTTGCTGCATCCTCGCGGCGTCGTTGTCGTCGCCGCGCCCGACGAGCCGCCGTTGCCGTTCGCCGACGCGGCGTTCGATCTGGTCACCAGCCGACATCCGGCGACGATCTGGTGGGCGGAGATCGCGCGCGTTCTGCGTTCGGGGGGAACGTATTTCGCACAGCACGTCGGACCGGCGAGCGTGTTCGAACTGGTGGAGTATTTCCTCGGTCCGCAACCGGAAGCCCGTCGAGGGCGCCATCCCGACGACGAGGCCGCCGCCGCGCGGGCCGCCGGACTGACGATCACCGACCAGCGGACCGAGCGGCTACGCATCGAGTTCCACGACATCGGTGCCGTCGTGTACTTCCTGCGCAAGGTGATCTGGATGGTGCCCGGGTTCACCGTCGAGGCCTACCTCGACCAGCTGCGTCGGCTCCACGATCGAATCCGGCAGGAGGGGCCGTTCGTGGCGTATTCCAGCCGTACTCTCACCGAAGCCACCAAACCGTGACTCCCGGGTGGTGTCAGGCGCCGGCCGCGTAGCCCTCGTTGCCCATCGCCTGGGCCGCGAGGCTCTTGCGGTACTGCTCCAGCGCCACCAGGTCGCCGAACAGCGTCATGTAGGTGTCGGGCTCCTCGCTGGCCGACAGCCGCTGCAGCCTCGACTTGAGCTCGGCGATCTGGCGGCCCACCCAGGCTTCCTGGACTCGCGCGAGAATGCCCGTGATGAAGCGGGGGGTGTCGTTCTGCGTGCGCACCGGGAGCTGCTCGTTGGCCAGTTCGGAGACCAGGGCGCGGATCATCAGGTCGTCGGTGTGGTCGGCGACGGCGGCGACCCATTCCGCACCGCTGAGCCCGGCAGCCGTGCCGCCGGCCTGGGCGATCATGATGCGCACGGCCACATAAGCGGGGTGGGTGAAGGCGGCGGCGTCGATGGCGTCGAACGACACGCCCGCGATGCCCGGGTATTGCAGTGCGGCGCTGAGGGTTTGGCGCTGCGCGTACAGCACCGGGTCGTTCGGTGCGGGCCGCACCGAGGAGCTCTCCTCGACGCGAGGCGCGGGGATCGCCGCGGCGCCGGACTTCAGATCGGGCGTGGTGCCGCCCATCCGGTTCTTCTTCGCCTCTTCACCGACCCGGCGCACGACGAGCTGGATGTCGTCCCAGCCCACCCAGCCGGCCAGCTTGGTGGCATACCCCTTGCGGGTGGCGTTGTCCTTGATCTGGGCCACCACGGGCACCGTACGGCGCAGCGCCTCGACACGACCCTCGACATCGTCGAGATTGTGTTCGGCCAGCAGTCCGCGAATCACGAACTCGTACAGCGGGGTCCGCCGCGCCACCAGATCACGCACGGCGCTGTCGCCGGAGTGCTGACGCAACTCGCACGGATCCTGCCCGTCGGGCGCCACCGCGATGTAGGTCTGTCCCGCCAGCCGCTGATCACCGCTGAACGCCTTCAGCGCCGCGGCCTGCCCGGCCGCGTCACCGTCGAAGGTGTAGATGATCTCGCCGCGCCAGAAGTTGTCGTCCATCAGCAGCCTGCGCAGTACCTGCAGGTGTTCTTCGCCGAACGCGGTGCCGCACGACGCCACCGCGGTTTTCACCCCGGCCAGATGCATGGCCATGACGTCGGTGTAGCCCTCGACGACCACGGCCTGATGGCCCTTGGAGATGTCGCGCTTGGCGTGGTCGAGACCGAACAGCACCTGAGACTTCTTGTACAGCAACGTTTCCGGCGTGTTCACGTACTTGCCGGGCATGGTGTCGTCGTCGAACAGCTTGCGCGCGCCGAAACCGATCACCTCGCCGCCGAGATTGCGGATCGGCCACAGCAGGCGACGATGGAACCGGTCGATCGGACCGCGCTTGCCCTGCTTGGACAGTCCGGCAGCTTCCAGTTCCTTGAACTCGAAACCCAAGCGCTGCAGGTGCTTGGTCAGCCCGTCCCAGCCCGCGGGGGCGTAACCGCAGCCGAACTGCGCCCAGGATGCCTTGTCGAAGTTGCGGTCGGTCAGATACTTGCGCGCGGCCTCGGCTTCGGGTTCGTGCAGCAGGCCCATGTAGTACTCGTGCGCGGCGGCATTGGCGGCGACCAGGCGCGAGCGGGTGCCCCGGTCGCGCTGCACCGAGGTGCCGCCACCCTCGTAGTTGATCTGGTAGCCGATGCGATCGGCCATCTGCTCGACGGCCTCGACGAAACCGATGTGTTCCATCTGCTGCAGGAACTTGTAGACATCGCCGCCCTCACCACAGCCGAAGCAGTGGAAAAGCCCGTGGTTGGGGCGCACATGGAACGACGGCGACTTCTCGTCGTGGAACGGGCACAGACCTTTGATCGAGTCGGCGCCCGCGCGCTTGAGCGCCACGTACTCGCCGACTACATCTTCGATCCGGACACGTTCACGGATCGCCGCGATATCGCGATCTGGGATTCGTCCGGCCACGATGAGCGAGTCTAGTCGGGTCTGCTCAGCGGCAGTCCAGCGAGGCGGCGACGCGTTCGAAGCGGCTCTCGGTGTAGGACGCGATCTGGTCGATCACCACGCGCACGCGGGCGGCCTCGGTGGTGGCGGCGTTGAACCAGGGCAGCATCTGATCGTCGAGGTGGGCGGGCGCGGTGGTGAGCAGGCGGTCGGCCACGGCCTGCACGCGGTCGCGCTGGGTCTGCTGGCGGGCGAGGTGGCCGGGGTCGGAGCGCACGTAGCGCAGGGCGACGGTCTTGAGGACGGCCACCTCGGCGGCCACGATCGGCGGCACGATCAGGTCGGCCTCGTAGCGGCTGAGCGGGCCTTCGCCGTAGCGCTCGTGGGTGGCCGAGATCGCGGCGGTGGCGAAGCGGCCGACCAGTTCGCTGGTGAGCCGTTTCAGGGCGACCGAGGCGCCGAAGCTGCCGTCGTAGTTCACGGCGTCGGCCACGATGTCGAGCTCGGAGAGCCGTTGCGCGGCGGCGGCGAGTGCCTCGATCGACTGGTCGGGATGCTGGCCGTGGCCCTGCTCGGCCAGCGCCGCCTGTTCGGCCGGGTCGGCGAGGGCGCGCAGGTCGATGCGGCCGACGATCACACCATCCTCCACGTCGTGCACCGAGTAGGCGACGTCGTCGGACCAGTCCATGATCTGGCATTCCAGGCTTTGTTTGCGGTCGGGCGCGTCTTTGCGCACCCAGGCCAGGCGCTCGAGGTCGTCGTCGTAGGCGCCGAACTTGGTGCCGGAACCGCTTCTGCCCCAAGGGTATTTGAGGGTCGCGTCCAGGGCCGCCCGAGTGAGGTTGAGCCCAAAGCTCTCTGCGTCGGCGTCGAGGACCTTGGGTTCGAGGCGGGTCAGGATGCGCAGGTTCTGCGCGTTGCCTTCGAAACCGCCGTAGCGGTCGGCGAATTCGTCGAGCGCGCGTTCACCGTTGTGACCGTAGGGCGGGTGGCCGATGTCGTGGGCCAGGCCGGCCAGGTCGACCAGGTCGGGGTCGGCGCCGACACCGTCCGCGATACTGCGCCCGATCTGGGCCACTTCGAGCGAGTGGGTCAGCCGGGTGCGCGGGGTGTCGCCCTCGCGCGGGCCCATGACCTGGGTCTTGTCGGCGAGGCGACGCAGCGCGGCGGAGTGCAGCACGCGGGCACGATCGCGGGAGAACTCACTGCGATGCCCCTTGCCCGCGGCGCCGGGCCACGCGGTCTTACCGGGCTCGTGGACCATGCGTTCCTGGTCGTGCGGGGTATAGGTCCCTGTCATCTCACTGTCCCGCCTCGTAAGGAAAATCTGCCGAGAAATGAGTGAGCTGGTACCAGAGCAGCGCGCCGGTTTCGCGGGCGATGCCGTGGAATTGCGACTCCCTCGTGTAGACGGCGGGCCCGGTACGGGTGGGTGCGGTCCACGCTTCCAGGCCTGCGTCGCGAGCCATCGTCCTGGTTCGCAGTGAATGCCACGGATCGCTCACGAGTACGGCCGATGACATATCGCGCTCCCCCATCGCCGACGCCACCGCCTCGATGCTGCGCAGTGTGTCGGAACCGGTTTCGACGGCCACGATATTCTCGCTGGGGACGCCCTTGTCCTCCAGATACCGTTTGCCCGAGGCGGCTTCGGTATACAGGTCGCCCTCCTGTTTGCCGCCGACAGTGATCACGGTGGGCGCCACCCCGGCCTCGTAGAGTCGCCACGCCTGATACAGCCGCGCCTCGAAAACCGACGACGGCGTTCCCGAATACTGGGCCGCGCCGAGCACCACGATCGCGTTCGCGGGGGTGTAGTCGTCGATCCGCGCGACCTGCCAGACCCGGACCGCTGTCCCGGCGACCAGCACCAACCCCATCAGCACCGCGCCGGCGATCAACCGGACGAACCACACCGAGACCGTCGACACCAGCCCGCGCGGATGCCTGACATCCGGGGCGGGCGTGACCGTTCGCGAGAAACCCGATTTCACCTTCGTCAGTCTGCCAGGTCGCTCCGACGCCCCGCGGGGTCAGCGGTCACCACCGGATTCCGTTCCGGTGAACGGCCGACCGCCGATCCCGCGGACTCCCAGGGGATCGTCGCGGCGATGTCGACGAACGAGCGGATCAGCGGGCTGTGTGCCGCGCTGGTCCAGGCCAGCACGAGGCTGCTCGGCGGCTTGTCGGCGAGCGGGACCACCACGAGACCCTCCGGGACCGGGTGGCCCAGTGGCGTGAGGCCGACGGTGCCGTTCCACAGGACGGTTTGCTGACATTCGTGGACGGTGCGCACCACCGGGCCGGTGTCCGGATCGGTCGGGTGCGACCAGTAACTCCGCCAGATCGGATCGGTGTCGGCGGGCAGCTGGAACCACTGTCGATCGGCCAGTTCGCGCAGGTGCAGACTCGCGCGATCGGCCAGGGGATCGTCGACGCGAAGGACGACACCCACCGGGTCGGTGCGCAAAACCTGTGTGGTGATGCCGGTTTCGTCGAAGGGCGTGCGGGTGAGGGCGATGTCGACGCGTCCGGCGCGCAACCCGGCCGTCGGGTCGGCGAAGTCGCCTTCTCTGATGTGCACCTGGACGTCGGGATGCGCGGCCCGGTACGCCGCGGCCAGTCGGCTCCCTGCCGCTTCGGCGAAGGTGCCGATCGTGACGGCGGACGCCCCGGCTGCGACCGCGACCCTGGTGCGCACCCGATCGGCCTGGGCCAGCAGCTCGAGGGCCTCGTCGTAGAGGGCAGACCCGGCAGGCGTGAGAGTCACGCCCGTCGGTGAACGACGCAGGAGTTCGTAGCCGAGGTCGTCTTCGAGCTGTTTGATCGCCCTGCTCAGGGGCGGCTGGGTCATGTACAGCCGGGCGGCGGCGCGACCGAAGTGGAGTTCCTCGGCCACCGCCGTGAAGTATCGCAGCAGACGGAGGTCCATGAGCTGCGACGATACCCGCTCGGTATCGGGCCCGCAGAGATCGGTCTTGGACGCGACCGGTCTCACGATGATCAGGTGGAAGTCATGAGCGTCATGGTCCTGATCGGACGAATCCTGTTCTCCGCGTTGTTCATCGGCGCGGCTATCGGCCATCTGAGCGGCGCGAAGGACACCGCGCGCTACGCCGCGAGCCGTGGGGTGCCGTCGCCGTTGTTCGCGGTGTACGCCTCGGGTGCCGCCATGCTCGTCGCGGGAACGAGCGTGCTGCTCGGCGCCTGGGGCGATCTCGGATCGCTTGTCCTGGTGGCGTTCCTGGTGCCGACGGCCTTCCTGATGCATGCCTTCTGGAAGGAGACCGACGCCGAGACCAAGCAACACGAGATGGTCCACTTCAACAAGGACCTCGCCCTGGCCGGTGCGGCACTGGTGTTCTTCGCGGTCTTCGCCTACACCGCCGACCTGGGGCTCACCCTCACCGCCCCAGCCTTCACGCTGCGCTGACCGGACCGGAGATCACCAACCCCGCGCCCGCCATTCGGGCAGATTCGCGCGGTCGGCGCCGAGGGTGGTGTCGTCGCCGTGACCCGGGTAGACGACGGTGTCGTCGGGGTAGCGGTCGAAGAGTTTGGTGGTGACGTCGGTGAGGAGGGTGTCGAAGTCGGCGGGGCTGTGCGTTTTCCCCACTCCACCTGGGAAAAGGGAGTCCCCGGTGAAGAGGTGGGTGTGGCCCGCGTTGTCGGTGAGGGCGAGGGCGACCGAGCCGGGGGTGTGGCCGCGCAGGTGGATGACGTGGAGGACGAGGTCGCCCACTTCGATGGTGTCGCCGTCTTCGAGCAGGCGGTCGGGGCGGACCGGGAGGTGGTCGGCGTCGAGGGTGTGGGCGGCGGTGGGGACGTCGAGGGACTTGGTGACCTCGGTCAGGGCCTGCCAGTGATCGGGGTGGCGGTGGGTGGTGACGAGCTGTTCGATCTGGCCGGGTGTCTCGAGCGCGGTCAGTTCGATGATGCGCTCGGCATCGTTGGCGGCGTCGATCAGCACGGCGGCGCCGGTGGTGGCGCTCTGGATCAGGTAGGTGTTGTTGTCCATCGGGCCGACGGACATCTTCACGATGCGGGCGCCGGGGACGTCGCGCTGCTGGGCGTCCCCGCCCGCGGTGACGTGACCTGTGTACTGGCGAGCGACTGTGACCATGCACCCGATCGTAGAAGCCACGCGCCGCGCTGTCGTGCCGGTGTCGGTGTCGACCGTTAGATTCGACACATGCCGCTGTCGAGTTCGGCCCCACGATCGGTTTCCGCACTCTGCGCGGTGTTCGCCGTGTTGAGTCTGCTGTGCGCGCCCAGCGCGGTCGGCGAACCGCCCGCGCGCATGGGTCCGCAGGTGGTCGATACCGCGAATGTGCTCAGTGCGGGCGACGAAGCACGCGTGCTCGACGCGGTCGACGCCCTCTACCGCGATCACCAGGTGAAGCTGTGGGTGAACTATGTGCGCACCTTCGGGTCGATGGCGCCCCGCGACTGGGCTGCCCGCACTTCCGACCTCTCCGGTTTCAGCGATCATGATCTGCTGCTGGCGGTGGCCGTCGACGACCGCGGCTACTGGCTCGACGGCACCCTTCCCGAGAGTGTGAGCGACTCCGAACTGGACTCGCTGCTCGCGGGCTCGGTGGAACCCGATCTGCGCGACCAGAAGTGGGCACAGGCCGCGGTCGACACCGCCGAGGGAATCGGTTCGGCGATGCGGGGCGGCGGGGTGCCGTGGGGTGTGCTGATCCTCATCGGGCTGGCTGTGATCGTGGTGGCCGGCGGTTTGATGTTGTTCTCGCGCAAGCGTCGAGGTGACCGGGATCGTGCCGAGCTGACCACCGCGCGCGGGGTGGATCCGACCGATTCCGCGGCGCTGGCGCGATTGTCGCTGCCGACCTTGCACACGCTCTCCCGCGAGCGACTGGTCGAGATCGACGATGCCGTGCGGACCAGCGCCGAGGAATTGACCTTGGCCACCAGCGAATTCGGTGACACCGCGGTGACGCCGTTCCGCTCCGCGCTCGATGCCGCCCGCGCCGCCACCGCGAAGGCGTTCACGATTCGTCAGCAACTCGACGACGCGATTCCGGAGACGCCGGACCAGCAGCGCGCCATGCTCATCGAGCTGATCGCCACGGCGGGCACGGCCGATCGCGAACTCGACTCGCAGGTCGCCGATTTCGACGCCATGCGCGATCTGCTCATCGACGCGCCCGCTCGGCTGGACACGCTCACCCGCGACATCGTCGAGCTGACCGCGCGCATGCCGGGCTCCGAAGCCGAACTCACCCGCTTGGGTTCGACCTATCCACCCTCGGTCATCGCGCCGATCCACGACAACGTGCGGATGGCGCAGGAGCGAATCACCTTCGCCGAGAACAACATCGACTCCGCTCGAACCGCTCTCACCCAGCCCGTCGGGCAGCAGGGTGGTGCGGTCGCGGCGATCCGAGCGGCCGAAGGCGCGATCGGACAGGCAAGGACGCTGCTCGATGCCGTAGACCAGGCCGCGACGAATATCCAGCAAGCACGCGACGGTCTTGCGGCCGCCCTCGACGAACTGCGCGCCGACCTGAGCTCGGCCACGAGCCTCACCGAGTTCGGCGGCGCCGACCTGGCCGCCGCGGTCTCGTCCGCCACCGCGGCCCTGAATGCCCCGAACGCCGACAGCGATCCCCTCGGTACCTTCCACACCGCGGTCACCGCTGATGCCGAACTGGACCGCGCGATCGCGGCGGCCTCGGATCGCAAACTGGCCGTGGAGGATCTGCGACGCCGGCTCGATCGCACCCTCACCGACGCATCCGCCCGCATCGATGCGGCGTCGTCGTTCATCACCACCCGGCGTGGCGGCGTCGATGCGGAGGCCCGCACCCGGCTCTCCGAAGCGCAACGTCACCTCGCCGAGGCACACGGACTCGCGGGCACTGACCCCGAACGCGCACTCGTCAGCGCACAGACCGCCGCCGACCTCGGCGGCCGGGCCATGCAGCAGGCGCAGGCCAGCGTGCAGGCGTGGGAGACGCGTCAGCCGATGTCGGGCGGCGGCTCACAGACCGGCGCGGTGCTGGGCGGAATCCTGCTCAACGAGCTGCTGCGGGGCGCGATGAGTGGCGGTTCGCGGCGCGGAGGCGGCGGCTATGGCGGAGGCGGCGGCTACCGTCCGGGCTCGTACGGCGGCTCGTCGGGATCGCGTCGAGTCAGCCGGGGCGGCAGATTCTGATCCCGGCCAGCGCGAGGGTCGACCGCGCCGGGCGCAGTGCCGGACGCACCTGATCGCGGCGCGGCGAGGTCGACCGGTTCGCCCTTGACTCTCTCACCGTGTGAGGCCGTACACCGGAAGGCGTCATGTTCAGTATCGGAGATTTCGCCAGGCACGGTCAGGTGTCGGTGCGCATGCTGCGCCACTACGACGCGGTGGGTTTGTTGGCGCCCGCCAGAGTCGACGCGGCCACCGGGTACCGCTTCTATACGGCGGCGCAGCTGGCCCGGCTCAATCGGCTCATCGCATTGAAGGAGCTCGGGTTCACGCTGGAACAGGTGGGCAGAATGCTCGAGCCGGGGCCCGACGCGGCAGAACTGCGCGGCATGCTCACCTTGCGCCGAGCCGAGTTGGAACAGCGGATCGCGGCCGACCGTTCGCGGTTGACCGAAGTCGAAGCGAGACTCCGAATCATCGAAAAGGAGGGCGTCATGCCCGATCAGGATGTGGTGATCAAGTCGGTGCCCGCAGCCAGAGTGGCCGAATCGTCCAGCTGGGCTTCGGGATTCGAACCCCAGGCGATCAGCCCGGTGATCGGGCCGCTGTTCAGCGAACTGTCCGACCGGCTGGCCGCGGCCGGGATCACGATCGCCGGTCCCGCGATCGCCTACTACGACGCGCGTGACGACGGGACGGTCGGCGTGCACGCGTGTGTGCCGGTGAATGTGGATCCCGCTGCGGCACCGGACTTCTCGATCGTCGATCTGCCCGCGCTCGAACGCGCCGCGACCACCGTCCATCGCGGGAACGTGAGCGGGATCGGCGCGGCGTGGCAGGCGCTCGGTCGCTGGGTGGAGGACAACGGGCACCGCACCGGCGCGCCCGTCCGCGAAGTCACCCTGGAGTGGACGCCCGATCCCGATGGCTGGGTCACCGAGCTGCAGGAGCCTCTCGCACCGCGCTGAGGCGCGGCCGGCCCGTGCGATCCGCAGGCGAGATCCGTGCGCCCAGCCTCCAGCGGTCGTGGCCGGCGGAATTCCCGTCGACTGCGCCACTTGCGGCGGGGTGCCGCTCTGCGGAGCCGGGCCGTGCTGTCGGATTCAGGCGGTCGCGGCTTCCTGATCCGCGGATGACCAGGACAATTCCGCGGCGACGGCATCCAGCAGGTGGGCGGCGAGTGGGCCGCCGCCCAGTCGGCCGATGGTCAGTCGACCGAGATAGGTGTAGACGAGGAAGGTGACCGCCGCGGACGCCCCCGTCGACGGGCGGGGGTGTGCGGAGAGGTAGACGATCTCGTAGTCGTCGAGAATCAGCCCGGCGGGGGCGCGGAACGGGGGCACCGTCCCGGTGTTGGTGAGCGCGATGTGCCCTGCGGTGGAGTGGATTCGATCGGGACCGAAGAAGTCGGGGAAGTGCAGAACGGACTGTTCGATCACCCCGTCGGCCAGGTCGTTGTGCAGGCTGGTGCCGATCCGGCGAGCGAGCACGACGAGGTCCGCGGTGTCGGCGGCATCGGTGGCGAACGCGGCCAGGCCGGACAGGTTGGTGCCGGCTTCCGCGGCGACCGCAGGGTCGAGGCGCCTGCGCAGGTCGACCGGATACATACACGAGACGTGGTCCGCGCCCGAGAGATCGCCGTATGCCCGCAACACCGCGGCGGTGACCAACCCGTTGACGCTCACCGCATGCGCGCGAGCGAGCTCGAGCACTCGTGCGGTCGCGACGGTATCCAGCTGAATCCGCGCGGGCCGGGCCAACGTGGCCGGTGCGGCCTCCGCCCGCTCGATCCCACTCACCGAATCTGTGACGACGAGCGGACGCGCTACCGTCTCGAGTCCCGACCGCCGTCCACGCCGGATCCCCCGCTGCGCCAGCAGCACCTCGAGCGACGCCGGATACTCCCGCGTCGCACCGGCCGCGGTCTCCGACTCGGCGACCACCGTTGCCGTGTCCGCGATCTTCCCGGTCTCCACATAGTCGGTGTAGAAGCCCCACAGCCGCGCGAACAGTTCGACACAATGCCCCGCGTCGGCCACGCTGTGGTGCACGAACAACGTGACCCGAGCCCGATCCTCTTCGGCGAGAACCACATCCAGATAGGCCAATTGGGCCCCGGGATCCATGGACTCGGCCGGAATCCGCACCTCGTCGGGATCGCCGAAACTCACCCACGCGCCGACGGCCTCGATATCCCCCGGACGCAACAGGATTCCGTTCTCGTCGGCATCCTCGACGATCCGGCACACCAGAATCGGAAACCGCCGCTGCAATGCCGCGAAGGCCGCGCCGAGCCCGGCCGCGTCCAGTTCCCCGAGCACCGTGACCGACCGTCCGGTGAAGGTCGCGTGCCGCACGAATCGTTGTTCCGACGGGTCGAGCGCCCGCACCACGTCTTCCGGTTCCCACAGCACAACGAAGATCGTGAGGCAAGCGCCCACCCAACGCAAACCGTCAGCTACGCAGTGTGATCAACCGCCCAGTGCGCGGACGTGAAAGAGCCCGCACCGAGCTAGCGGTGCGGGCTCCGTCGACCTGACGGATCAGGCGCCGATCAGTCGTGCTGCCAGGTAGGACTCGACCTTGTCCAGGGCGATGCGCTCCTGGGCCATCGAGTCGCGCTCGCGGATCGTCACCGCGTGGTCGTCGATGGTGTCGAAGTCGACCGTGATGCAGAACGGGGTACCGATCTCGTCCTGACGACGGTAACGACGGCCGATGGCACCCGCGTCGTCGAAGTCGACGTTCCAGTTGCGGCGCAGCTGGGCGGCGAGGTCCTTGGCCTTCGGGGTCAGGTCGGCGTTGCGCGAGAGCGGCAGCACCGCGGCCTTGACCGGCGCGAGGCGAGGATCCAGACGCAGGCTGATCCGCTCTTCGGTCGTGCCCTTCGCGGTGGGCACCTGGTCGACGGTGTAGGCGTCGACCAGGAAGGCCATCAGCGAACGGGTCAGACCGGCGGCCGGCTCGATGACGTACGGCGTGTAGCGCTCACCGCTGGCCTGATCGCGGTAGCTCAGGTCGACGTTCGAGTGCTCCGAGTGCGTCTTGAGGTCGTAGTCGGTGCGGTTGGCGATGCCCTCGAGCTCGCCCCATTCGCTGCCCTGGAAGCGGAAGCGGTACTCGATGTCGGTGGTGCCGGCCGAGTAGTGCGACAGCTTTTCCTTGGGGTGCTCGAACAGGCGCAGGTTCTCCGGGTCGATGCCGAGGTCGGTGTACCAGGACAGGCGGGTGTCGATCCAGTACTTGTGCCACTCCACGTCCTCGCCCGGCTTGACGAAGAACTCCATCTCCATCTGCTCGAACTCACGCGTGCGGAAGATGAAGTTGCCCGGCGTGATCTCGTTGCGGAAGCTCTTGCCGATCTGGGCGATGCCGAACGGCGGCTTCTTGCGCGCGGTCTCCTGGACGTTCTTGAAGTTGACGAAGATGCCCTGCGCCGTCTCGGGACGCAGATAGTGCATGCCCTCTTCGTCGTCGACCGGGCCGAGGAAGGTCTTGAGCAGGCCGGAGAAGTTACGCGGTTCGGTCCACTTGCCGGGCTGGCCGGTGTCGGGATCGTTGATGTCGGCCAGGCCGTTGGCGGGCGGGTGGCCGTGCTTGGCCTCGTAGGCCTCGATGAGATGGTCGGCGCGGTAACGCTTGTGCGTGTGCAGCGACTCGACCAGCGGATCGGAGAAGGTGGCCACGTGGCCCGAGGCCTCCCAGACCTGGCGCGGCAGGATCACCGAGGAGTCGAGACCGACGACATCGTCGCGGCTGGTGACCATGGTCCGCCACCACTGCCGCTTGATGTTGTCCTTCAGCTCGACGCCGAGCGGACCGTAGTCCCACGCCGACTTGGTGCCTCCGTAGATCTCACCGCACGGGTAGACCAGACCCCGGCGCTTGGCGAGGTTGGCAACGGTGTCCACCTTCGACTTGGGTGCCACGCGAGATTTCTCCATCCACTGCGAGTCGGAATTGTTCGGCATGCCGTACCGGTGTTCGATGCGGCCTACCGTACGTAAGTGGGTCCAGCGTATCGGGACGCGTCCAGTGGGTTTGCAGCAGCCGAGGTGTCCGCGCGGCGCGTCATTTGACATGCGCAATTATGCATATCAAAATGGAATCTGTTTCCATTAAGGAGTTGGTTGATGACCACCGAGGCCGCGCCCGCGCACCCGCACAACCCGTACCACTCCCCCGCCCCCGCCGCCGTGCCGTCGCGCACGGTCCTGGAGGACGCGGGCGAGCTGCTGCGGGCACTGGCCGCGCCGGTACGCATCGCCATCGTGCTGCAGTTGCGTGAGTCGCCGCGCTGCGTGCACGAGCTGGTCGACGCGCTCGGCGTCACCCAGCCGCTGGTCAGCCAGCATCTGCGCATTCTCAAATCGGCGGGCGTGGTGCACGGCGAACGCTCGGGCCGCGAGGTGCTCTACGAACTCGTCGACGACCATCTGGCGCATATCGTGGTCGATGCCGTCGCCCATGCCGAGGAAGGGTAATCCGTTGGCAGACAACACCTCCGCGAAGCAGGTCGGGGTCCGCAGCACCCGCCAGCGCAGTGCCATCTCGGCCCTGCTCGACAATATCGACGAGTTCCGCTCGGCGCAGGAATTGCACGACGAGCTGCGCAAACGCGGCGAGGGCATCGGCCTGACCACCGTCTACCGGACTCTGCAGTCCCTGGCCGACGCGGGCATGGTCGACGTGCTGCGCACCGACACCGGCGAATCTGTCTACCGCCAGTGCTCGAGCGGCCACCATCACCACCTGGTGTGCCGCCAGTGCGGGCGCACCGTCGAGGTCGAGGGCCCGACGGTCGAGGCATGGGCCGAGACCATCGCGAGCGAACACGGCTTCACCGAGGTGAGCCACACACTCGAGATCTTCGGCACCTGCCGCGAGTGCGTGCGCAGCCGAACCGATGCGGCGAGAGACGAACCCGCATCCGTGTGACTCACATCACATGATGGAACCTTCGCTTCGCGAGCCCCGTCCAACCTTCACGAAGGGACCGGCCCGCACGGGCGCGCAGTCCTCTCGGCAGCGAAGGAGGGGACATCGTGAGCGGGACCCTGGGCGTCGAGCCCGATCAGTTGACGACGATGGCGACGACCTGGCGTCGGGAGGCGGCCGAAGTCGACGCGCTGAGCTGGACGGCCGCGAGCGAGGCGACCGGCGACGGCAATGACGTGCTCGCCGCCGTACGCGGGCTGTCCGACCCGGCTTCGCAGGCCATGGACTCGATCGCGACCCGGTACACGACGCTGGCCGACCTCGTCGACAAGTTCTCCGCCGACATCCAGGCAAGAGACGCCGAGACCGCGGGCGAAATCGGAAAGCTCGGTACCCGCTGATGCGGCCGACCATCCCCCAACTCGACACCTGGAATCTCGAGGGCCTGCACCGCGCCGGGGAAGCCGCCCGCGCCAACGCCGACATCCTCTCGACCTCGGTCGACGACTGCTCGCGCGCGATCTCGGCCGCGGGTAGCTGGTACGGACAGACCAAAGACGCGGCCTCGCGGCGCATCGATGAGGAAGTCGATCACGGCTACGAGGTGCGCACCGTGCTGCTCCGTGTGGCCGACGACGCCGAAGACGCCTACCAGGGCCTGAAACACGCCAAAACCTATGTGCTGGAACAGAAGAACCTCGCCGTCGGGCAAGGTTTCGTGGTCGCGCCCGACGGCCGGGTGACCCACTCCGATCCGGAAGAGGAGGGCGCCGCGGGAGTTTTCCAGCTCAACCTGCTCAGTGGGCTGGACGAGCTCGAACGCCTCGACAACCTGTTCGGCGCCAGGCTACGGGAATCGATGGGCGACCTCGGGGCGATGCGCGACGGGCAGCCCGACATCACCCTCGCCGACGGTTCGATGCGGGATCCGGACGTGGTCGCGATCCAGCTGGCGTCGATGTCGCCGGACGATCGGGCGACCTTCCTGGCCGGGTTGAGTCCCGAAGCGCAACGTCAGCTGGTGATCGCGGCGCCGGAGAAGCTGGGCAATCTGAACGGCGTGCCGTTCGTGATGCGGATCGAGGCCAACGAGATCAATGTCCGCAACGCGCTGACGTCGGAGAAGGCCAAGCCGAATCGAGACGAATCGCGGGTGAAGCAGCTGGAAGCGATGCTCGCGCCCATCCCGAATCCCGAAGGTGCGTGCACGCTCGACACCACCGCCGCCGCGACCGGCGAAACAGCGACACCGCAGCTGGGCATGGTCGACCGCAAGTTCGTCATGTTCAGCACCGAGGGCAACGGGCGGATGATCGAGATGGTCGGCGAGATGAAGTCGGGCGCGCCCGGTGTGGGGGTGTATGTGCCCGGCACCAGTACGAATCTCAACGGCTCCGGGTCGAATCACGTGGCCGCGTGGAATCTCGCCGATCAGACGGGCGGCCCGATTTTCCTGTACATGGAGGGCGACTTCCCGCAGAGTCTGACCAGCCTTTCCGACGGGGCGCCGAGCCCGAAATTCGCCGCGGACATGGCGCCTCGGCTTGTCGACTTCGGCTGCGAAATCGACCGGGAAGTCGGTGCGACCGCGCCGGGGACGCCGGTTTCCTATGTGGGACATTCCTACGGCGGCTCGATCGTCGGCTCGGCCGAGCAGTTGGGTCTGCGCGCTGACCGCATCCTGCACGCTTCTTCGGCGGGCACCGGCGTTTTCGACACGGGCTGGAACAACCCGAACCCGAGTGTCCAGCGGTATTCGATGACGGCACCCGGCGACCTGATCGGTGTCGTGCAGTCGTATCCCGAAGGCGGACTCAGCATTCCGGGCGCATTCACGATTCCCGGAAACCCCCACGCGTCCGCCGAATTGGGCGGTGATCCCGACGAGGTACCCGGCGTAACACGACTCGATACCGGCTTCTACAGCGACACCTCCCGAAACCACCCCACCGAGGTCGTCTTCGGTACCGACGGGCACGGGAAGTACTGGGACGACCCGAGATCGACAGCGTTTCAGAACATCGTCGGCGTTATCGAAGGATCGACCGCGACCGCGTATGTCGAACGAGGAATCGAAACACCGTACGTCGACATCGGTTTGGGAGACAACGGCGACGGCGGCAAGGAGGGGTTCGACGCAGCGAAGGCAGCTGCTGCCGCTCGCATCGCGGCAGCCCTCGGCAATCCCGACCTCGACCCGTACGCCGACCCCCGCATCACCGACAATGCCGAGCCCGGCCGAACGATCGACATCAAATGACGAAAACAACGATCGTGGCCTGCATCCTGATGATCACTGCGGGCGTCACGGGATGCAGTGGTTTCATCCACGAAGGTCCGACCAACGAGCGGATCAAAGACACCACGGGGCTGACCGTCGCCGAGGCAGGCGCGATTGTCGAGCGCAATTTCGAGCTCATCTGGCCGCAGAAGGGCCCCGTCGAGATCGCGAATCTGACCTTGCCGGGCACGGGCTGCCGAACGAACCCGAACTCTCTGATGTCCGAGGGTCCGCCGTGGCGGCCCCGGTACACGATGGAGGAAGTGAACCCGCCCCAGGAGTTCATCGACCGAGCGATGGCGAATCTCGAAGCGATGACCACACGCGGCTTCACCCTCGTACCGAGCCAGCGGCCCGACAACGACCCGGTGAACCGGCTCTACCGCGACTCGACCGGCTACACCGTCGCATCGTTCCGGGATACCTCCGTTGGGCCGAGGAACGAGGTGCGGTTCTCGATGACCGCGTCCTCACCTTGCGCGACGGAGTAGGCGTGACCTTTCGCGATGCGTATCAGCGTGACTACGATCTTCGGAGCGGGGACGTCATGAACGGGCACCGGTTCTGTGGGAGGGACGAAGACATGGCAGTTCGAGGTGCGGCGGCGAGGGTGTTCGGCGTTGTCGCGGTGGCGGGGTTGGCTGTCGTGGGGTGCGGTGAGGGGGAGCAGGGAACGGCTACTCCGCAGACGAGCGGTGTGAGTGTGGCGGCGAGTCCTACTTCGGTGGATGCCGAGGCGAAGGTGTGGGATCCGTGTTCGTTGCCGGATTCGGCTGTCGGCGGAGCCGGCCTGAATCCCGGGAGCAAGTCGAAAGATGTTGCGGGGGTGGACTTCACCGGATGGAAGGTCTGCGCCTGGAAGGACCCCGCGAATCAGTACAGCCTTGCGCTCATGTCGTCCGAGCACACACTGGCCGAGTCCCGACAGCGGACGAGCGAATACACCGGGTTTGCCGACATGAAGGTCGGGGCGCACAACGCACTTCAGTTCCGTCCGGTCGGCTCAGCGAACGATCTTGCTTGCTACGTCAGCGTTGAGGTTCCCAATGGGTCAGTCGACTTCCATTTGCAGAACCGGGTCTCGGCGAAGAACCCTCCCGAGCCGTGCGCCGAGGCGACTCGACTCAGCGAAGCACTGGTCCAGTACCTCCCAGCGAACTGACCAGGTGGCGACATGGTGCTCGGAATCGATCCGAATCAGTGGAACCAGCTGCTGAACCAGGCTAACGCGGGCGAGTTGGCACTCGACCCAGAAATCGGCCGAGACCTCGACCGCGTGTGCGACGACCACATCAGCCGGTTGGAGGAGGTGTTCTTGTCGGTCGAGCGAGTGACTCGCATCTCGGGCTTCGGCTCATTCGACTCGAGCGCGGTCCTCGAGAACAAGTTCGCACAGACCGCGTCCGGCGGCGATCGCGCGTTGGATACAGTTCTCAGACAGCACATCGAGGCCGTGCAGACCGCGAAAGAGGTTGTGGCCAAGGCGATTGCGAACTTCGTCGCCCAGGACGAAGCGACCGGTGCCGAGATCTCCGCGACAGGAGAACACCTGTGACCTACGAGGACTACAAGAGCAAGGTGATCGCAGCTCAGGAGCAGTGGAATACCGAGCGGGCCAAGATCTACGACCGCCAGCTCGCCGGCAACTACGCCACGATCTTCGGCGGTGACATCCAACCCCCGCACATCACCACCCCTGACAACTACGACAGCATGACGCTCGAGCAGATGCAGGCGGCGGTCGCGGCGATGAAACCACAGCTGGTCGATGACGCGGTCACCGCGTGGGCGAATATCGGTGGCGCGCTGATGGGCACCTTCACCGGGTTCAACCAGCAGTTCGCCCGCACCGTCACCGGCGCGGGCGGCCACGGCGGATGGACGGGCGCGGCAGCTTCCGCCGCCGTCGCGGCCGTGAACAACTATGCGCAGCAATCGATTCCACTCTCTCAGGCCGCGACCGCGATCAGCCTCAAACTGACCGAGATGCGCACCGGGATCGAGCAGACCCAAGCGTTGATGCCCGGCCTCACCGAGCGCACCAACGTCACCGGCAAGTCGTTGCCCGCCGACGGTGTGATGAAGGTCGACGATCACAACCGCGACGAAGCCACCCAGGAGGGCAGGCGGATCTTGCGCTCCGTGTACAGCCAGGTCGCCGGCCAAACCGACAACGGCGTTCCCTTCTTGCCGACCGCGCCGACCATCGCCGACGACGGTGGACCGGGCAGCAACAGCGAGACGAATGCCGTGGACAGTCGAGATGGTTCGACCGCAGCTGGCAGCGAAACCGAAGACCCGGCGGCGGGAACGAACGGCGACAGCGCGACACCCGAGGATGCCGCTACCGAACCGCCTTCCACCACAACCTCTTCGACAGATGCGGGCTCGACCACACCCCAGAGCGCCACCACCACACCGCAATCCACCACCCCCACCACAACAGCTCCGAACACCACCGCGCCGACCAACGCTGGTGCAACTACGCCAGGCGTCGGCACACCCGGTGTCGGCGCCCCGGGCACCGGCGCTCCCGGCTCCGGCAGACCCACCGGCAGCGGGCCCGGCGGATCTGGCACCCCACGCGGCAGCGGCACCCCGACCAGCGCCACTCCCGGCCGAAGCACCCCCGGCGCCCCGTCCCCCGCTGCCGCGGCAGCAACCGGAACCCGCGCGGGAACCACCTCCGCCACCGGTCGCGGCGCAGCGGGCGTGGGCGGCATGGGCGCGCCGGGCACACGTCGCGGCACCTCCGACGACGAACGAACCAAGGACATCCCCGACTACCTGATCACCCAGGAGAACGGTGACCTCCTGCTCGGCGCGGACCAGATCAGGACCGTGCCCCCGGTGATCGGCGGAGACGACGACAGTGCACCGCGCTGAATTCACCGGCATCGAATTCGAGATCCTGTGGTCCGGCTACGGCCGTGACCGCCTCCCCTATCCGCTCCAATACCGCACCGACATCGCCGAATTCGACGAGCTGAAGCAGCACCGGGAAGCCGCGGTGGACGCCCTCCTCCGCAAATACGACCCGGCGGTGGAACGCGCCCTCGCCGTTCTGCTCGACCCCGATGCCAGGGTCGAATCCAAAGGCTATGTGGGACAGGACAACGCGAACATCATCCGCTTCCACGGCGCGATCCGCGGCACGGTCGGCGCCACCCTGCAACAGGCGCCGGGCGCCGCGGAGGACACCGGCGCCGACGTCACCCTCACCTACTGCACCCCCAGCCAGGTGGCAGCCCTGACGGTCGCGGCCCTCCCCCGCACGAAGCCTGGTAAGAAGGCGCCGGTCGAGGTCCGCCGAGACCAGCTGTCCGTCGAAGAAGACCACTTCGAATACCGCGCGGGCCGCCTCAGCTCGGCCGACCAACTCAACCGCATGTTCCACCGCCCCCGCCGAGCCTTCGGCGAGATCTCGGCCCTGTCCGGCCCCGCCCTCGACTCGCGCCCCACCCCCGCCCGCACCTTCTGGTGGATGGACTACCCCGACGGCCGCTACTACGTGAAAACCGGCGACCCCATCGTCGCCGAACCCCTCCCCACCGACCGCATGATCGCCGGCATCTACCGCATGCTCACCCGAGCCCAGCGCTACCACCAAGAATTCGGCACCGACGACTACCGCACCGGGTAACCGCACAGCGCAAGATGCAGCGATTACCCGCCTATTCGCTTCAAATTATGCAGCGAATAGGCGGTAATATCGCTGCATGACGAACCGTGGGTACATCTGGGAGGCGACGAACTGGCCTCGCTTCACCTACGACGCGGTTCTGCTCGCCAAACCGACGGCAGAGGTCGCGCTCGCCCAGGGGCGCCTGCACGGTCGACTCACCCACGCCGACGACGCCACACAGGAACGCGCGGGGTTGGAAGCGCTGACCACTGACGTCGTGCAGTCGAGCGCCATCGAAGGCGAGTTACTCGATGCGGCGTCGGTCCGGTCGTCCATCGCTCGCAGGCTCGGTGTCGATATCGGCGCGACAACGCCCACCGACCGCCGGGTCGACGGTGTCGTCGATATGGTCCTCGACGCCACCCGCCGTCACGACCAACCGGTGACGGCGGAGCGCCTGTTCGGCTGGCACGCTGGACTCTTTCCCACGGGCTACTCCGGCATCTCACGAATCCGGGTGGGCGGCTGGCGAACCGATGAGACCGGACCGATAGAGGTGATCTCCGGACCATACGGTCGGCAGCGAGTCCACTTCGAAGCCCCACCCGCCTCCCGCCTCGACGACGACATGCACCGCTTCCTGATGTGGCTCGACGCGGAAACCCCCGAACCCGCGGTGCTGAAAGCCGGCCTGGCACACCTATGGTTCGTGACGATTCATCCCTTCGATGACGGAAACGGCAGAATCGCACGCGCGATAGGCGATCTCGCCTTGGCCCGTTCCGAACACAGCCCTCGCCGGTTCTACAGCCTGTCCGCCCAGATCCAGCGCGACCGCAAAAACTATTACGCCATCCTCGAAAGCACCCAACGCGGCGACCTCGATGTCACCGCCTGGCTGCTCTGGTTCCTCGATGCGCTACTCCAGTCCATCAACAACGCCGACCGAACCATCGACGCAGCGCTCGTGAAAGCCCGCTTCTGGCGCCGGTGGCACACCACGGCGATGAACTCCCGTCAGACCGAAATGCTCAACCGAATCCTGGACGGTTTCAACGGAAACCTGACAACCCGCAAATGGGCGATCATCACCAAAACGTCCCAGGCCTCCGCCCTCCGCGACATCAACGAACTCATCGAGCTCGGCGCCTTGCGACGCTCGGACTCGAGCGGCCGAAGCACATCCTACGAACTGACGGAAATCGCCGAGCTGAACACGGAGTAGCTGCCGAATCTCCGCAGCCACAGGCTCCGTTCGACGTCAGAGCCAAAACGCTCCGCACGAGAGTTGGTCGTGCGGAGCGTTTTCGCGGGGCGGGTCAGGCGGGTACTGCCACCGGTTCGGGGGATGCGGTCGGCGTGGTCAGCTGGCGGGAGCGGAGGGCACCGAGGCCGAGGAGGGCGACTCCGCCCGCGGCCCAGGCGAGTAGGACGGTGAGGGGGGCGAGGGCGCCGGCACCGTCGAAGTAGGCGACCGAGCGGAGCAGGGCGGCGGCGGCGCCCGGGGGGAGCAACTGGCCGATGGTGCCCCAGGGCTGGGGCAGGAGTTCGGGGGCCGAGGTAGCGGCGGAGAACGGGTTGCCCACCAGCAGCATGGTGAGGGCGCCCAGGCCGATGCCGGGGCGGCCGATCGCGGCGGCCAGGCCGACGATGACGGCGGCGACGGTAAAGGAGGCCAGGCCCGCGATGGCGGCCAGTTCGAGGTAGGAGCCGGGCAGGATCGAGAGCCAGGTGTGGAAGATCAGGGTGCTCAGGAGCCCGCCCGCGATACCGAAGGCGGCCAGGCCGGCGAGCCGGGACCCGTAGGCGGGGACCAGCAGGGTGAGCAGGATGCCCGCTGCCATACCGGACATGACCAGCGGCAGGACCATCGAGCCGAAGCCCGCGCCGCGCTGGTCGTCGGGATCGACGGCGATCACGTCCTCGACCGGAGCGACGGGGATACCGCTGAGTTGTTGTGCCACGGCGGTGAGCTGCTGGGCGACGGCGGGCGAGGCGGCGGAGGCGACCAGGACCTGCGGTGCACCGTTGCCGGTGACGACAGCGCCGTAGATCTCGTTGTCGGCCATCGCGTTTCGCGCCTGCTGCGCGTCGGCGACGGTGATGATCTCGAAGGCCTCGGGATCGCGCTGCCGCAGTTGCTGGGCGACCTGGACGGAGCCAGGACCCGCGACGGCGATCGGCAGATCACGCGGGCCGATATTGACGGCGGGCCAGGCGAAAGCGATGAGCATCAGGGCCTGGATCGCGGTGGCCGCGAGGCCGAGAGCTACTGCTCGGCGGGTGATCGTCATGCGATTTCTCCCATTTAAAGCGAATGTTCGTTCTTTTTGATGTTCCTACCGTGACACCGCCCACCTCGCTTGTCAAGAACGGACATTCGTTTTACTTTTGACCCATGCCCAGAGTCAGCGAAGAACACCTGGAACGCCGCAGGCAGCAGATCCTCGACGCCGCGCAGCTGTGCTTCGCCAGGAAGGGCTTCCACGAGACCTCGATGCAAGACGTATTCGCGGAGTCGCAGATGTCGGCGGGCGCGGTCTACCGGTACTTCACCAGCAAGAACGAGATCATCGCCGCGCTCGTGCAACGCACAATGGGGCCGCTGCGCGAGCGGCTCGCCGAGATCATCCGCACCGAGACCGTGCCTCCCCCGGCAGAGGTCATCCGACTGCTGACCACCGAGATCGTCAAACGCAGTGGGCCAGAGGGACCGCTGCGGCTCGCCCCACAGGCGTGGGCGCTCGCGCTGGTCTCGGACGAGGCGGCCGTCCCGGTACGCGCGGCCATCGCGTCGATGCGCGCGTTGTGGTTCGAGTACGCGGACCGATTGTGCGAGTCCGGCTGGCTGCCACCGGGCACCGATTCCGATGCGATCGCCAAAACGCTCATCGGGCTGCTGCCCGGCTTCATCCTGCAGCACCTCCTGCTCGCCGACGTCGAACCGGACGATTTCGCCCGCGGTCTCGAGGTCATGCTGCCGGGACCTCCGCACCATCCCCGGTGAGCAAGGCCACTGTTGCCACCGCCGCCGAACGGGTAGGTTCGGGTGCGGCACCGGAGGGGGTCCCGAGCGCCGGACATCGTTGAATACCGATCCGACCAGGGAGTTTCCTGTGACTTTGCACCGTCGAACCCTTCGATCACGCGGCCTGACCGCGCTGGCAGCCGTGACCGTCGTGGCCGCGCTGCCCGCGGCGATGGCAGGCACCGCGCAGGCCAGGATGATCGGCGGATTCGAGGTGGGCGGCGCGATCGAGACCGAATACGACCAGGCGGGCGGCCCGGCGCTGGGCGAGCCCACCTCCCCGGAAGCCGACGCGGCAGCCGGCGGCAAGTACCAGACCTTCGCCAACAACGCGGCCATCTACTGGCATCCCGACACCAACGCCAACACCGTCTCGGGTCAGATCCGGGACAAGTTCGCCGAGACGGGCAACGAGTCGGGCAAGCTCGGCTACCCGACCACCCGCGAGGAGTCCACCCCGTCGGGCGGCGGTCGCTTCAACCACTTCCAGAAGGGCTCGATCTACTGGTCCGTCGGCACCGGCGCCCACCAGATCAGCGGCCCGATCCGCGACAAGTGGGCGGCGCTGGGCTGGGAGTCGAGCCCGCTGGGCTTCCCGCTCACCGACGTGTCCGCGGCGGGCAAGGGCGACGGCCAGTTCACCATGTTCCCGACCGGCGCCATCTACTGGACGTCGAAGACCGGCGCGCACGCGGTGTGGGGCAGCATCCAGGCCGACTGGATCCGCGCGGGCGGCGAAAACGGCCGCTACGGCTATCCCACCAGCGACGAGTACGACTACCAGGGCGGCAAAGCCCAGGATTTCACGGGCGGCAAGATCACCTGGAAGCCCGAGCGCTGAGCTACAACCAGCCCTGACGCTGCGCCGCCAGAATCGCCTCCGCGCGGTTGCGGGTGCCGGTCTTGCCGATGGCGGCCGAAAGATGGTTGCGCACAGTCCCTTCCGAGAGGTGTAAGCGCTCGGCGATGGCCCCGGCCGCCGAACCGTCGGCGGCCGCGGCGAGCACTTGACGTTCCCTGGCCGTGAGCGGAGACGTTCCGGCAGTGAGGGTCTCGGTCGCCAGCGCCGGGTCGACGACGCGTAGTCCCAGATGTACCCGGCGGACCGCGTCGGCCAACTCCCGTGCGGGAGTGTCCTTCACGACGAACCCGCTCGCGCCCGCATCGATGGCGCGGCGTAGGTAGCCGGGGCGCCCGAACGTGGTGACCATGAGGATTCGCACGCGCGGGTGTTCGGCGTGCACGCGGGCGGCGACCTCGATGCCGTCCAGGCCGGGCATGTCGATGTCGAGCAGTGCCACGTCGGGGCTGGTGCGGTTCACCGCGGCCAGGACTTCGTCGCCGCGGCCGACTTCGGCGACCACCTCGAGGTCGGATTCCAGACCGAGCAGGGCGGCGAGCGCGCCGCGCACCAGTGCCTGGTCGTCGGCGAGCAGCAGCCGGATCATCGGACACTCCCTTCCGCGGGCACCGTCGCCAGCAGGCCGACGCCGCCGCCCGATGGCGTCGACATGGTCAGCGTGCCACCGGCCGCGCGCAGCCGCTCGGCCAGCCCACGCAAACCCGAACCGGACGGTGCGGTGACGTCGCAGCCACGGCCGTCGTCGGTGATCTCGATGCTGTTCTCGGTAACGACCACGGTGCAGTGCTGGGCCGCACTGTGGCGCACGACGTTGGTCACCGCCTCGCGCAGTACCCAGCCGAACAGTTCACTGTGCCGAGTGTCCACCATCGTCGAATCGGGCAGTACAGCAACGATCTCGGCTGCGGTCAGCGCGGTGTGCGCGGTGGCGAGTTCTCGGCGCAAGCTCACCTCACGCAGACCACCCACGGTGTCGCGCACCCCGGCGAGCGCCTCGCGGGCCAAGCGTTCCACATCGGCGAGCTCGGTCTTGGCGCGCGCCACGTCGACATCGATGAGACGTTGCGCGAGTTCGGTTTTGATGGTGATCACCGTGAGGGAATGGCCGAGGATGTCGTGCACATCGCGGGCGACCCGATTGCGCTCGGCCTCGATCGCCAGGTCGGCGCGCTGACGGCGGGTGATCGCCTGTAGTCGCCTGCCGCGCAAGCCGATCTCTCTGGCGAGCCAGATCACCGGTGGAATCACCGCGAGCACCAGCGCCGTGCCACCGAGCCACCGACCCGGCGCGAACACGGGCATCGCCACCATCGTCGCCGATACCGCCACCACCACGACCAACGAGAGCCGGGTGGGCAGCGAGAAGATCGCGACCGCGGCGATGTAGAGCACGGTCGGGAGCGCGGCCGCGCCGAGCAGCGCCATCATCACCACCGACAACGCGGCCATAGCTGCGAGCAGCGGCCAGATCCGCGGATCGACAGACCGCGGATCGTCCTGCTCGTCCCAGTCGAGTCGGCGGAAGACGACGAACGCCGTCACGATCAGCCCGCCGAACGCCAGCACGGCTGCCGTCGCACCGACCGACCGCACCGTGCCGTGCTCGACCCAGCTGTCGTAGATCTGCGGTACCAGGTACAGCAACCATCCCGCCGCGAGCGCGGCACCGAACCACCCGCGGCGCATGCCGCTGGTATCGGTCGCCCCGGTGCCGAACACCCGGTCGACGAAGTCACCCGAACTCACGAGCAATCCCTTCTCACAGCACTTGCGCAGCCACGCGGGCCGACCCGGCGAGTACCGACGGTACCCACGAATCGGCCCGGGTGATCGTTCGTTCAACGAGCGGTGTCCCGGCGGAACAGCGCGGCCGCGCCCACCACGAACACCGCGGTCCACGCGACGACATTCACCACGGCCAGCGCGATGGTGCCCGCACCGGTGTCACCGAACGGGGTACGCACCAGGGTGGCGACCCCGTAGGTCGGCAGCACCTTCGACACGGCGGCGAACCACCCGTGGATCGGGAAGAACAGCCCGCCCGCGAACGACAGCATCGCCAGTCCGGGGCCGAGCAGTTGCATGACGTTCTCGGAGGGCAACAGGTAGCCCATGAGCAGACCGAAGGCCGCGAACACCAGCGAGCACACCCAGGCGAGCAGGAAGCAGGCCACCCAGGCCACCGGCGTCAGGCTCGCACCGCAGAACGCGCCGACGACGAACACCGTCGTCACCGCCACCAGCCCCAGCGACATCGCGACCGCGATCTTCGTCGCCACGTAGGCCACCGGCCGCAGCGGTGTCAGCCGCAGCTGGCGGGTCCAGCCGTGGGCACGTTCGACCGCCACCATCGCGCCGCCGCTGGTAGTCGCGAGCAGGGCGCCGTAGAGCGCCATCGACACCATGATGTAGCCGGTGACGTTGCCCGAACCGAAGGACTCGTCCCGGTTTCCACCCTGGAGACCGAAGATCACGAAGAACACCGGCGGCATGATCAGGGTGAAGATCAGGGTGCGCCGGTTGCGGAGCATGCGGCGAAGTTCGAGCGAGAGAAAAGCCGGGCTGAAGCCGCCGAGGCGAGGTGTGCGCATCGGTTTCGTCGCGGTGCGGGTTGTCTCGATCATGTCAGCGCTCGCCTTCGGGTGCGGAGGTCAGCGCGAGGAACGCCGATTCCAGGTTGTGGGTGGTGATTTCGATGTCGTGGGCCGCGGTGTGGGTGAGCAGGAAACGGGCGATGTCATCGGAGTCTCTGGCCTGCACCAGGATTCGATCACCGCGCAGCTCCACCTGCTCGACACCGGGCAGCGCGGACAGGTGGGCCGGGTCGGCACCGGGCAGGGTGGCCGCCACGGTCCGGCCGACGGTCAGGTTCTTGATCTGGGCGGCGCTGCCGTCGGCGACGATGCGACCGGCACGCACCAGCACGATCCGGTCGGCGTAGGCATCGGCTTCGTCGAGATAGTGGGTGGCGAACAGCACGGTGCGGCCGCTCCCGGCGTCCTCGCGCATGGCCGCCCAGAAATCGCGCCTGCCCGACACGTCCATACCGGTGGTGGGTTCGTCCAGCACGATCAGGTCCGGGTCGGGCAGCAGTGCCAGCGCGAACCGCAGCCGCTGCTGCTGGCCACCCGAGCACTTTCCGACGAGGCGGTCGGCGATATCGGCGATGCCCGCCCGCTCGAGGACTTCCGGCGCCGGCCGCGGCCGGGCGTGCAGGGCGGCGACCAAGCGAACGGTTTCGCCGACGGTGAGGTCGGGCAGCAGCCCACCCGACTGCAGCACCGCGGCCACCCGCCCGGCCCGCACGGCATCCTCCGGCGCTTGGCCGAAGACCGCGACCGTGCCCGAATCGGGAGCGGTCAGGCCGAGGAGCAGGTCGATCGTGGTCGACTTACCCGCGCCGTTGGGGCCGAGGAAGGCGACGATCTCGCCCGGCGCCACAGTCAGGTCGAGACCGTCGACGGCGCGGACCGGACCCGTGGTTCCGGGAAAGGATTTGCGCAGGTCGCGCAGCTCGATGGCCGCGCTGGTTGTTCGTGGTGAAGGCATGGTTCAAGATTCGCGCGGACGAGGCCGCGAAACCTGAGCCGACTGTCACCATTCGCCCATGACAGGTGTCATAGGTTACGGCGCGAGCAACCCCTGCCGGGCTCGGCTCGCACCGGACAGCGCGAGCAGCAGCATGGTGGTGAGTGCCCCGTCGTCCAGGCCTTCGGCGGGGAAGGTGTAGCGCAGAATGACGTCGCCCAGCTGGCCACGGGCGATCAGCGTGACCGACCCGAACTGGATCTCGTTGTTGCGTTCGGCGACGCGCTTGTGCAGGGCCGCCTTGAGCGGACGATCCCAGGCCAGCACGCTGGTCAGCGACAGCACGGTGAGGCCGGGCGCGAGGGTGACGGCGCGGATCGAGCACAGGGCGCCGTCGTATTCGAAGCCCAGCGACCCGTCCGCGTCCACCCGGACATCGACGTCCTGCATCTGCAGGCACGCGCCGGTGCGCGCCTGCAGGTCGATTTCGGGTGAGACCGTGGTATCCATCTCGGCTCCGTCGTCACTCATTTGGCGCCACCGAAGCGGCGATCGCGCTTGGCGTATTCCAGGCACGCGTCCCACAGGTTACGCCGGTCGAAGTCGGGGAAAAGCGTGTCCTGGTACACGAATTCGGCGTAGGCCGCCTGCCAGATCAGGAAGTTCGAGCTGCGGAACTCGCCGGAGGGGCGAAGGAACAGATCGACATCGGGCATATCGGGTTCGTCGAGGTACTTCGCGACGGTGGCCTCGTCGACCTTCTCCGGGTCGATCTCGCCCGCAGCCACCCGGCGCGCGATTTCCCTTGCGGCGTCAGCGATTTCGGCACGACCACCGTAGTTGACGCACATGGTCAGCGTCATCACGTCGTTGTCCTTGGTGAGCTCTTCGGCCACCTCGAGTTCCTTGATCACGCTGCGCCACAGGCGGGGCCGGCGCCCGGCCCAGCGCACCCGCACACCCATCTCGTGCATCTCGTCGCGGCGGCGGCGGATCACGTCGCGGTTGAAGCCCATCAAAAAACGCACCTCGTCGGGGCTGCGTCGCCAGTTCTCGGTGGAGAAGGCGTAGGCCGAGAGCCACTTCACGCCGATCTCGATGCACCCTTCGACGGAGTCCATCAGCACGGCCTCGCCGCGTTCGTGTCCGGCGGTGCGCGGCAGGCCACGCTCCTGGGCCCAGCGGCCGTTGCCGTCCATCACCAGCGCGACGTGGTTGGGAACGAGCTCGGGCGGGATCGCGGGCGGACGCGCGCCGGAGGGATGCTGGGACGGCGGCCGCACGGTGCGGGTGCCGTCCTTGCTCGCGGGAGAGGAGTCACGACGCAGGATCACGGCGTCCATCCTGCCTGATCGCCGGGTACGGGCTGCACGGGCTCCGGCTTCGCGCCGTTTGCTCAGCCGACCCGGCCCACGACTGCGGCGTCGGGCCGATCCGCGGGTTCGATGCGGGATCGCTCGATCAGCGGCAACGTGCGCAACTGGCGCTCCAGATGCCACTGCAGGTGGGCGGCGACGAGACCGCTGGCCTGGCGGCGGACGTTGTCGGGAACGCTGTCGATGTAGGCCCACTCCCCCTTCAACAGGGCGACGAGCAGATCGAGCACCCCGGTGATGGGCGTGCTCGCGCCCGGCGGACGACAGTGCACACAGACCGCGCCGCCCGCTGCCACATGGAAGGCGCGGTGCGGGCCGGGGGTCGCGCAGCGGGCGCATTCGTCGAGCGCGGGCGCCCACCCGGCGAAACCCATGGCGCGCAACAGGTACGCGTCCAGGATCAGTTCGTGGGGTCGCTGTTTGGCGGCGATCGCGCGCAGGGCACCCGCGGTGAGTACGTGCAGTTTCGGGGCGGGTGCGCGTTCTTCACCCGCGAGACGCTCGGCGGTTTCGAGGATCGCGCACGCGGTGGTGTAGCGGCCGTAGTCGTCGATGATGTCGGCGGCGAACGCCTCCACGGTGATGACCTGGGTGACGATGTCGAGCGTGCGCCCGGGGTGCAACTGCACATCGATGTAGGAGAACGGCTCGAGCCGCGCCCCGAACTTCGATTTGGTGCGCCGCACCCCCTTCGCCACCGCCCGGACGAGCCCGTGTTGCCTGGTCAGGAGCGTGACGATGCGATCGGCCTCGCCCAGCTTGTGCTGGCGAACCACTACCGCCTCATCCCGATACAACCGCACGCGCCCAGTCTTCCATGTGCGCCCGACACCGCGGTCACGGACACGGATCAGGACTGGAGCAGACCGGCGATGAGGAGCAGCAGCGATTGCTGGGTTTCGATGCGAGCACGGTCGGGGTCATCGGCGTGGGCGACGATGAGCGAGGCTTCGGTGATGGCGCTGAGCAGTAGTTGCGCGAGTACCGGAACGGGGGCGACCGGGATCAGGCCTGCGTCGGTGGCGCGTTGCAGTTCGTCGGTGATGAGGCCGAGTCCGTGGCGGGCTTCGAATTCGCGGAAAGCGGGCCAGCCGAGGACGGTCGGGGCGTCCATCAACACGATGCGCAGCATTTCCGGGCGGGCACAGATGTCGAGAAAACGCGCCAGCCCCGCGGTCATGCCACCGATGATGTCGGCGCGGTCGACAGCGGCGACAGCGCTCGCGATCTCCTCGGTGGCCTCGGTCTCGACCTGTTCGAGGACCGCGAGGAACAGTCCGCGCTTGTCGCCGTAGTGGTGGTGCAGGGCGCCGCGGGTGACACCGGCGGCGGCCACCAACTGCTCGGCCGACGTACCGGCGAAGCCGCGCTCGGCGAACAGGCGACGGCCTGCCTGCTCGAGCGCGGCTCGGGTGACCCGGGAGCGATCCTCCTGACTACGGCGCTGCATGCAGCCGAGTGAACTCCACGATCAGTTCGGTGAGCAACTCCGGCCGGTCCTCGGGGATGAAAGTGTAGGAATTGTCGAGGGTGCGCAGGCTCGCCCGCGGGAGATCGGCGACCAGCCGTTCGGCCAGCGCCATCGGGAACAGTTTGTCCTCGGTCGACCAGACCACCAGCACCGGCACATCGACCGTGCCGAAGCGTTCGGCGGCGGCCACGGTGCATCGATTGTCGACACCGGCGGCGAAGCGGCGCAGATCATCGCGGATGGCGGCGTTGCGCCGGGCAGACCCCAAATAGGACTGCGCGATCTCTTGCGGCAGGGCATGTTTGGTGACCAGCCCGAATCCGAGTGGCAGGCGTTGCATGAACCCGAAGCGCATCGGCGCCAGCAGCGGCCGGATCACGCCGGGAATCTTCGCCACCTTCAGCAAGCCCGCGAAAGGCTGCGGCGGGAACACTTCGTAGCAGTCGACGGCGGCCAGGATGACGCGGCCGATCCGTTCCGGTCGGCGGGTCATCAGGATCTGGGTGAGCGCACCACCGGTGTCGTTGGCGACGATCGTGACATCGGTGAGGTCGAGCGCGTCGAGGAACTCGGCGATCAGGTCCGCGATGCCGGTGGGACCGAGATCGGCGTCGGGCATCGGGATGGTGTGGGATCCGAGCGGCCAGTCGGGCGTGAGGCAGCGGTGGCCTGCGGCGGCCAGACCGGGCACGACCCCGCGCCAGATATCGGCGTTGACGAGTAGTCCGTGGACGAAGACGACCGGCGATCCGGAGCCGGTGTCGTGGTAGCGGATGCGGCCGGATGACAGGGCGATCTCGCGTGCCGGGCCGAGTGCTGAGCTGATTCCCATGGGGTCCTCCCCTGGTCGAATGCTGGGCACGTCCACTGTTACATACATCCCGTATGTATGTCTATACCCACCCTAGGGGATGTGGACGGGTGACCAGGTTCGCGTTACGGTCGAGCCACGCACCTGCAGAGACGGAGCTCACATGTCCGCGCCCGACCACATCGCGCCGAATTCCTCGGCCGATCTCGGCCTCACCGAGCTGTCCTCGGCCGTGGCCGACGGCAGTATTTCCTCGGTCGTCGCCGTCGCCGACGCGCTCGACCGGATCGAGGCGTCGCAGCCGTCGCTCAACGCGTTCCGGGTCGTCCGTCGCGACGCCGCGCTGCGGGAGGCGGCAGAGGCGGACGCTAGGTTGGCGGCGGGTGTGCGGCTGCCGCTGCTGGGTGTGCCGATCGCGGTCAAGGACGACACCGACATCAGCGGCGAAGTCACCGCCTTCGGGTGTGGTGGGGAGTTCACGCCGAAATCCGCGGACGCCGAATCGGTGCGCCGGTTGCGCGCGGCGGGTGCGGTGATCGTTGGCAAGGCCAATACCTGCGAGCTGGGACAGCTGCCGTTCACCAGCGGTGACGCGTTCGGCCACACCCGCAATCCGTGGGATCGCACGCGCACGCCGGGTGGGTCATCGGGCGGGTCCGCGGCGGCGGTCGCGGCCGGATTGGTCCCCGCCGCGCTGGGTTCCGACGGCGCGGGGTCGGTGCGTATCCCGGCCTCGTGGACCAACCTGATCGGGATCAAGCCGCAGCGAGGGCGCATCTCCACCTGGCCGCTGGCGGAGGCGTTCAACGGGCTCACCGTCAACGGACCGCTCGCGCGCACTGTGCGGGACGCGGCGCTGCTGCTCGACATCGCCGCCGGACCGCACGAGGGCGACCGGCACAAGCCCGCGCCCATCGAGGCGAGCGCGGCCGTCGGGCGCGATCCCGGCAAGCTCAGAATCGCGCTCTCCCTGAGCATTCCGTACACCGCGACCACCACCGCGCTCGATCCACAGATCGCGGCCGCCGTGCACGCGCTGGCCGCCACCCTGCGCACGCTCGGCCATACCGTCACCGTGACAGACCTGCACTACGGGTTGATGATCGGCGCGTCCTTCCTGCCACGATCACTGGCGGGGATCAGCCGGGTGCACCGGGATATGCCGGGCGCGGTCGTCGACCCGAGGACCACCACCAATGCGCGCATCGGACGCGTGCTCAGCGGACCCGCACTCACCGCCGCGCGTCTCGCGGAACCCCTGCTGCACAAGCGCATCGGCTCGTTCTTCGACGACTACGACCTGGTGCTGGCGCCGACCACCGCGACCCCTCCCCCGCAGGTGGAGGAGATCGATGGCATCGGCTTCGGTGCGACGAACAATCTGATCACCGCCGCATGCCCGTACACCTGGCCGTGGAACGTGCTCGGCTGGCCGAGCGTGAACGTGCCCGCCGGCTTCACCGACGCCGGACTGCCGATCGGTGCGCAACTGATGGGCACCGCCGACAGCGAACCACTGCTGATCTCGCTTGCGGCCCAGCTGGAATCGGAACTGCACTGGGAGCGTCACCGCCCCGCGCAGTGGTGGTGACCGTTCCTATCGGCCCGGTTCCGTCCACCCTTCGAGGTCGCTCTTGGTACCCGACGGACAACCGTCCTGGCCGGTCTGCCGGGGAAACATCATCAGGCAGCGCTGTGGTCCCGCGCCGCCGACCGCGGTGGTGACCAGCACCGCGATCGACGAGCCGTCGGCGACGCGGCTGGTCGAGAAACCGAGAGTGCCGGTGACGCCGCGATAGTCGGACTCGCGCAGCTGGACCGCGATGGCGGTTCGGTTCGGCGGGAGGTCGGCCAGCACGCCACGGCTGTTGCGCACCGCTTGAACGAACAGGCCGCTCACGTCGAAGGCCAGACCGGTACGGTCACCCGCCCAGGTGGGCCGGTAGTCGGTGAGGTCGGGATAGCCACGGAGGTCCCGGATCAACCCCGCCAGTTCGGTACACAGCTGCTCGTGTTCGAACGGCACCGGCTGGTCGCCGAGCTTGCCGATGCCGCCGACACAATCGGCGCCGCCGAGCATGACCGGCGAGGCCTTGGACACATAGCGCACGGTGAGGTTGGCGGGAAGGGCGGCGGTGGCCTTCGGATCGGTGATCAGCCTGGTCACCGCGTCGTTGCCGAGGATCGCCGGGCCCGCGCCGCTGAGGCAGCCGCGACTCACCGATTTGGCGAAGGTCGGGAAGTCGTCGTTGCGGCCTGCGAAGAACAGCAGGGTGCGACGGTCGAATCCGGCGGTCTCGCACGGTGCGGGGAAACGGTAGAGCTGCTGCTGTTCGCGCCAGCTCATACTCTGTTGGGCCACACCGCGTTTGGTGAGCTCCTTCTGCAGATCTTCCACCAGGGTGGTCACGTACAGATCACCGGCGGCCTCGGGGTGATAGATCGCCACCTTGTCGTAGCGCGATGCGCCGTTGAGGTCACGCGCACCCTGCACATAGTCGGCGACGAGACGGGCCTGCACGGTATTGCTCGGTGCCGCTTGGAAATACAGCGGCGATGCCTGCTCCAGACCATCGGCGGACAGGGTCGTGGCCACCGCGGGCACCCCGAGTTCACCGAGACGCGTGATGGCCTTGCGGGTTTCGTCGTTGCTGCGATCGATTCCCACCACCCCGAGCACGCTGGGATCGTCGGCCACGAGCTCGCGCAGCGGATTGTCGACCACCCACCCGGCCTGGCGCATATCGGAGCCGCCGTTGGCGATGATGATGCGCAGCAACGGTTCCGATTCATCGGAGGCCAGCAATGCGCGACGCTGCTGCACCGCCAGTCCGGCCAGCTCCTCGACCTGGGCGTGCGGGTAGCGCACATTGGTGTCGACGTAGCTGAGGCCGGCGAAGTACACCAGCGAGATCAAGGGTCTGTTCGGGTTGTTCGCGCGCGCGTCGGCCGCGGCGACATTGAGCCGGAACACTTCTCGCTGCATCGCCGACAGCTCGGGATCATCGGCGAAGGTCTGGCGGGGGTTGTCGCTGTAGCCGACGCATTCACCGTCGCGCAAACTCACCGAGACACCGTCGGTCCACGGCCAGTGCGAGCATTCGGCGCCACGCAGCGGTGGGAAGTAGACCAGGGTCGCGGCCACGGCCAGCACGATCGGGATCAGCACACACAGACCCACGAACCAGCTGCGCGCGGCGAGCGGCGGCGCCGGCGGCAGTGCGAGACCGCGAAAGCGGCCATCGCTGACGCGCGGGGTCGTGTCGGGCGGCAGGATCGCGCGCAACGGGAGGAACCAGGCGTCGGCCTGACGATGGGTGCGCCGGTTGTCGATCTCGCGCACCCACTCCTGCAGTGGATCGGGCGGTTGCGGGGTCGGCGCGTCGGCGAGACTTTCCAGGGTGCGCAGCGGGCGGAGGTCGCTGATGTGCGAGAGCTCGCCGACCTCACGGCTGGGCCCTTCGTCGCGCAGCGCCACCACGACCAGCGGATCGAAAAGGCCGGTCTCGTTCCGGATTTCGTTGATCCAGGTGAGGATGCGCGCACCGTCGCTGCCCTCGGCCAGACCACCGAGCAACGCCACCGGGTACGCGGTGCGCCGCCAGCTCGACGGGCGCCAGATGCGGCGCCGGTAAGCGTCGCGCAGGTCCTCGAGAAACGCGTGCACGAGGAGCTTGGCAACCTGCTCCTCGTTCTCGTCGACCCGATGTGACGCGGTGAGCCGGGACGCGAAACCGAGGAAGCTGCCCGACAATTCAGGCGCCAGGTAGCGCTGATGCAAGAACCACCGCGTCACCTTCGACATGCCGGGAATGCGCCCCGACACCCACAGCCACAACCGCAGCACCGGCCACAGCGCCAGCACACCGAAGACCACTCGCGAAATCGTGTCGCCCGCAACACCTTCGGCGGTGTCGGAACGGCTCGTCGGTGAACCGCTACGCAGCAGTTTGGGCAGTCTGCGACGCAGCTCGTCGGGTGCCTCGGATTCGTCGGAAGTCACCCGCTGGCGGGTCAGCCAGTCGGCGGTGCGGTAGCGCGGGAACTTGATCGCGCCCATCGCGGTGTCGTCGGCGGCGAAACCCGCCACCAGCTGCTGGACGATCGGCAGGCAGTGGCCGGGGATCTCCTGGTCATTGGCGTGCGGACCCGCGTCGATCGCGTTGAGGTCGGGGGTGAGCAGCGTGCGCGGCAGGTCGGGCGCGTGCAGGTCGATCTTGACGCGCGGCGTCGCCCGCCTGCCCCCGGATTCGCTGAGCCAACTGTAGATTTCGCCGACCAGCGCGGTGTGCCCGGCAACGCCGACGACTTCGATGATCGGCCGCGGCAGCGCGCGCCGCCCGTGAACCAATGTGCGCAGCACGCGCGGGCGGGCGTCGGGAATCTCGAGCGCCCGCAGCAGCTCCAGCAGCTTGCCGACATCATTGGCATCGGGCACTTCCACGGCCTCCCCGGACGATCAGCGACGCACGCCGAACGAACCAGCGTGTTCGCCGAACGATACCCCGAACCGCCGACAGTCAAACGGTCAAAAGCCCAGCTTCCCCAGCTGTTTCGGATCGCGCTGCCAATCCTTGGCGACCTTCACGTGCAGGTTCAGGTAGATGCGGGTGCCCAGAATGTGCTCGATCTGCTTGCGGGCATTGGTGCCGACCTCCTTGAGGCGGGCACCGTTCTTACCGATGATGATCGCCTTCTGACTCGGCCGTTCGACGTACAGCAGGGCATGCACTTCGAGCATGTCCTCGTTCGCCTCGTACGGCTCGATGTCCTCGATCACCACGGCCAGCGAGTGCGGCAGTTCGTCGCGCACGCCTTCCAGAGCGGCCTCGCGGATCAGCTCGGCCATGAGGGTTTCCTCCGGCTCGTCGGTGATCTCCCCGTCGGGATAGAACGCCGGACCCTCTTGCATCTGCGAGGCGATCACGTCGACGAGCACCTCGACCTGTTCGCCCTTCACGGCCGAGACCGGAACGACCTCGGCTTCGGGGCCGAGCAGCTTCGACAGCGCCATCAGCTGGTGCGCGATCTCGTCGCGACCCACCTTGTCGATCTTGGTGACCACGCCGAGGATCTTGGTCTTGGGCGCCATCATCCTGATCTGCTCGACGATCCAGCGGTCACCGGGGCCGATCTTCTCGTCGGCCGGGATGCACAACGCGATCAGGTCGACCTCGGAATAGGTGTCGCGGACCAGGTCGTTGAGACGCTGGCCGAGCAGGGTGCGCGGACGGTGCAGGCCGGGGGTGTCGACCAGGATCAGCTGGGCGTTCTCACGGTGCACGATGCCGCGGATGGTGTGGCGGGTGGTCTGCGGGCGCGAGGAGGTGATCGCGATCTTGGTGCCGACCAGGGCGTTGGTGAGCGTCGACTTGCCGGTGTTGGGGCGGCCGACGAAACAGACGAAGCCGGAACGGAATTCCTTGCCGGAGTCAGCCACCGTGCACCTCGCTCAGCACGGCACCGGTGCGGTCGGTGCGGATCACCGAAGCCGACGGCGAGACCTCGCGCACGGCGTCGATGCCCGCGTCCTCGGCGTCACCCCCGACGACGACCGCCGCCTCGAACCCCTCGGCGCCGCTCGAGATCGCGGCGGCCACGGCGGCCTGCAACGCGGTCAGGCGCAGCGCGGTCAGCCCGACCTCGCCCGCGGCGTAGGTGCGGCCATCGGTATCGCGCACCGCGGCGCCGCTCGCACCCCCGGTGCGGCCCAGCGCGCCACGCGCCAGTACCAGCAGTTTGTTGTCCTCTGCGTTCAGTTCACTCATGGTGTTCTCCGTTGTCGTCGGGCACGCGCACCGTGTCGGTGTCGGCGGTTGCCTCGTCGGTCGTGCCCTTGCGGGGCTTGTCGGTCTTCTTCTCCGCCTTGTCGGCCTTGTCCGCGGCCCGGCGCACCAGCACGGTGTTGACTCGCATGCGCCCGCGCGCGTCGGCGCCACCCTCGCCGCGCAGCACCAGCCCGTAGACGGTCACCTTGGAGCCGGGCAGCGGAACGCGGCCCAGCTCGTGAGCGAGCAGCCCGCCCACCGTGTCCACGTCGTCGTCCTCGATGTCGAGGCCGTACAGCTCCCCCAGGTCTTCCACCGACAGCCGCGACGAGACGCGGTAGCGCCCGTCGCCGAGGTCCTCCACGGGCGGGGTTTCGTCGGTGTCGTATTCGTCGGCGATCTCACCGACGATCTCCTCGAGCACGTCCTCGATGGTCACCAGGCCCGCGATACCGCCGTACTCGTCGACCAGCAGCGCCATGTGATTGCGGCGGCGCTGCATCTCGTCGAGCAGTTCGTCGAGCGGCTTGGAATCGGGGACGAAGTTCGCGGGCCGCATGACATCGCCCACCGACACCTTGCGGGCGCGATCGGCGTAGGGCACAAGGTCTTTCAGGTAGACCACGCCGCGGATGTCGTCGACGTTCTCGCCGATCACCGGAATCCGGGAATGGCCCGATCGCACCGCCAGTGACATCGCCTGGGCGGCGGTCTTGTCGTCCTCGATCCACACCATCTCGGTGCGCGGCACCATCACCGCGCGAGCCGGAGTGTCGCCGAGCTCGAAGACCGACTGGATCATCCGGCGTTCATCGTCGGCCACCACGCCGCGCTCGCGGGCCATGTCGACCACCTCGCGCAGCTCGATCTCGGAAGCGAAGGGGCCGTTGCGAAATCCCTTACCGGGGGTGATCGCGTTGCCGAGCAGAATCAGCAGGCGGCTTACCGGGCTGAGCACCGCGCCGATGATCTGTAGCGGCACGGCAGCGGCCAACGCGATCGAGTAGGCGTGCTGACGGCCGAGGGTACGCGGACCGACGCCGATCACGACGTAGGAGACAACAACCATCAGCGCGGCGGTGACCAGCAGCGCCGTGCTCTCGTTCCACAGGTCGAGCGTCGCCGCCGCCAGCAGCACCGTGGCAGTGATCTCGCACAGGATACGCAGCAGGACAACGAGATTCACATAGCGCGGACGGTCGTCGACGATCTTGCGCAGTCGCGCGGCGCCGGGGCGCTCCTCGCGGACCATGTCGTCGAGCCTGGCCCGTGACACCGTGTTCAGTGCCGAGTCCACGCCCGCGAACACCCCGCCGATACCGATCAACACGATTGCCAGCAGGATCAGGGTCAGTGCTGTCACGCGGGGCCTTCACCGGGTGCGGTGAAACCTGCCTTGCCGAGTAGACGGTCGTCACGCTCGGCCAGCTCGGCGCGGCGCTGCTCCTCGCGCAGGCTCACGTACCACTCCTCGAGCAGCTGGGCCTGCAGCGCGAACATCTCCTTCTCCTCCTCCGGCTCGGCATGGTCGTAGCCGAGCAGATGGAGCACGCCGTGCACGGTGAGCAGGGCCAGCTCGTGATCGAGCGAATGGTCTGCCTTCTGCGCCTGCCCCATCGCGAACTCCGGGCACAGCACGATGTCACCGAGCATGGACGGGCCGGGCTCCGGGCTGTCGGGACGACCGCCGGGCTCGAGTTCGTCCATCGGGAACGACATCACGTCGGTGGGGCCTGGCAGGTCCATCCAGCGCACGTGCAGGTCGGCCATGGTGTCGAGATCGACGAGCACCATCGACAGTTCGGCGGCAGGATGGACGTCCATCCGGCCGATCACGAAACGCGCGACGCTGACCAGGTCTTCTTCGGGAACGTCCATGCCCGATTCGTTGGCGATCTCGATGCTCACCTGTTCAGGGTACGGTGCTGGCCCGATGCCGCCGGGAGCGGCATCGGGCCAGCGTGGCGCACCACAGCGCCGGTCGCTGCGACCCCCGGCCCGGCGCAGGGCGCGCTTTCCCGG
>NZ_JBSGVG010000020.1:0-129635 GCF_053608345.1 Nocardia sp. NPDC055050
CCGCCGTCCGAATCGGACGGCGGCCTTTGTCGTGTGACTAGCGCGGCACCGGGATGGGGATCGGTGGCAGGCGCGGAATCTGCGGCAGCCCCGGAATCACCGGTGCCGGCGCGGCGGGCGGGGGAGTCGTCGGCGCGGGCACCCGGACGGTGCCGTCACTGATGTAGATCGTGACCACCGAGCCCGGAATGGCCGAGCCGTTCGGCGAACTGCCCATCACCGTGCCCTTGGCCTGCGAACCGGCGCCCGTCACCGCGGAGACCTGGAAGCCGGCGCCGGACAGGATCGAGGTGGCCTCGCCCTGCGACTTGCCCGCCACATCGGGGACCTGGGAGTTGTTCGCGCCGCGGACGTACTTGTCGTCCACCGGCGGCAGGCCCGGCGGCGGGAACCGATCCATCAACGGCTTGATGGCGTTGAACCAGGTGCGGGCCGGTTCGTTACCACCGAACAGGCCGGAGGCATCGCTGGCGCCGCAGTTGCGCAGCGGGAACGAGCAGATCTCGCCGGGGGTCGGGCTGTCGCCGTAGACGTAGACCGACGAAGCCAGCGCGTTGGTGAAGCCGAGGAACGCCGAGGAGCGGTGGCTCTCGGTGGTGCCCGTCTTACCCGACATCGGTGCCGACCACCCGGCCGCGCGCGCGGCGCCCGCGGCGGTACCGCTGACGTCGTCCTTGCTCATCGCGTTGGCGAGGGTGTTGGCCAGACCCGGGTCGACCACCTGCTCACAGGCTTGCTGGGTGAGCGGAACGGTCTTGCCGCTGCGGTCGACGACCTCCTTGATCGGCGAGGGCGGGCACCACTTGCCGCCCGAGCCGAGCGTGGCGGCCACGTTCGTCAGTTCGAGCGGGTTGATCGCGAACGGGCCGAGGGTGAACGAGCCCATGTTGTTGTTCTTGATGTGGTCGGCCAGGCTCGAGTTGCCGTGCCCGGAGGTGCCGGGGTTGGTGTAGGACCGCATGCCCAGGCGCACGGCCATGTCCACCGCGGACGAGACGCCCACGTCCTGGATCATCTTCACGAAGGTGGTGTTGGGCGAGGTCGCCAGCGCGTCGGTCACCGACATCGACCCCGGGTAGTTGCCCGCGTTCTTGACACACCACGAGTCGGCCGGGCAGCCCGGCGAGTTCGAGTAGCCCATGCCCCTGGCGGCGTAGGTGCCGGGGACGTCCACCTGGGCGGCGATGCCGAGGCCCTTCTCCATCGCGGCGGCGGTGGTGAAGAGCTTGAAGATCGAGCCCGCGCCGTCACCGGCCATCGAGTACGGCTGGCCCAGCAGCGTCTCGTTGGCGTCGCGGTTGAGGCCGTACGTGCGGCTCGACGCCATCGCGAGGACAGGGTGCGAATCCTGACCGGGCGCGACCACCGACATCACCTCGGCGATGTTGTCGAGGTCGGGGTTGGCCTGCTCGTTCACCGAACGCTTCACCGATTCCTGCAGCACCGGATCGAGTGTGGTCTTGATCAGGTAGCCGCCCTTGTCGATCTGCTCGCGACTGATCCCGGCCTCGGCCAGGTACTGCAGCGCGTAGTCGCAGAAGAAGCCCTTGTCGTTGGCGGAGATGCACCCGCGCGGCAGGCCCTTGGGTTCGGGCAGCACGCCGAGCGGTTCGGCCTTGGCCTTGCGGAACTCCTCGGCGCGGTGCGGGATGTTCTGGATCAGCGTGTCGAGCACGGTGTTGCGGCGGTCGGTGACGCCGGCCACGTTGGTGTAGGGGTTCAGCTTGGAGCTGGACTGCACCATGCCCGCCAGCATCGCCGACTGGGTGATGCTGAGCTGGGACGCGTCGATACCGAAGTAGGTCTGCGCGGCGTCCTGGATGCCGTAGGAACCGTTGCCGAAGGGCACCAGGTTCAGGTAGCGGGTGAGGATCTCGTCCTTGGACAGTTCGCGGTCCAGCGTGAGCGCCATCCGGATCTCGCGCAGCTTGCGCGCCGGTGTCGTCTCGATCGCGGCGCGGCGTTCGGCGTCGGTCTTGGCGACCACGAGCAGGTTGAAGTTCTTCACGTACTGCTGGTCCAGGGTCGACGCGCCCTGCTGCACGGCACCGGAGGAGGTGTTGGTGAGGAACGCGCGCAGCGTGCCCTGCCAGTCCACGCCCTTGTGGTCGGAGAAGCGCTTGTCCTCGATGGACACGATCGCCAGCTTCATGTTGTTGGAGATCTTGTCGCTCGGTACTTCGAAGCGGCGTTGCTCGTAGAGCCACGCCAGCGGCGACCCGTTCGCGTCGACCATCGTCGACACGGCGGGGACCGTGCCCTCCACCAGTTCGGCGGAGACATTGTCGACGGCGTCGGCGGCGCGGTTGGAGATGAATCCGAATCCACCGGCCAAGGGGAACAACAGCCCAGCGACAAGCACGGCGGCCAGCGCGCAGCTGCCGGCCAGCCTCGCGAGCGTTTGAGTGATCGGCACGATCCCAGACTAGAGGGTGGGGTGGTGAGGTTCACGGCTGTGCTGCTCGACGGGGAATGTCCGGGCGGTGCCAGGGGGGTTGCTCGGGCGTGTCAACAAAATGATCACATCGGCGTGTCGCGACCGGCCACGCCGGTGATCAGCACTACTGCGCGGTTCTGGCCCGATTTGAATGGACGCCCGTACCAAAAAATCGGGGGGCGGTCTTGCGTAACCGCCATACCTTTACCTAGATTGAGAACCCAGTGTGATAGAGCTAACACTCAAAGTGGAATGTGGTGCGGGACGCAGCGGTAGTTGGGTTGCTGTGATCCGCGCTCGCGATTCTGGAGCGCCGCACAACGGTGTTCGGACTGCAAAGGGGCACATCAAATGCACATCACAACCCCCATCGCTCGACTGGATGTAGAGCAGGCCGAGGCAAGGATCGCTTGGGTTGCCCAGGCGCGATGCAAGGAAGTGGACCCTGATCAGCTGTTCGTTCGCGGTGCGGCGCAGCGCAAGGCGGCAACGATCTGCCGTCACTGCCCAGTGCTGATGCAGTGTGGTGCCGACGCCCTCGACAATCGCGTCGAGTTCGGTGTGTGGGGCGGGATGACCGAGCGGCAGCGGCGTGCGCTGCTCAAACAGCATCCCGACGTGACGTCGTGGGCTGAATTCTTCAACGCCCAGCGCCAGCACCAGGTAGCTATCTAGCAGACGAGACCGGACCGTTATCACAAACGGCGCCGAGACCGCGTGGTTTGCGGAATCGGCGCCGTTGGTGAGTGTTACCGGATTGTGAGCTATAGCGGATTTGTCTGAATCGATCAGGCCGAAGCCGGGGTACCGGTCAGCTGATCGCCGACGGCGCGCAGTGCTTCGAGATCCGAGACCTCGAAGGGCAGCGCGGTCACCGAGACGATCTTCACCCGCGGGTGCGCACCGGTGAAGCGGTGCAGCAGCCGCCGCTCCCGCGCCGCCGTCGACACCCGATCGGCGTGGATGCGCAGCACCGACGCGGTCAGCGGGTTCGAATCAGCCAGCTGGTCGGCGGCAGTCAGCGCGTGGTCGCCCGACAGCTCCGACAACGCGGGATGGGTCCGGTTCAGCACCAGACCGGCCAGCGGCATCTTCTCGGTCGACAGCCGGTCGACGAAGAACGATGCCTCGCGCAACGCGTCCGGCTCGGGCGCGGCGACCACCAGGAAGTGGGTACCGGGCTTGGACAGCATCGCGAAGGTGCGCTCGGCCCGGTCCTGGAACCCACCGAACAGCGATTCCAGCGATTGCAGGAACGTCGAGGCGTCCTTGAGCATCTGCCCGCCGACAATCGTCGACACCCCGCGCATCGCCAGGCTCATCGCCCCCGTGACGATCCGGCCGACACCGCGTCCCGGCGCCATGATCAACCGGATCATCTTGCCGTTGAGGAAGGTGCCGAGCCGCTTGGGCGCGTCGAGGAAATCGAGCGCGTTGCGAGACGGGGGAGTGTCGACCACGATCAGGTCCCACTCCTTGCGCGCGGCCAGCTGGCCGAGCTTCTCCATCGCCATGTACTCCTGCGTGCCGCCGAACGACGACGCCACCGTCTGATAGATCGGGTTGGCGAAGATCTGCTCGGCCTTGTCCGCGCTGGTGTGCTCGAGCACCATGTCGTCGAAGGTGCGGCGCATGTTCAGCATCATCGCGTGCAGTTCACCGGGCACCTCGGGACCCAGCTCCACGCGCTGCGGGGTGTTGTCCAGTTCGGCCACGCCCAGCGACTGCGCCAGCCTGCGCGCCGGATCGATGGTCAGCACCACCACCTTGCGACCCGATTCGGCCGCCCGCAGCGCGATCGAGGCCGCGGTGGTGGTCTTACCGACGCCGCCGGACCCGCAGCACACGATCACGCGGGCACTCGGGTCGGCGATGATCTGCGAGACATCCAGCGCGGGCGGGGTGGAAACGTGCTCGCTCATCGGACTCCCTGCGCGGATAGCTGTTCGGCCAGTTCGTAGAGGCCACCCAGGTCGATGCCGTCGCCGAGGGCGGGCAGGGACAGCTGGGGGACGTCGATCTGCGCCAGTTCGGCGGCACTCGCGTTCTGCGCGGTCAGCACGATCGCATGGTCGACCGTTTCGGCGATCAGGCCGTCGAAGTCCGATTCGGACAGGGTGATGCCTGCCTTCGCCAGGTCGGCGGCGACCGCGGCGGTGTCGAGTTCGCCCGCCACGGCCGTGTCGCGCTGAGCCGGGGTGAGTTCGGCGGTGGCCGCCCGGTTGACGATCACCGTGCCGATCCGCAGATCGTCGGCAGTGAGCTCGGCGATCGCGTCGGCGGTCTCCTGCACCGGCAGCGCCTCGAGCAGCGTCACCAGGTGGATCATCGTCTGATCGGAATGCAGCAGGTTGGACACGCCTTCGGCCTGCGAGGCGATCGGACCGCCCTTGGCGATCTCGGCCATGGCCGTGGTGACGTCGAGGAAGCCGGCGATCCGGCCGGTCGGCGGCGCGTCGACGACGATGTCGTCATAGGCGGGTTTGCCGTCCTTGCCGACCCTGACCACACACTCTTTGATCTTGCCGGTGAGGATCACGTCGCGCAGACCGGGCGCGATCGTGGTGACGAACTCGATGGCGCCCATCCGGCGCATCGCCCGCCCCGCGAAGCCGAGGTTGTAGAACATGTCGAGGTACTCGAGGAACGCGTACTCGATGTCCAGAGCCAGTGCCGTCACCTCGCCACCGCCGTCGGCGCTGGCGATATGGGTCTCGGTGGGCGGCAACGGTGGCCGATCGAACAACTGCGCGATGGACTGGCGACTCTCGACCTCGACCAGCAGCACTTTGCGTCCCCCTGCGGCGAGCGCGAGTGCGAGTGCGGCCGAAACGGTCGACTTGCCGGTGCCTCCCTTGCCGGTCACGTAGTGCAAGCGGGCCTTGGCCGCGCGCTGTGGCCATCCGGTCGACGGTTCGGGAACCGACGAAACCGGCTCTGCTGTTGGTGCTCCCACGCCGCCGAGCCTATAACCCGTTTCGCCCAGGCGTTCGGGGTGAGCCCTAAACTCACACCATGAGTGAAGTCACCCTGTGGGAGTACGCGACCGTGCCGCTGTTGACGCACGCGACCAAGCAGATCCTCGACCAGTGGGGGTCCGACGGCTGGGAGCTGGTCTCGGTGCTGCCCGGACCGACCGGCGAACAGCACGTCGCCTACCTGAAGCGGCAGAAGTAGCCGTGGCCACCGCGTGGAAGGACGCGCTCGACCGGCTCGGTGTCACCCTGCCGCCGGTCGCCGCTCCTGTCGCGGCCTACATTCCCGCCGTGCGCACCGGTTCGCTGGTGTACACCTCCGGCCAGCTGCCCTTCGTCGACGGTGAATTGTCGGCGGTCGGCAAGGTCGGGGCCGAGGTGGATGTGGAGCAGGCCAAGGAGGCCGCCCGGCTGTGCGCGTTGAACGCGCTCGCGGCCGTGCACGACCTGGTCGGGCTCGACCAGGTGGTGCGGATCGTGAAGGTCGTCGGATTCGTCGCCTCGGCGCCCGGATTCAGCGATCAGCCGATCGTGATCAACGGTGCGTCGGAGTTCCTCGGTGAGGTGTTCGGCGAGGCGGGCGTGCACGCGCGCTCGGCCGTCGGCGTCTCGGAACTGCCCAAGAACACGCCCGTCGAGGTGGAATTGATCGTCGAGGTCGGATAGGCAGCCGTCATGGCACTGGAACATCCCGCGTACAGCCAGGTCAGGCCGGTCACTGCGACGGCATCGGTACTACTGGCCGACAACCCCAATCAAATGACGCTCGACGGCACCAACACCTGGCTGCTGCGTGGCCCGGACAGCGATTCCTATGTGGTCGTCGATCCGGGACCGAAGGACAAGAAACACACCGCCGACATCGTCGAGGCCACCGGCGGCCGGATCGCGTTGACGCTGATCACCCATCACCACCACGATCACACCGGCGGCATCGATCACCTGGTGAAAGCCACCGGGACGCCGGTGCGATCGGTGGACCCGGCGTATCTGCGTGGCGCGGTCGTGCCGCTGGTGGACGGCGAGGTGATCGAGGCCGCCGGCCTGCGGATCACGGTGCTCGGTACGCCGGGACACACCACCGATTCGGTGAGCCTGCTGCTCGACGACGCGGTGCTCACCGGTGACACGGTCCTCGGCCGCGGCACCACGGTGCTCGAATCCGCGCCGGGCGCGCTGGCGAACTTCCTCGCGTCGCTGGAAAAGCTGCGTGAGCTGGGCGCGGGTAAGGCATTGCTGCCCGCGCACGGGCCCGACCACCCCGATGCTGCGCCGGTGGCGCAGTACTACCTCGATCACCGGCGTGAGCGGCTCGACCAGGTGCGGGCCGCGCTGGTCGAACTGGGTCCCGGCGCGGGCGCTCTCGCGGTGGTCCGCAAGGTGTACGCCGACGTGGACAAACGGCTGTGGCCCGCCGCGCGCAGTTCCGTGCAGGCACAGCTGGAATACCTGCGGGCCGAACAGAACTGAACACCGGTCGATCGCCGACGCGCTTGCCGTGTCGGCGATCGACCGGTGTCAGGCAGACAACGGCCGATGTCCCGGCACAACGAAACCGCGGTGGTGTGGACGAGGCCCTCTCCTCGTGAGCCCACACGCATCAACGGTCCCGTCATACCGGGACGGCAGGTGTTCGAACGTCAGCGAGCGCGACGTGCCAGACGCTCGGAATCCGAGATCAGCACGCTCTTGCCCTCGAGGCGCAGCCATCCGCGATGAGCGAAGTCGGCGAGCGCCTTGTTGACGGTTTCCCGGGAAGCACCGACCAGCTGGGCGATCTCTTCCTGGGTCAGGTCGTGGGTCACGCGCAGCGCGCCCGCTTCCTGGGTGCCGAAGCGCTGTGCGAGCTGCAGCAGCGCCTTGGCGACGCGACCTGGCACGTCGGTGAAGATCAGGTCGGCGAGGTTGTTGTTGGTGCGGCGAAGGCGTCGTGCCAGCACGCGCAGCAGCTGCTCAGCGATCTCAGGGCGCTGATCGATCCACGACTTGAGTGCGTCGCGGTCCATCGTCACGGCGCGGACCTCGGTGACCGTGGTTGCGGTCGAGGTACGCGGGCCCGGGTCGAAGATCGACAGTTCACCGAACATGTCGGACGGACCCATGATGGTCAGCAGGTTTTCCCTGCCGTCCGGGGACCGCCGGCCGATCTTCACCTTGCCCGTCGTGATGATGTACAGCCGATCGCCGGGTTCGCCCTCGTTGAAGATGACGTGGCCGCGCGGAAAATCTACGGGCTGCAGCTGCTTGGCGAGCGCGGCCACCGCGGTGGGCTCGACGCCTTGGAAGATGCCTGCTCTGGCGAGGGCCTCGTCCACGAATGTGCTCCTTATGGGATATGGCTTGCGAACCTGGTCGAGCGAATCGACCAACCGCGCAGTCTACGCGGCATTCCGGCACCGCAGTGACAGACACCACGTAAAGAGTGGATTGCGCGTTGAGAATCGATCGTTTAGCTCGCCCGTGCGACATCCAATTCGGAGGTACGGGAACGGCGCTTGCGCACGCGCGCCACGGCGGCGGGCAGGCCGAGCTTCGTCAGCTCTTTCACTTCGGCGTTGCTGGCGTTGTCCAGGTACTGCTGAACCTCTTCGTCGGGTTCGAGAAGCTTTCGGAGCCGATTCTCGACCCGCTCCATCCCCAGCGCGAACAGCATCAACAGCACTGGGAAGAGCACCACAGCGAGTCCTTGCATGACTGGCAGTAAACACGGTCCAGGTCTCAGATGGAACACAGCGGGCAAACTGGCCGGGCAATGTTGTCGTAGTGGTTCCGTATGGTGAAGCGGTGCCCGTTTCCCCTGCCCCCGCCGCCGCCGGCGATGCCGATCCGGCAGCGGATTCGGCCGCCGTACCCACCGGCATCTCGGCCGCTCGCAAACGCAAGAACCGTGCGATAGCTGCGGAAACGCGGATCGGACTGGTCCGGCGCGCCCGCCGCATGAACCGCACGCTCGCCGCGGCGTTCCCCGACGCGCACTGCGAGCTCGACTTCACCACTCCGCTGGAACTGGCCGTCGCGACGATCCTGTCCGCCCAGTGCACCGACGTCCGGGTGAACCTCACCACTCCCGCCCTGTTCGCGAAGTACCGCAGTGCCTACGACTACGCGCAGGCCAACCGGGTGGAGCTGGAGGAATACATCAGGCCCACCGGCTTCTACCGGAACAAGACCAGTTCGCTGATCGGCCTCGGCCAGGCGCTGGTCGAAAAATACGACGGTGAATTGCCTCACACTCTGGACGAATTGGTGAAATTGCCCGGGATCGGGCGCAAGACGGCCAACGTCATCCTCGGCAACGCGTTCGATGTGCCCGGTATCACCGTCGACACCCATTTCGGCCGGTTGGTGCGTCGCTGGAAGTGGACCGACGAGGAGGATCCGGTCAAGGTCGAGCACGCGGTCGGCGCGCTGTTCGAGCGCAAGGACTGGACGATGCTCTCGCACCGGGTGATCTTCGAGGGGCGTCGGGTGTGCCATGCGCGCAAGCCGGCCTGCGGCGCGTGCATGCTCGCCGGCGACTGCCCGTCGTTCGGGCTCGGCCCCACCGACCCGGCGGTGGCCGCGGAGTTGGTGAAGGGCCCGGAGCGCGATCACCTGCTGAACATGGTCGGCCTGTGAGCGAAGCTTCGCTGCTACGGCGGCCCGCTGTGCGCTGGGTGCTCGCCGCGGTGATCCTGGTGGTCGCCGCCACGGTGGCGCTGTGGCCGCGTGAGGGTTCGCAGACCACCGGCGTCGTTGCGCAGACATCGCAACAGACATCGGGCGTGTCGGCCGAGGAACGAGCGGCGGCGGGGTCCCAACCCTGCCCGTCGCCCGCGTCCGCGTCCGGATCGGGGCCGCTGGCCGGTCTCCAGGTGAGCTGTCTGGCGGACGGCTCGCCCGTCGATCTCGCCGCGGCGCTCGCCGGAAAGCCCGCGCTGCTCAACCTGTGGGCCTACTGGTGTGGACCCTGCGCCACCGAGTTGCCGCATCTCCAGGAGTTCGCGCAGCGGGCGGGCTCGGCACTCACGGTCATGACCGTGCACAGCGATCCCGACGAGGCGAAGGCGCTGTCTCGGCTGACCGGACTCGGCATCACCCTGCCCGGCGTCGAGGATCCGCAGGCCGCCGTGCGCAGTGCGGTCGGTGCGCCCGCGGTGCTGCCCGTCTCGGTGCTCGTGCGGGCCGACGGCACCATCGCGAGCGTGGAGGTGCGTACGTTTGCCGACGTGGCCGACATCGCGGATACGGTATCCGCGAAGCTCGGGGTCACGGTATGACAGAGGACGTAACAGTGGCGTGTGGATCGAAGGCGATGGCGTGAACGATGTAGCGAGGCTCGACGATTCCGGCGTTCCCTCGTGGTTGCGCACCGCGATCAGATCCGGCGGCCCCGACGCCGACGACACGCTCGCTACTTCCCGCGCCCTGCGCCGGGCCATGTCGATCACCGGCAGGCCACGCCAGGCCGCTGTCCTCGTGCTGTTCGGCGGCTCGCCCGACGCCGATGAGTCGGTGCCAGGGGGCCTGCCCGCCGACGCCGACGTCCTGCTCACTCAGCGTGCCTCGACCATGCGCCAGCACCGCGGCCAGATCGCGTTCCCCGGCGGCGCCGAGGATCCCGGCGACGACGGCCCGGTCGGCACCGCCCTGCGCGAAGCCGCGGAGGAGACCGGACTCGACCCGGCCGGTGTCCAGCCGTTCGCGCTGCTGCCGAAACTGTTCGTTCCGCCGTCGAAATTCGACGTGACCCCGGTGCTCGGCTACTGGCGAGCACCCAGCGCGGTCCGCGTCGTCGATCAGGGCGAAACCGAGCGTGTCGTGCGTGTGCCGCTCACCGAATTGCTCGATCCGGCACACAGATTCATGGTGCGTGGCAGTCTCGGCTACCAGAGCCCCGCGTTCCAGGTCGACGGCATGCTGGTGTGGGGACTCACCGGCGGTATTCTCGCCGGCATCATCAAATCCGCTGGCTGGGAACGAAACTGGGATCGGGGCGACGTGCGTGACCTGGAGAGCTCGCTGGCTGCGGTCGGAATGACCCTGTGACCGCCTCGGTATGGCTCGACATCGCGGTGGTACTGATCGCGCTGGTCGCGGCGTCCACCGGCTGGCGGCAGGGCGCGGTGGCGTCGGCGCTGGCGTTCTTCGGCGTCGCGCTGGGCGCGGTCGCGGGCATTCTGATCGCACCGCACATCCTCAAGCACCTCAGTGAGGGTCGCAGCCGGGTACTCGGCGGCATCCTGCTGATCGTGCTGCTGGTGATCGTCGGTGAGGTGGCGGGCATGGTGCTCGGCCGGGCCGCGCGCACCAGCATCCGCCAGCCGGTCGCCCGCAGCGTGGACAGTGTTGTCGGTGCGGTGTTGCAGGCGGTGACCGTGCTGGTCGCGGCCTGGCTGCTCGCGTTGCCGCTGGCCACCGCGTCCCAGCCCGCTGTCGCCGCCGCGATCAACGGGTCGAAGGTGCTCGCCGACGTCAACTCGGTCGCGCCGGACTGGTTGCGCAAGGTTCCCAACGAATTCTCCAAGCTGCTCGACACGTCGGGCTTGCCCGATGTGATCGGCCCGTTCGGCCGAGCGCCGATCGCCGCCGTCGAACCGCCGGATCCCTCGGTGCTGGCCAGCCCGGTTGCGGCGTCGCTGCAGCAGAGCGTGCTGCGCATCCGCGGCACCGCACCCAGTTGCCAGCGGGCGCTCGAAGGTTCCGGCTTCATCGTCGCGCCGGAACGCGTGATGACCAACGCGCACGTCGTCGCGGGCACCAACACGGTGTCGGTCGACACGGCCCGTGGTGCGCTAGACGCCACCGTGGTCCTGTTCGACCCGTCCAAGGACATCGCGGTCCTCGCCGTCCCCGGTCTGACCGCCCCCGTGCTGCCCCAGGCCCCTGAGCCCGCGAGTTCGGGCGAGAGCGCGATCGTGCTCGGTTACCCCGGTGGCGGCCCGTACACCGCCAGCGCGGCCCGTGTCCGCGAGACCCTCGACCTCACCGGCCCGACCATCCACCGCGACGGCACCGTCGAGCGTGAGGTCTACACGGTGCGCGGTCAGGTCCGCGCGGGTAACTCCGGCGGCCCGCTGGTCGACGCCGAGGGCCAGCTCCTCGGCGTGGTCTTCGGCGCGGCGGTCACCGACGACGACACCGGCTACGTCCTCACCTTGCACGAGGTCGCGTCCGAACTGGCCGCAGCCGCCCCGAGCAGCACCCCCGTCAACACGGGCGCCTGCGTACTGAGCTGATCACCCAGTCCCCGGGTAGCCAGAGGTACGTCGACCCACGGCGCACACCGCCTGGGCCCGGTAGTCGCTGTATGTCTCTACCCCAAGGGGCCCGCCCCGATCTGGACTGACCGAAGGGTGCGACGAAGGAGTACCCGTAGGGAGGGAAGATCGGGGCCTCAGGGGCCCCGCTCGAGCGCGCCAGCGCTCCAAAAACACAGCCTCCAACTAACCCGGACCCGGTCGAACCCGATACGTCTACCCAAAGGCCAGACCCATTGCGCGCCGACGCTCCGAAACTACGGCGAAACCAAGTCGTCGTGCGGCGGCGACCCGTTCACACCGTTCTGCTCGCGCCAGTGCGCGGTCAGCGCCTCGTTGACCCGGCTGGGGTTCTCCTGATGGGCGTAGTGCCCCGCACGCGGAATCGAGACCAGCGTCCGATGGGGTGACAACGACTCCCCGCGCCGGAACGTGGCGTCGAGCAGATACGAGTCGTGCTCGCCGCGCAGCATCAGCACCGGGATGTCGATCGGGGTGCGCATCGTGGCCATGAACCGCTTACCGTCCGGTCGCCACTGACTGCGAAACGCCCAGCGCTGATACTCCAGCGCACTGTGCGCGGCCCCCGGTATCCGGATGGCATGCCGCATCCGCGACGCGGTCTCGACGAATTCCGCACTGCGCGACCAGGATTCACCGACCCGATCGTGCAGCAGGCGCTCCACCTCGGCGCCACCACGTCGGGTGAGCAGGTTTTCGGGATAGCGCGGCAGCTGATACCGCAGGAAATCGGGCAGCCAGGTCGCCCGTTGGGCCGGATCGCGCAGCACGGCGCTCTTGAGCGCGGCGGGATGCGGCGAGCTGACCAGCGCGATCGAGCGGACCAGTCGCGGATGCAGCACCGCGGTGGCCCAGCAGACCAGTCCGCCTTCGGCGTGGCCGACGAGCGTGGCCTCGGTGTGCCCGAGCGCCCGGACCAGGCCGGCGATGTCGCCTGCGAGGGTCCAGCCGTCGTAGCCACGCGGTGGTTTGTCGGTATCGCCGTAGCCGCGCAGGTCGACGGCGACGGTGCGATACCCGTGGCCGGCCAGCGCGGTCAGCTGATGCCGCCACGACCACCAGAAATCGGCGAAACCGTGCAGCAGCAGCACCAGGGGCGCCTCGGGGCGGTCCGCACCGTCGGTTTCGGCGACGTCTGCTTCGACGACGTGGAAGCGGATTCCGTTGGCGTGCACGTCCCGGTGGGTCCACGGTCCGTCGAAACGGACGCTGGAGGGATCCGGGAATGAATTGGACGACACGCCGATCGAGCCTAGTGGGCGGGTCCGGCTGTTGCGACCGGGCCCGCCCGGCGCGTCATCGGTTGCTCGACTTCTCCAGCGACGTGGCGCCCGCACCACTGGATCCGATGGCCGCGTGCGTGTCGGCCGCGTCGCGGTGGGTGAACGCGGCGGGCAGCACCTCGGCGGCCTGCTTGAGCGAACCGATCGTCTTCTCCGGCGCGCGCACCTTCCGTACCTTGAGCCAGCCGAGCAAGGCCAGCAGGACAGTGGTGAGCACCATCAGCAGGAACACGATCAGGAACGCGGCCCAGCGCCACAGCCACATGTCGAGCAGCTCGGCGAGGAAGAAGAAGAAAAAGAACGAGCTGAACAGCAGCACTGTCAGCGCGAGGATGAAGAAGACGCTGCCGGTGAGGCCCTTCTTGATCTCACCGGTGACCTCGGCCTTGGCCAGCGCCACCTCGGCGCGCACCAGTGTCGACATCTGCTCGGTGGCATCGCGCACGAGGCTGCCGATGCTCGCCGATCCGGGCGGATTGGCGTCGGTCAACGGGATCGAAGTGACCGTCCGACCGTCATTTCCGCCTTGGGTGTAACTCACTTCGTCGACCCTTCTCCCTGTGGTAACTGGTCTGCATCGCGGCGCGCCTGGTGCACACGTCCTCGGCGCAACAGTAGCGCCGATCCGATCAGCGATGCTGCCATCGAGGTCACCAGAACGGCGGCCTTGGCAAGATCGATGGCATCGTCGCCGACGTCGGCGAGCGCGAGTTCCGCCACGAGAAGGCTAACGGTGAACCCGATCGCGCCGAGTACCGACAGGGCGAACATGTCGCGATACTCCAGTCCGGCTGGGCGTTTCGCCCAGCCGAGTTTGATAACGACCCAGCTCACACCGAAGATTCCGATGGTTTTGCCGAGCAAGAGCCCGAGGAGGATCGCCAGCGCGAGCCGGTCGGTGAACAGTGATCCGAACACTGCGCCGTCGAGCGGCACACCGGAGGCGAACAGCGCGAACACCGGTACGCAGAAGCCGGCCGAGATCGGTTGCACCACATGCTCGAGGTGCGTCGCGGGCGCGATCTTCTCGCCGGGATCCTTGCGGACCCTGGTGAGCAACCCGAGTGCGACGCCGGCCAGCGTCGGATGGATGCCCGCCTCGTGCAGCGCGTACCAGCACACGAGCGCGACCGGAATATAGAACAGCGGCGTGTGCAGGCGCAGCTTCTGGGCCAGTGCCCACACTCCGCAGCAGGCGAAGGCGGCGGCCAGCCACAGCAGCGACAGCGAGGCGGTGAACAGCACCGCGATGAGAACGATGGCGAGCAGATCGTCGACCACGGCCAGGCTCAGCAGGAACACCCGCGCACTGGTGGGGATCCGCGAACCGGTCATCGCCAGGATCGCGAGCGCGAAGGCGATATCGGTGGCGACGGGAATGGCCCAGCCCTTGTCCATGCCGGGCACGCCGTGGCCCACCACCAGCGCGATCACGGCCGGGGTGATCACACCGCCCACCGCGGCGACGACCGGCAGCGCGGCCCGTTTCGGGTCGCGTAGCTCGCCGACGGCGAACTCGCGTTTGAGCTCGAGCCCGGCCACGAAGAAGAAGATCGCGAGCAGACCGTCCTTGGACCAGTCGGCCAGGGTGAGGTCGAGGTGTAGTGCGGGAATGTCGAGGTGGGTGTCGATCATCGTCTGGTAGCTCGCGCCCCACGGCGAGTTCACCCAGATCAGGGCTACCGCGGCGGCCACGAGCAGCAGCGCACCGCCGACGGTTTCGGTGCGGAGATAGCGGGTGAGCTCGGAGCGGACGCGCGTGATCAAGGGCAAGCCTTCCGGCAGAGGTCGACAGAACTGCGGGCGCTCATCGACTCGGATTCACGACCGCATGCCGACCAGACTTCCCGGCACACCTTTACTCGATCCTAACGGACCCGGCCGGTGACATTTGAGGTCACCGGCCGGGGCGCGTCAGTTGCTCCCGGTGCGAATGGCCTCGAAAACGCCCGGATCGACCAGCGTGGAGGTGTCGCCGAGCTCGCGCCCTTCGGCGACATCGCGCAGCAGCCTGCGCATGATCTTGCCGCTGCGGGTCTTGGGCAGTTCCGGCACGATGTGGATTTCGCGTGGCCGCGCGATCGGGCTGATCTCCTTGGACACCTGCGCCTTCAGCTCGGCGACCAGTTCGGGCCCCGCCGACGCCGCGGCCTCGCCGGTGAGGATCGTGAACGCGACGATCCCCTGTCCGGTGGTCGCGTCGGTGGCGCCGACCACCGCCGCTTCGGCGACGGCTGGATGCCCCACCAGCGCGGACTCGACCTCGGCGGTGGAGATGCGGTGTCCGGAGACGTTCATGACGTCGTCGACCCGGCCGAGCACCCACAGGTCGCCGTCGGCGTCGAGCTTGGCCCCGTCGCCCGCGAAGTACCATCCCTGCTCGGCGTAGCGCTCCCAGTAGGTGGCGCGGTAGCGATCCATATCGCCCCAGATGCCGCGCAGCATCGACGGCCACGGCTTGTCCAGCACGAGGTACCCGTTGGCCTCGGTTTCGCCGAGCTGCACCGGTTTGCCCTCTTCGTCGACGACTGTCGCGGAGATGCCGGGCAGCGGGCCCATCGCGGCGCCCGGTTTGGCCGCGGTGACGCCGGGCAGTGGCGCGATCATGATGGCGCCGGTCTCGGTCTGCCACCAGGTGTCGACGATGGGAGTCTTGTTCGCGCCGAAGACTTCCCGGTACCAGCGCCAGGCTTCGGGGTTGATGGGTTCGCCGACGGAGCCGAGCAGTCGCAGGGTGCTCAGGTCGTGGGCGTCGGGGATCTCCCGACCCCATTTCATGAAGGTGCGGATCAGGGTGGGTGCGGTGTAGTAGATGGTGACGCCGTACTTCTCGATGATCTGGAAGTGGCGGTGTTCGTCGGGGGAGTTGGGGGTGCCTTCGTAGACGACCTGGGTGGCGCGGTTGGCGAGGGGGCCGTAGACGATGTAGCTGTGTCCGGTGACCCAGCCGATGTCGGCGGTGCACCAGTAGACGTCGTCTCCGGCTTTGTGGTCGAAGACGTTGTGGTGGGTGTAGGCGGTTTGGGTGAGGTATCCGCCGGTGGTGTGCAGGATGCCCTTGGGTTTTCCGGTGGTGCCGGAGGTGTAGAGGATGAACAGCGGGTGTTCGGCGGGGAAGGGCTGTGCTTCGTGGGAAGGTGAAGCGGCGGCGACGGTTTCGTGCCACCACAGATCGCGACCGTCGGTCCACGGCACCTCCGTGCCGACCCGGCGCACCACGAGCACGTGCTCCACCGACGACGGCACGTCGCCCTTGGCGGCCAGCGCCTCGTCGACGGCCTCCTTGAGCGGTGCGGGCTTGCCGCGCCGCCACTGTCCGTCGGTGGTGATGATCAGTCGGGCCTCGGCGTCGTCGACCCGCTGGCGCAGCGCGCTCGGCGAGAAGCCCGCGAACACCACCGAGTGCGTGAGTCCCAGCCGCGCGCACGCCAGCATCGACACGATCGCCTCGGGCACCATCGGCATGTAGACGGCGACGCGATCGCCTGCCGCCAGTCCGAGCTCGGTCAGATAGTTCGCCGCTCGCGAGACCTCCTCCAGCAGTTCGCGGTAGGTGATGTCGCGCGAGTCGCCGGGTTCGCCTTCCCAGTGGATAGCGACCTGGTCGCCGTGTCCGTCGATGACGTGGCGGTCGACGCAGTTGTAGGCGACGTTGAGCTCGCCGTCGCCGAACCAGCGCGCGACCGGCGCGTCGGTCCAGTCGAGTACTTCGGTGAAGGGTTTGTGCCAGTGCAGCCGGTTGGCCTGTTCGGTCCAGAAGCCGTCGCGGTCGGTCTCGCCACGGTCGTAGAGCGTGGCGTCCGCGTTGGCGACGGCGGCGAATTCCGCACTGGGCGGAAACGAGTCCTGGTGTCCTGCAGCAGTTTCGGTCACGTCGGTTCAGCCTCACATGCCTGGTGCGGTCGGGTCGGTCGCCGGGGTGCGGCCCAGCTGTCTAGACAGTAGCCAACTGACCCGCGACGGCGTGTCCCGTTGTCGTGACGATGTTTCGCGGCGGTCAATAGGGCTAGTTCATCCGATGACTTCGCCGGACAGACCGGACGGTCGCGAGCTATCGTTTTTACTCAACGGTTCAGCTGAGCGTTCCCGATATTTGTTCATATTTTTCTGCCGAGAGCGAGGGGCTCGGCAATTTTTCCTGCGTTTCCAGCGAGTAACCGTACTGATACATGTGAACTGAAAATGGCTCGGATCGCTGAAAAATCCAGCCGGAGCCGCTAACCTCCGACCGTTAGCCACGGAATTGAACCGGGAGAGAGCGTTGAGATTCATCAGAGCGACCGCGCTGGTCGCGGCGGGACTGGCGGCCACAAGCCTCGGTCTCACCGCGTGCTCGTCCGACGACAGTGCTGATTCGAGCATCGTCACCACCAATGCGGGCGAGCCGCAGAATCCGTTGGTGCCCAGCAATACCAACGAGAACATGGGCGGCCGCGTCGTCGACCGTTTGTTCGCCGGGCTGAAGTACTACGACGCCAGCGGTGAGGCCCACGACGAGGTGGCCGAGAAGATCGAGACGGCTGATCGGAAGTCGTACAAGATCACTATCAAGCCGAATTGGAAGTTCACCGACGGCACCACGGTCACCGCGAAATCCTTCGTCGACGCGTGGAACTACGGCGCACTCGCCGACAACGCGCAGCTGCAGAGTTACGTGTACAGCCCGATTGCCGGGTTCGACGAGGTGAGTGCCGAGAATCCCACCGTCAAGACGATGTCGGGCTTGAAGGTTGTCGACGACCGCACCTTCACCGTCGAGTTGAAGTCGCCCTCGATCGACTTCGAGAGCGCGCTCGGCTACGCGCCGTTCTATCCGCTGCCCGATGCCGCTTTCAAGGATATGAAGGCATTCGGTGAGAAGCCGATCGGCAACGGTCCCTACGCGTTCGGTTCGTGGGAACACAACGTGAAGATCGATCTCACGCCCAACCCGGACTATCCCGGTGGCCGCCCGGCCAAGAACAAGGGCCTGCGATTCGTGATGTACCAGTCCTACGACACCGCGTACGCGGATCTGCAGGCCGGAAATCTCGACACACTCGACACCATTCCCGACAGCGCGATCACCACGTACGAGAGCGATCTCGGCGACCGTGCCATCACCAAGCCGACCGCGCAGAACCAGCACATCGGCATCCAGACCACCGTGCCGCATTTCGGTGGCGAGGAAGGCATTCTGCGCCGCAAGGCCATCTCGATGGCGATCAACCGCCCGCAGATCATCGACAAGATCTTCAACGGCACGCGCACGCCGTCGCGCGACTTCACCGCCGCGACCCTGCCCGGCTACGACGCGAACCTGCCGGGTGCGGAAGTGTTCGATTACAACCCCGACCAGGCCAAGAAACTGTGGGCGCATGCCGACGCGATATCGCCGTGGTCGGGTCAGTACCAGATCACCTACAACAGCGACGGCGGCCACCAGGCCTGGATCGAAGCTGTCGCCAACAGCGTGAAGAACACCCTCGGCATCGACGCGGTCGCCAACCCGATGCCGACGTTCAAGAACATTCGCGACGCGGTGAACGCCAAGACGATCGGTACCGCGTTCCGCTATGGCTGGCAGGGCGACTACCCCACGATGATGCAGTTCCTCAGTTCGCAGTACTACAGCTTCTCCGAGACCAACAACGTCAACTACAACAATCCCGAGGTGGACCGGCTGTTCAACGCCGCCCTCGCCGCCCCCACACAGGCGGATTCCTACAAGCTGATCGCGCAAGCGCAGGCGATCATGATCAAGGAGATGGCGGACATCCCAGTGTTCGACTACGTCGCCAACGCGGGTCGCTCGGACAAGGTCACCAAGGCCGAGCTCACCTGGAACGGCCTGTTCGACTTCGAGAACATCGAGAAATAGAACTCGACAGCTGGGCCGGGCCACTGCGAAGTGGCTCGGCCCCGGTCGTTTTCGGAGGAAACGATGGCTTGGTACGTAGTTCGGCGTCTGCTCCAGATGATCCCGGTATTCCTGGGCGCGACGCTGCTCATCTATGCAATGGTCTTTCTGATTCCGGGTGACCCGATCAAGGCGCTGGCCGGCGAGAAACAGTTGACGCCGGCCGCCGAGGCGGTACTGCGCGCCCGGTATCACCTCGATCAGCCTTTCATCGTGCAGTACCTGCATTATTTGAAGGGGATTCTGACTTTAGATTTCGGCACCTCTTTCTCGGGCAGACCGGTCCGCGAAGAACTCGAACGCGCCTTCCCGATCACCATCAGGCTGGCGTTTCTCGCCGTGTTCATCGAAGGCCTGTTCGGCATTTTGTTCGGCATGATCGCCGGGTTGCGAAAGGGCAAGCTCTTCGATTCGACCATGCTCATCGCGAGCCTGGTGATCATCGCGCTGCCGGTGTTTGTCGTCGGTTATCTCGCGCAATTCTTTCTGGGTGTGAAATGGGGGATCGCCCCGGTTACTGTCACGGGTAAAGCGAGCCTGAGCGAGTTGATCGTTCCCGCGTTCGTGCTCGGCTCGCTGTCGTTCGCCTATGTACTGCGGCTGACCCGAAACTCGGTGGCGGAGAACAAATCCGCCGACTTCGTTCGCACGGCGACGGCCAAAGGGCTCGGGCGCCGACGCGTGGTGAGCGTGCACATTCTGCGGAATTCGATGATCCCGGTCGTCACCTTTCTCGGCGCCGATTTCGGCGCGTTGATGGCGGGTGCGATCGTCACCGAGGGCATCTTCAACATTCCCGGCGTCGGCGGCACCATGTACCAGGCGATCATCCGCGGCGAGCCACCCACGGTGGTGTCGTTCGTGACGGTGCTGGTGGTGGTGTTCCTGATCGTCAACCTCGTGATCGACCTGCTCTACGCCGCACTGGACCCGAGGATCCGCTATGCATGACAAGCAACAGCATTTCGTGGCCCCCGCCGACGAGGTGGAGGTGCTCGCCACCGACCGTGTCCTGGACCAGGGCACCCCGACCAGCATCTGGGGCGACGCGTGGCGGCGGCTGCGCCGAAACCCCGTGTTCCTGGTCTCGGTGGTGTTGATCGTGTTCGTCATGCTCGTGGTGGTGTGGCCGTCGCTGTTCACCAGCCAGGACCCGCGGTTGTGCCTGGGGGAGTTCGGCATGGACGGCCCGCGCGAGGGTCATCCGTTCGGCTTCGACAAGCAGGGTTGTGATGTCTATGCCCGCACCGTCTACGGCGCGCGTGCGTCGGTGAGCGTCGGCATCGCATCGGCGATGCTGTTCCTGCTGGTAGGTGGCATCCTCGGCGCGATTTCCGGTTTCTACGGTGGGCTGCTCGACACGATCGTCTCGCGCATCGCCGAGATCTTCTACGCCATTCCGATGGTGCTGGCCGCGATCGTGCTGCTGCAGCTGCTGCGGCCCGCGGGGATCATGACGGTCGTCGCGATCCTGGTGGCCTTCACCTGGCCGCAGGCCGCGCGCATCACGCGTGGCGCGGTGATCGAGGCCAAGAACAGCGAATATGTCACCGCCGCGAAGGCGCTGGGCGTGTCGCGTCTGGGCACGCTGATGAAACACGTGCTGCCCAACTCGGCGAGTCCGCTGATCGTGGTCGCCACCATCTGGCTCGGAGTCTTCATCGTCACCGAGGCGACGCTGTCCTATCTCGGCGTCGGTCTGCCGCCGAGCATCGTGTCCTGGGGCGCCGATATCGACCGCGCCAAGACCGAGATCCGTACCTCGCCGATCCTGTTCTATCCGGCGACCGCGCTGGCCATCACCGTGCTGAGCTTCATCATGCTCGGCGACGCGGTGCGCGACGCGCTCGATCCGAAGGAGCGCACCCGATGAGCCTCGACAAATCCGCGCCCGAGCCCCTGCTCGAAATCCGGGACCTGGACGTCGGTTTCACCTCCGACGGCAAGGAGATCCCCGCCGTCCGCGGCGTGAGCCTCACCGTCTACCCCGGGCAAACCGTCGCCATCGTCGGCGAATCCGGCTCGGGCAAGTCCACGACCGCGCACGCCATCATCAACCTGCTGCCCGGCACCGGCAGGGTCACCGGCGGTTCGATCCTGTTCGACGGCAAGGACCTGACGAAAGCGTCGGAGAAGGAGATCGTCGCCATCCGCGGCAACGGCATCGGCCTGGTTCCACAGGACCCGATGTCGAACCTGAACCCGGTGTGGAAGATCGGCTTCCAGATTCGGGAAACCCTGGTGGCCAACGGTATCGCCACCGGCGCCGCGGCCCGCGAACGCGCGGTGGAACTGCTGGCCGAGGCGGGTATGTCCGATGCCGAACGCCGCGTGAACCAGTACCCGCACGAGTTCTCCGGTGGTATGCGCCAGCGCGCGCTCATCGCGATCGGCCTGTCGTGCAGGCCGAAACTGCTGATCGCCGACGAGCCGACCTCGGCGCTCGACGTCACGGTGCAACGCCAGATCCTCGGCCATCTCGAACAGCTCACCACCGAGCTGGGGACCGCGGTGCTGCTGATCACCCACGACCTCGGCCTCGCCGCGGAACGGGCCGAGCACCTGGTGGTGATGTATCGCGGCAAGGTGGTGGAATCCGGCCCCGCACTGCAGATTCTGCGCGATCCGCAGCACGCGTACACCAAGAAGCTGGTGAACTCGGCGCCGTCGCTGGCGGCATCGCGGATGTCGTCGTCGCGGCAGCGGGCCGAAGTGCGCGCGCAGGCTGTCGAAGTGGCTGTCGCCGAGAAGGCATCCGACGCACTGCCCGACACCGTGCTCGATGTGCGAAACCTGTCCAAGGCGTTCAAGATTCGTGGCAAGCGGCCGTGGCTGTCCACGGACTTCGTGGCCGTCGACGAGGTGAGTTTCACGGTTTGTCGCGGCACCACCACCGCGATCGTCGGTGAGTCGGGATCCGGCAAGTCGACCATCGCGCAGATGGTGCTCGGCCTGCTCGAACCGACGTCGGGCACCGTGGAGTTCGACGGCAAGGACGTCGCGAAGCTCGACAGCAAGGGCGCGTTCGCCTTCCGGCGGCGGGTGCAGCCGATCTTCCAGAATCCCTACGGCTCGCTCGATCCGATGTACTCGATCTTCCGCACGATCGAGGAACCGCTGCGGGTGCACAAGATCGGTACTCCCGCCGAGCGCGAAGCGGTGGTGCGTGACCTGCTCGACAAGGTGTCGCTGCCTGCGTCGGTGCTGCGGCGCTATCCCAACGAGTTGTCGGGCGGGCAACGTCAGCGGGTGGCGATCGCCCGCGCGCTGGCCCTCTCGCCCGAGATGGTGGTCTGCGACGAGGCGGTCTCGGCGCTGGACGTCCTGGTCCAGGCTCAGATCCTCACCTTGCTCAACGACCTCCAGGCCGAACTGGGGCTGACGTATTTGTTCATCACTCACGACCTGGCGGTTGTTCGGCAGATCGCGGACAACGTGTTGGTCATGCGCGAGGGGAAGGTGGTGGAGGCGGCCACAACGGACGAGGTGTTCGCATCTGCGCGCGAGGAGTACACACGGGCATTGCTCGAGGCGATTCCTGGTCGCGAGCTGCTCACGGGGTAAGGGTGCCGGCCGGGCTCTCGAAACTCTTCGATAGCCCGGCTCATCGGCGTAGCGTGGATTCGTCCGAGGTGGTGCGGGTTGGATCGCGGGGTTGGAGACGCCGGTGGATCGAATCGATGCTGAACGGCTGGCCGAGCGGGAAGCGCGGCGGCGCAGGGCGGTGACCCCGGCAGCCAAGCGGCTCGCCGAGGTGCCGTGGCCGGATCGCAGCTGGCCGACGGTGCGCGGGTTGTATGTGACCGTGGGGGCCGCACTGTACGAGCGGTAACCTCCATGCCGTGACTGATCCGCTCCAGCCCCTGGTCGACCTGCCCGGCGTGCGCGAGGCCGCCGACAAGGCGCGCGACGCGCTCGCGGCCGTGCATCGGCACAAGTCGAACCGGCGTGGCTGGGCGACCACCGCCGCCGAAGCCGCCGTGCGGGCCGCCCGCTCCTCGGCGGCCATCGAAGGCGCGAGCACCGACCTGCCCGCCGACGGTCAGGTCAGTGACCCGGTGCTGGCCGGCGCGTTGCGGGTGGGTCAGGCGCTCGACGGCGACGCGCTCACCAATCTCGTCGGCACCTGGCGGCGCGCGCCCCTGCAGGCGCTGGCCCGGTTGCACCTGCTCGCCGCCGCCGACCTGGTGACCGACGGGCAGGAACTCGGTCGCCCGCGCTCGACACCCGGCGTCGCCGAGCGGCTCGACATGCTCACGCAAACCGTCCAGTCGAGCAAGGCGCCCGCCCCGGTGATCGCGGCGATCGTGCACGGCGAGCTGCTGTCGTTGCGCCCGTTCGGCACCGGTGACGGTGTCGTCGCGCGCGCTGCCTCGCGACTGGTCGCGGTATCCAGCGGACTCGACCCGCACAGCCTCGGCGTGCCCGAAGTGTTCTGGCTGCGCCGCCGACAGGCCTACCTCGACGCGGCCGCCGGATTCGGCATGGGCACCGCGGAGGGCGTGGGTGGCTGGGTGCTGTTCTGCGCGGGCGCGTTGGAAGACGGGGCCCGCGAGGCGAACTCGATCGCCGACGCCGCGGCCGGCTGAACCGGCCGTACACATCGAAACGGGCGGCGTTGTCGATTGCTCGACCTCACCGCCCGCTAGCACGGAACACCCGGTTACCAAGCGTGCAGGGTGGGTTGTGTTCGGTGGCCTCGGCGATCATCCCAGCCCCGCCGGTTCATCCCCGCAACCTGTGCGAGGCGTTCGCCGACGTTGGCTCGAATTTCGCAGGCCCACAACTCTTTCGGCCTTGTCGCGGCGCGCTCCGCGTGGGTGCCTGGTGTCCGTGCTGGGAAGGGTGGGATGGGAGGCGAAACCTTCTCTTCCGGCTCCGTCTTGGCCTTCCGTCCTTCCGTGACTCCATTCTTACACTGTGATGGCACTCACATCAAGGGTTTCGCGGGCATAACCGAATCCCGATGAATTCGGCGTGTCACTCGGAGATTCGTGCTGCAAGCGGCCGGTCAGCGTCGTTTGCGGAGCAGTCGGTAGCTGATCGCGCCGGCGATGATCGCGCTCAGTCCGACGGCCGCCGTCGCGGCGACAGTGGTGGTCGACGGCGCCTGGAATCGTGACCACAGCGACACCGGGTTGGAGAACGTGAGCACCGGCCAGCCGCGGCTGGCCGCCTCCTTGCGCAGCGCACGGTCGGGGTTCACCGCGGTCGGGTGGCCTACGGCGCTCAGCATCGGCACGTCGGTCACCGAGTCGGAGTAGGCGTAGCACCGCGACAGGTCGTAGCCCTGCTCGGCGGCGAGCTTCTCGATGGCGGCGACCTTGCCCTCGCCGTAGCAGTAGAACTCGATATCGCCGGTGTACTTGCCGTCCTCGACGACCATCCGGGTCGCCTCGGTGTGCGAGGCGCCGAGCACCTCAGCTATCGGTCCGACGATCTCCTCGCCGGAGGCCGAGACGATCACCACATCGTGGCCGCGGATCTTGTGATCGGCGATCAGATCGGCGGCCTCGGCGTAGATCAGCGGGTCGACCAGATCGTGAAGAGTCTCGGCCACAATGGTTTTCACCTGCTCCACATCCCAGCCCGCGCACATGTTGGCGAGGTTTGCCCGCATCCGTTCCATCTGGTCGTGATCTGCACCGGAAAGCAGGAACAAAAAGTGTGCGTAGCTGCTCTCCAACACGGCTCTGCGGTTGAGCAGACCCTGCGCGTAGAACGGTTTGCTGAAGACGAAAGCGCTCGACTTCGCGATCACCGTTTTGTCGAGGTCGAAGAACGCGGCGACGCGCCCGCCCGGCACCGGGGCTCGGCCCGTTTTGCCGAGACTTGTGTCCGTAGGCGAGGTCTGGTCGCGTTCTGGCGTCACGTCAACAGGATAGGCACGACCTGCGCGCACCGCAGGATCGACTGCCCGCACCGTGGAAAAGGGTTTGCCCCGGGGACGCCGGGCGGCGCGAATCGCCGAAGAATGTCGGCGAATGCTACTTGCGCCCGCGGCAGGGGGTGGGTGTAGTATTGCTGGCACCTGGACTTAGTCCAGGCGCGTTCAGCCCGACCCCCCGGGGCTGAACCCGACGGCCCCAGCCTCCTCCCCCCCGGCTGGGGCCGTCCTCTATTTTCAGGACGATCGTCAAAGTTCTCCACACCCCCGAGTTATCCACAATCGGTGTTTTCGGGGTGTTGATGAACTCCTCGCTCGGCAACGCTGAGTCGCATGAACCCAGTCCCGATGCGCGGTGGCCCGCCACAGATCGCGCCCGCTCTAGTGCTCGTGCGTGATGAACGGCTGCGCGCGGAGGTGCGTCGAGTCGCGGCGGCCGCCGAGCGCGTCACCGAGGAACGGGTGATGCCGGTCGGCAGGCATGCGTGGGCCGGGGCAGGCATGGTCATCCTCGATACCGCCGCCGCTGTTGCCGCCGCCGTCGGCGGATTCCCGCGGCGGGCGGGCGTCGTCCTGGTCACCGAGGGGGAACCTGCCGTGCCCGACTGGCAAGCGGCGACGGCGGTGGGTGCCGAACGTGTTGTCGCATTGCCCTCGGCGGCTGTCGCACTGGTCGAACAGTTCGCCGAACACGCCGAATCCCGCACGGGTGAAGGGATAGTCGTCGCGGTGGTCGGCGCGGGAGGAGGTGCCGGCGCATCCACGCTCGCCGCGGCGACCGCGCTGCGCGGGGCCGCGCGGCGGGTGCGTCGCGACACGGTGCTGATCGACGGTGCCCCGCTCGACGGTGGGATAGATCTGGTGTTGGGCATGGAGAACGTGCCGGGCCTGCGCTGGCCGGACCTGATCATCGAGGACGGACGGGTGTCGGCTGCGGCGCTGCACAACGCGTTGCCCGTCGGGGCTCCCGGCTTGGCGGTGTTGTCCTGCGGCCGAGCGCGACCCGCCACCGGGGTGGGTCCCGGGCGATCACGGCCCGACTCGGCTTCCGTGGGGCACGCGTTCGTCGGGCTGGCGCCGGCGGCGGTCCGTGCGGTCATCGAATCGGGCAGGGACGCAGGAGATCTCGTGGTCTGTGATGTGTCGTGTGAGCGTGGCCCGGCGGCCGACGCGATGCTCGACGCCGCCGATCTGGTCGTCCTCGTAGTACCGGCCCGACTGCGCTCCATCGCCGCGGCCGAAGTCGTGTCGGCCTATCTCGGAGAACGAAACCCCAACCGCGGCTTGGTCGTTCGTGGTCCCGCGCCCGGCGGACTGCGCGGCGCGGAAGTCGCCGAACTTCTCGGATTGCCCCTTCTCGCCGCGGTGCGCGGGCAGGCCGGCCTCGCCTCCCGTCTCGAACGCGGTGGCCTGAGCGTCCGCCGGCGTGGCCCCCTGCGCGACGCCGCCGACGCTGTCCTCGCCATGGTCGGAGCCGAGGGATGACTACCCCCGTCAGCGCCCGGCGCTCCATCCGTCGTGCGGCCCTTCGGATGGACGGAGCCGGCACGACATGACCTCCTTTGTGACCGTCGACCTCCTCGAACGCGTCCGTGAGCGCCTCGCCGAGCATCCGGGCGTGCCAGATGCCGCGCAGCTGGCGGCCGCGATCCGTACGGAAGCGGGCGGGGTGCTTGCCGACACCGATCTGCTCCGGGCCCTGCGCCTGTTGCAGACCGAGATGACCGGTGCGGGGCTGCTGGAGCCGTTGCTGCACGATCCTCGGGTCGCCGATGTACTCGTCACCGGGCCGGATGCGGTATGGGTGGACCGTGGCCGCGGCCTGGAGCTGACCGATGTCCGCTTCGCCGACGAAGCCGCTGTTCGCCGCCTCGCCCAGCGCTTGGCCTCGGCCGCGGGCCGCCGCCTCGACGACGCTCAACCCTGGGTCGACGGCAAACTCGCCGGAACCGAAGCCACGCTGGGCGACGCGTTCGGCGTTCGACTCCACGCGGTACTGGCCCCCGTCGCCCACGACGGCACATGCCTGTCCCTTCGCATCCTCCGCCCCGCGACCCAGGGCCTCGACGCGCTGGCGGCCGCTGGTTCGATTCCTCCGGACGCCCGTCGTCTGCTCGGCGACATCGTCCGCGCCCGCCTCGCGTTCCTGGTCGTGGGAGGTACCGGAGCGGGAAAGACTACTTTGCTCTCGGCCCTGCTCGCCGCCGTCGACCCTGCCGAACGAATCGTCTGCGTGGAAGACGCCGCCGAGCTCGCTCCGGTCCATCCACATGTTGTTCGGCTGGTTGCCAGGACGGCCAATGTCGAGGGGGTAGGCGCTGTTACGGTGCGCGACTTGGTCCGTCAGGCCCTGCGGATGCGCCCGGATCGCATCGTCGTCGGAGAGGTCCGTGGTGCCGAAGTCGTCGATCTCTTAACGGCCCTCAACACCGGCCACGACGGCGGTGCGGGGACCGTCCATGCCAACTCGCCCCAGGAAGTTCCGGCGCGCCTGGAGGCACTGGCGGCGCTCGGCGGGATGGACAGGGCGGCCCTGCACAGCCAGCTGGCTGCCGCCGTCCAGGTAGTCCTGCACGTTCGGCGCCGCTCCGACGGAACCCGTGCTCTCCACGAAATCGGGGTCCTGCACCGTGATTTCGAGGGAGTCCACATCACCCCCGCCTGGCGGGCGGACGACCACCCGACTCCCGCGACCGGCGAACTCCACCGGCTGCTCGAGGTGCGTCTCGGATGAGTAACTCGGTTGCGTATGCGGTGGTGGCTCCGGGGGATTCGTGTCGCCATGAGCGAATTACAGGGGCAGGGAACTGGCTTCACAGGTCTACGCGCTATTCCGGGCGGTGGTCGGTGGTCGGCGAGGCGGAGCGGCGATCGCCGCGGGTAGAGCTCGGAGCCGCCCCCGGCGAGTGTGGCGAACGAGATGCGGGTTTCGGTGTGGAGGAGGCGGCCTCATGGGTAGTGCGTTGCTCTGTTGCGCGATCGCGGTGCTGGTGCTGCCGGTGGCAGGCGGTCAACGACGGTTCACCCGGCTGTTCGCGCCGAGCGGGAGCACTGCGCGACAACGCGTGCCTGTGGAGTGGTGTGCAGGAATCTCGCTGGGGTGCACGGCGTTCATGTTCGGACCCGGCGTCGGGTCGGCCGCACTGATGCTGGGAACCACTGTGGCGGTCCGTCAACGGCGTGGTCGAGGTGACCGCGAACGGCGGCGCGAATGCGGCTACCTCCTGGCCGGCCTCGAAGCTGTGGTCGGGGAGCTCCGCGTGGGCGCCCACCCGAGCGCGGCGGCCGAATCCGCCGCAGCCGAGTCGCGCGGCGAAGCGGCGCGCGTACTGGCGATCAGTGCCGGCCGCAGCCGCCTCGGTGGTTCCGGAGCCGACGGTTGGGTCCAGCCGGATTCGATTGTCGCCGAGGAACTGTCGCGAGTCGCCGCGGCCTGGCGGGTGGCCGAAGAGCACGGCTTGGCGCTGGCGGAACTACTCGCCGCCGCCAGGTCCGACCTACTCGGACGCATCCGCTTTCGCGACCGCACCGAAGCCGCACTGGCCGGCGCCCGAGCATCGGCCACCGTCCTGGCCGGCCTTCCCCTGGTAGGCATCGGCCTGGGACAACTGATGGGAGCTGCCCCGCTCACCATCCTGTTCGCTGCTCCGGCTGGGGAACTACTTCTCCCGCTGGGCGCCGCCCTCGCCTGCTGTGGACTGCTGTGGACAGATGTCATCACCCGTAAGAGCACCGCCTGATCCGCACCGGACGGTGTCGAACGGACGGCGGTAGTGGACAACTCGTGTGGATGCCCTGTGGACAAATGTGCGCCGCCGCAAGAGCGCAGCCGCACTCGGTGTGCGTCACGGCCCGACGGCAGGGCGGGAGTAGTCGCCGAATGCCTGTGGACAGATGTGATCACCGACCATGACCACGCGCTGATCGCGGTGCCCCGCGTGCGGCAGTTCGGATCGGGGTGTGGATGGGTGTGGACCGAACTTCGAGGAGGGGATTTGCTGTGCAGGGGATGGATGGTGCTGCTGCGCCGGGGGCGTTGCTGATCGCGGCCGTGGCGATTGTGTTGCTACCAGGGCGAGTGGCCGTCAGTCGACGGGTGCGTGCGCTCGGTCCGACGACGGCCGGCGTCTCCGGGACGGCAGGTGACACCGCGAAGGTCGACCCGCTCGGGTCGGCGTCCGCGTTCGATCTACTGGCCGCGTGTCTCCGAGCGGGACTGCCGATGGCCGCGGCCGCGCGAGCCAGCGCGCCGACAGCGCCGCCGGTTCTTCGGGCGGCATTGCTCAGGGCCGCAGACCTTCTCGCGCTGGGCGCCGACGCGGCGACGGCATGGGAACGGGCGGCCGCCGATGCGGTGGGGTCGGCGGGCGCCGATGACGTGGAGTCGCTGGCCAGGATGGCTCGTCGTTCGGCGCGCTCCGGCGCCTCGCTGGCCGCGGCAGTCGGCGAACTCGCCACGCAACGCCGCGAAGCCGTGGAGGACGCTGCCGTCGCGCGCGCCGAACGTGCCGGCGTGCTGATCGGTGGCCCGCTCGGCCTGTGCTTCCTGCCCGCTTTCGTCTGCCTCGGCATCGTGCCGGTCGTTATCGGCCTCGCCGATCGCGTGCTCGGCGGCGGTGGGCTGCTGTGACCGGTTGCGACGGGGCCACCGAAACTTCACCGCGCGGATCAGCCGCGCGGTGCAACCAGAGAGGGGATCACGATGACGTTCGCGCACGCGGTATACCTGGGGGCCCGCACTCGCATCACGCGTCTGCTGCTCGAGGACGACGGCATGTCCACGGCGGAGTACGCGATCGGGACTATCGCCGCGGCGGCCTTCGGAGCCGTGCTCTACGGGGTCGTCACCGGGGACAGCATTGTCAACGCGCTGACCGGCATCATCGACAAGGCACTCAACACGAGCGTGTAAACCGCCGCGACACCGGCACTCTCGGGGCCGACGCGGGTGCGGTGACGGTCGAGGCCGCCATCGCACTCGCGGCCCTGGTGTGCGCCGTAGCCCTGTGTGTCGGCGCACTGCTCGCAGGATCCACCCAGGTCCGCTGCACCGATGCTGCCCGCGAGACCGCCCGCCTCGCTGCCCGGGGTGACACCTCGCGCGCGATCACCGCGGGACGATCTGTCGCCCCATCGGGCGCGACCGTCGAACTCCGCACCGAAGGCGATCGGGTGGTCGCCACCGTCGCCGCGAACACCCCACTCCTGCCCGGCCTGCGCCTTCGCGCCGAAGCGGTGGCCGTCACCGAGCCGGGAGTGGATCCGTGACAGCGATGCGCAGGTGCCGGCGGAGGGAACGGCTCGAGAAGTGAAACCGTGCGGGTCGAAGGACCGTAGGTCGTCGTGGTTCACGGCGGATGGAGGCGGGGCAACGGCGTTCGTGTGTGTGGCGTTGGCGGGGTTGATCTGCCTGACGTTGCTGGTGGGCCAGGTGGGTGTAGCGGTGGTGGCTCGGCATCGGGCGCAGGGGGCCGCGGATCTGGGCGCGCTGGCCGCGGCGGGTCTCTTGGCGGAGAGCGCGGAGACGGCATGTGGGGAGGCCGGGGAGATCGCCCGGCGGATGGGGGTTCGAGTACGGCGGTGCTCGGTCGCGCAGTGGGATGTTGTTGTAGATGTCGAGGCGAATGTGTCAGCGGGAGTGTTCGGTATGCGCACTGTGCAGGCTTCGGCACGGGCGGGTCCGGTGGAAGAGAATGAGTGACGCGCAAGTGTTATCACTGGCCGGTGGTTGTTCCGCGCCGAACCAATTCGAATTAACCGGAAGTGCTTATGCGCTATTTCATGCGCATTCTTTGATCTGGGCGAGAAAAAAATGAAAAAAACGATGTAATCGCGCCCGTGGCTCCAGTTGGCTATGTGCCAGTTAATAGAAGAGTGGTCCTTTTTATTCGGACACGGGGCGTCGGCTGACATATCGCTGCTGGTCAGCAGTAATTCGGACGAGTGACCAACATTCTTCGAGTGCGGTGTCTCGCCGGTCACGCCGCGAGCGTGCGGACATCATGAATCCGCAGGTAGCTCCCGATGAGCCCGCAGCTCGCCGAGAACGGCGGCCAGCAAGCGCGCGGCGGCGTCCTTGTCCAGGGGGTTGTTGCCGTTTCCGCACTTGGGCGATTGCACGCACGAGGGGCAGCCGTCCTGGCACGCGCAGCTGTGGATCACGCTCAGCGTGGCGGACAACCAGTCCGTGAGCTGGGCGAATCCGCGCTCGGCGAACCCGGCGCCACCGGGCTGGCCGTCGTAGACGAACACCGTCGGCGCGCCGGTATCGGGATGTTCGGCGATGGAGACACCGCCGATGTCCCACCGGTCGCAGCCCGCGACCAGCGGCAACATGCCGATGGCGGCGTGCTCGGCGGCGTGCAACGCGCCGGGAAGCTGTTCGTCGGAGATGTCCGCGGCGGCGAGCAGCGGGGGCGTGACGGTATACAGGACGGCCTTGGTGTGCAGGGTGTGCGCGGGCAGATCGAGCTCCACCTGGTCGAGCACCTCGCCGGTCACCAGGGTCCGCAGGTAGCCGACGACCTGGTTTGTCACCGCCACCTGCGCGGATGCAGCCGTGACCTCGCCGAACACGCGCTCCTCGATCACCCCCTGAACGGTGATCGAGGTGATCTGCCGGGAACTGGTGGTGAAGCCGGGATCCACCTCGTTGACGAACGCGACACCACCCTCGAGGTCCAGTTCGTCGACCAGATAGGTCTCGCCCTGATGTAGATGGACAGCCCCCGTGTGCAGCGTGGCGGGTGCCCGGCCTGCGTCGGCGGTGCCGAGCAGGCGTCCGGTCTCAGCGTCGACGATCGCGACCGGCGAGCCGAGTCCACCGCGCACATCCACGTCGTCGTGCGGGTGGGTGTGCGCGGTGATGTGCCAGCGCGCACCCGCGCCGCGGGTGCCCGGCCTGCGCCGGATCAGGCCCTGATCGGCGAGGTCGGCGAGTACTTCGTCGGCTCTGAACTCGCTCGCCTCTTCGTCGGTGAGCGGCAGCTCCATCGCGGCGCACAGCAGTTGGGGGCCGAGGATGTAAGGGTTGTACGGGTCGGTGATGGTGGCCTCGATCGGCCGGTCGAGCAGCGCTTGCGGGTGGTGCACCAGGTAGGTGTCGAGCGGGTCGTCGGTAGCCACGAGCACCACCAGCGAACCCTGCGTCCGTCTGCCCGCCCGCCCGGCCTGCTGCCAGAACGAGGCGACCGTTCCGGGAAAACCGGCGATGACCACGGCGTCGAGGCTCGCGATGTCGACGCCTAGTTCGAGTGCGTTGGTACTCGCCGCGCCGAGCAATGTCCCCTGCGACAGCGACTGCTCGAGCTCCCGCCGGTCCTCGGCCAGATAGCCCGCCCGGTAGGCGGCAACCCGTTCCTGCAGCTCGGGGGCGGTTTCCGCGAGGACGCGACGGGCATCGAGCGCGATCAGTTCGGCACCGCGCCGCGAGCGAACGAAGGTCAGTGTCCTGGCGCCCTCGGCCACCAGCGCCGCCATGATCTTGGCTGCCTCGCTGGTCGCGGTGCGCCGCACCGGTGCTCCGTTCTCACCGGCCCGCATCGCGCTCAGCGGCGGTTCCCACAGGGCGACGGTCCGGGCGCCGCGCGGCGACCCGTCCTCGGTGACAGCGGCCACCGGCGCCCCGATCAGCCTGCTCGCCGACGCGGCCGGATCGGCACTGGTCGCCGAGCACAGGATGAACACCGGGTCGGCGCCGTAGAACCGGGCGAGCCGACGCAGCCTTCGCAACACCAGCGCGACGTGCGAACCGAACACTCCTCTATATGCGTGGCATTCGTCGACCACCACATACCGCAGGTTGCGCAGCACCCGTGCCCAGCGCTGATGCGAACGGAGAATCCCGACGTGCAGCATGTCGGGATTGGTGAAGATCCAGCGGGCGTTGGCCCGCACCCACTGTCTGACCTCGGCGGGAGTGTCGCCGTCATAGCTCGCCGGATGCGCCTCTCGCAGCGGATTGTCGTGGATCAGGCTGCCGACAGCGCGGAGTTGATCGGCGCCGAGCGCCTTGGTGGGGGAGAGATACAGCGCGGTGGCGCGGGGGTCGTCGTGCAGCGCGGTGAGCACCGGTAACTGGTAACCGAGCGATTTCCCGGACGCGGTTCCCGTGCTCACCACGACGTGGTTTCCGGTCGCCGCGAGATCGGCCGTGCGGGTCTGGTGTTCCCATGGCAGCGTGATCTCCTGCGCGTCCAGGGCTGTGACCAGCTCCGATGGCACCCATTCCGGCCACGCGGTGGTGTGCGCGCGCCGTGCGGGCAGCTCGGCGATGTGGGTCAACGGGTTGCCGCCGGCAGCCGCCTCGGTCAGGACACGATTGAGCAACGATCGCCCATAGCTCTCGCCCGTATCGTGCTCTCGGACCTCGGTCCGGTCTGTCGGATTCATCCAGTCCTTCTCTCACGCGACACGCGAAGTGTGAAACGTGTGTGTGCGACAACCACTACCTGGGATTTCGTAACCCAGTAGCGATCTGGGTCACAGCATGTTTGCTGGAAGCTCACTCGGTTATCAAGAAGCAAACAGACCGAAAGTACGGATACACCCAATCTGTCCCTTACCTGCACATTCGCAAGATCATGAATTTTGCAAATAGTCGGTAACTCGACTGTCGAATTGCGCAGAGACATGGTTCACTGGGTCTCGGTCGCAAGCTTCTGTGTTCGAGGGACGGATCCAAGGTCCAAACCATCAGCAGGATCGTTGTTGCGAACGCCGTGCTCAGGATTTCCTTGCAGGGGGACCAACAGTACAGCGGTCGGAACGGGCCCGGTGGACGAACCCAGTTGTCCGCCGTTTCCGGTAGAAAGAGAAGGAAACAGAATGGCACAGGGAACTGTGAAGTGGTTCAACGCGGAGAAGGGGTTCGGCTTCATCGCGCCCGAGGACGGCTCCGCTGACGTCTTCGTCCACTACTCGGAGATCCAGGGCACGGGCTTCCGTACCCTCGAGGAAAACCAGAAGGTCGAGTTCGAGGTAGGCCAGGGCACCAAGGGCCCGCAGGCCACCGGCGTTCGCGCGCTCTCCTGAGCTGCGGAACACAACAACGCCTCGTCCCCCTCCTCCGCATGCGGAGGAGGGGGACGAGTCATTTCCGGGTACCATCGCCCAGGACAGCGCCCGCGTCGTGAAACGCCGCAAATGCCTCTACCCCAAGTGCGCAGGGTATAAACGTCACTGGTGGTGATGTCCGAACGTCGCCGTCTGCCCCAGCCGCGCACCGAGCGGACCTCCCGACGCGCGGATCTAGAAGGAAGGTGTTCGCCGGTGGCAACACGAGACCGCAGTTCAGCCGACCAGGGCCGACCCCTGCGTCGTCTCGTGATCGTCGAGTCGCCGACCAAGGCCCGCAAGATCGCGCCCTACCTGGGTCGCAACTACACGGTCGAGGCCTCGGTGGGCCATATCCGCGACTTGCCGCGCGGTGCCGCCGACGTGCCCGCCAAATACAAGGGGCAAGCGTGGGCCCGCCTCGGTGTCGACGTCGATCACGACTTCGAGCCGATCTATGTGGTGAACCCGGATAAGAAGGCCAAGGTCGCCGAGCTCAAGAGCTTGCTGGCCGACGCCGACGAGCTCTACCTCGCCACCGACCCCGACCGCGAGGGCGAGGCTATCGCCTGGCACCTGCTCGAAACGCTCAAGCCGAAGGTCCCGGTTCGCCGGATGGTCTTCCACGAGATCACCGAGCCCGCCATCCTCGCCGCCGCCGCCGACACGCGCGAGCTCGACAACGATTTGGTCGACGCCCAGGAAACCCGTCGCATTCTGGACCGCCTCTACGGCTACGAGGTCTCCCCGGTGCTGTGGAAGAAGGTCATGCCGCGGCTGTCCGCCGGTCGCGTGCAGTCCGTCGCCACCCGGGTGATCGTGCAGCGTGAGCGCGAGCGCATCGCGTTCCGCTCCGCCGGGTACTGGGACATCGCCGCCAAGCTCGACGCGGGTCCCGACGAGAAGTCTGATTCGACCAACCCGCGCACGTTCGGCGCGCGCCTGGTGCAGGTCTCCGGCGACCGTGTCGCTTCCGGTCGTGACTTCGGTTCCGACGGTCAGCTCAAGTCGGCCACCGGTGTCGTCGTGCTCGACGAGGCCTATGCCCGCAGGCTGGCCGAGGCGCTCGACGGCGCCGCGCTCGAGGTCAGCTCGGCCGAGGCCAAGCCGTACACGCGCAAGCCGTACCCGCCGTTCATGACTTCCACGTTGCAGCAGGAAGCGGGCCGCAAGCTGCGGTTCACCTCCGAGCGCACGATGCGGGTCGCGCAGCGGTTGTACGAAAACGGCTACATCACCTACATGCGTACCGACTCCACGACGCTGTCGGAGTCGGCGATCGCGGCGGCTCGCTCGCAGGCGACCCAGCTCTACGGCGCGGAGTACGTCTCGCCGTCGCCACGCCAGTACACCCGCAAGGTCAAGAACGCGCAGGAGGCACACGAGGCGATCCGTCCCTCGGGTGACACCTTCATGACGCCCGGTCAGCTGGCCTCGAAGGTCGACAACGACGAGTTCAAGCTCTACGAGATGATCTGGCAGCGCACGGTCGCCTCGCAGATGGTCGACGCGCGCGGCACCACGCTGACCCTGCGCATCACCGGCACCGCGCGGACCGGCGAGGAGTGTGTGTTCTCGTCCTCGGGTCGCACCATCACCTTCGCCGGGTTCCTCAAGGCCTACGTCGAGAGCGTGGACGAGGAGGCGGGCGGCCAGTCCGACGACGCCGAATCCCGTTTGCCCGCACTGGAAGAGGGCCAGAGCGTCACGGCCGTCGAGCTCACTCCCGACGGCCACAGCACCAACCCGCCCGCCCGCTACACCGAAGCCTCGCTGATCAAGACGCTGGAAGACCTCGGCATCGGCCGCCCGTCGACCTACTCCTCGATCATCAAGACGATCCTCGATCGCGGGTACGTCTACAAGCGCGGCAGCGCGTTGGCCCCGGCGTGGGTGGCGTTCGCGGTGGTCGGCCTGCTCGAGGCCTACTTCGGTCGACTCGTCGACTTCGACTTCACCGCCGCGATGGAGGACGACCTCGACGCCATCGCCGGTGGACGCGAGCAACGCGGAAACTGGTTGTCCAGCTTCTACTTCGGTGGCGAATCCGGCGCCGAGGGTTCGGTCGCGCGGTCCGGTGGCCTCAAGAAGATGGTCTCCGTGCAGCTCGACGACATCGACGCGCGAGAAGTGAACTCGATCAAGATGTTCGTCGACGAAGAGGGCCGCGATGTCGTGGTCCGCGTCGGCCGCTTCGGTCCGTACCTGGAGCGGATGATCATCAATCCCGATGACCCCGAAGGGGATCGGATCTCGCAGCGGGCGAACCTGCCCGACGATCTGCCGCCCGACGAGCTGACGCCCGAGGTCGCCGAGAAGCTGTTCTCGACGCCGCAGGAGGGGCGCTCGCTCGGCGTCGACCCGGTGTCGGGGAACGAAATCGTCGCCAAGGAAGGACGTTTCGGCCCGTACGTCACCGAGGTGCTGCCGGAACCGCCCGCACCCGAACCGGACGCGGCGCCCGCGAAGAAGACCAAGAAGGCCGCGGAGGTCAAGCCGCGCACCGGTTCGCTGTTCAAGTCGATGGACCTGGCCGAGATCACCCTCGACGACGCGCTGATGTTGCTCTCGCTGCCCCGCGTGGTCGGCAACGATCCCACCTCGGGTGAGGAGATCACCGCGCAGAACGGCCGCTACGGCCCGTACCTGAAGAAGGGCACGGATTCCCGTTCGCTGGCGACCGAGGATCAGTTGTTCTCGGTCACCCTCGAGGAGGCGCTGAAGCTCTACGCCGAGCCCAAGCGTCGCGGGCGTCAGGCCGCGGCCGCGGCACCGCTGCGTGAGCTGGGCAAGGACTCGGCGACCGACAAGCCGATGGTGATCAAGGACGGTCGTTTCGGCCCGTACGTCACCGACGGCGAGACCAACGCGAGCCTGCGCAAGGGCGACGAGGTCGAGTCGATCACCGACGAACGCGCGTCCGAACTGCTGGCCGATCGCCGGGCGCGTGGGCCGGTGAAGAAGGCGGCGAAGAAGACGACCGCGAAGAAGGCGGCCAAGAAGGCGCCCGCGAAGAAGGCGGCGGTGAAGTCGACGGCGACGAAGACGGCGACCAAGACCGCGGCGAAGAAGTCCACCGCGAAGAAGACGGCAGCGAAGAAGGCTCCGGCCAAGAAGGCCGCCGCGAAATCCGCTGGGGCAGAAGAGGCTTGATCGCTCGCCTGCGTGCCCGCCCGGCCTCGGTGAATCCTGTCGGACCCCGCGGCTAGGGTGTAGCGCGTGGCAGGTGTCTTCGATCGACTGGTCGGCCAGGACGTGGTCGAGACCGAGCTGGCGGCTGCCGCGAAGGCGGCGCGGGCCGGTGTGGTCACCGGGGCGATGACGCATTCGTGGTTGTTCACCGGGCCTCCCGGTTCGGGGAGGTCTGTCGCGGCGCTGTGTTTCGCGGCGGCGCTGCAATGCACCGATCCCGATACCGTCGGGTGCGGGCAGTGCCATGCCTGCACCACCACGATGGCCGGTACCCACGGTGACGTGCGGCGCATCATCCCCGAGGGGCTGAGCATCAGCACCAAGGAGATGCGGGCCATCGTGCAGATCGCGGCACGTCGCCCGAGCACCGGTCGCTGGCAGGTCGTGGTTGTCGAAGATGCCGACCGCCTCACCGAGGGGGCCGCCAACGCGCTGCTCAAGGTGGTCGAGGAACCGCCGGACCGCACTGTGTTCCTGCTGTGTGCTCCCACCGTCGACCCCGAGGACATCTCCGTCACCCTGCGCTCGCGGTGCAGGCACGTTCACCTCGTGACACCGACCGTTCCCGCGATCGCCCAGGTTCTGCGCGAGCGCGACCGACTCGACGCGAAGACCGCCGACTGGGCTGCTTCGATCAGCGGCGGCCATGTCGGTCGAGCCCGCCGCCTCGCCACCGACGAGGACTCTCGCCAGCGACGCAAGCGTGCCCTCGCTCTGGTCACCGCGACCGAGCGCCCCGGCGCCGCCTACGCCGCCGCCGACGAATTGGTGAAGTCAGCCGACGACGAAGCCAAGCTGATGAGCGCCGATCGCGACGACCGCGAACGCGACGAACTCGCCACCGCTCTCGGCGCGGGCGGCACCGGCAAGGGCTCGGCGTCCGCCACCCGCGGTTCGGCGGGCGTTCTCAAAGACCTCGAACGCCGCCAGAAGTCCCGCGCCACCCGCACCGGCCGCGACGCACTCGATCGCGCCCTCATCGACATCGCCGGCATGTACCGCGACGCCCTGGCCATGCGATTCGCCGGCCGCGGCACCCCCATCACCCTCACCCACCCCGACATGGCCGACGAGATCACCGACCTCGCCACCAACGTCCGCCCCGAAGGCCTGCTCCGCAGCATCGATGCCGTCCTGGCTTGCCGCGAAGCCCTCGACCTCAACGTGAAACCTCGCTTCGCCATCGCCGCCATGACCGCCACCCTCATCACCGCCCGCACCACCTGACCACCCGTTTTCGCGTTCTACCCCTTCCCGCGATAGACTCGCGTCGCCGAAATGGCACGCCGCCTTAGCTCAGTCGGTAGAGCGCTTCACTCGTAATGAAAAGGTCGGGGGTTCGATTCCCCCAGGCGGCTCCAGTTCAGAGGCCCTTTCCGGTTCGCCGGGGAGGGCCTCTCTCGTTTCAGTGTGCCAACCGGCGGGAAATCCGTCCTGCGGCTCACCGGTTCAGAGCGGCCCCCGCCGCCTTCGATTCGTCCGCATGCGTGGCAATCGGGCGGTCGTCCGACACGCGACACCCAGCGCCAGGAACTCGGCGCGCTGCGCGTTCTCGAGCGCCGCGAGATGCGAGCCGACCCAACCGGTCCCGGGTCGTGGACGGAACAGACGCCTGGTATCTCGCGCAGCCTGCGCATCGACTGGTCAGTGTCCGTTCGGTCGAGATCGGGCACGTTGTGCGCCGTTGAAGCCGATCTCGCACGCGCATCTCGACGTCACCATTGCTGCTGTGCTCCGTTGTTGCAGGACCACACCTGGACCCGTCCGGTGAGCGTATGGCCGTTGGTGGTCAGCGCATCCAGGCACAGGCGATCATTCAGGCCGTTGCGCAGGCTGTGGCTGGGCCCGGCGATCCACCGCTGCTGCGCGCCGCCGTTGCAGGCCCATACCTGGACGACTCCGGTGAGCGTGCGCCCGTCGCGGGTCAGCGCGTCCAGGCACAGGCGTTCATCGAGAGCGTTGCGCAGACTGCCGTTGGGGCCGGGGATCCACCGCTGCTGTGCTCCGTTGTTGCAGGCCCATACCTGGACGACTCCGGTGAGCGTGCGCCCGTCGCGGGTCAGCGCGTCCAGACACACGCGTTCATTCAGGCCGTTGGGCATTGTGATGCCGGCCCCGGCCGAGCTGGCAGGCGCGAACACCATCATCGCCGCGGCAGCTACGACGGCCCCCCGGCCGAGCAGGCCGACGAGTCGTCGAGCCGAGCGCTCGGGCCGATTACGTCCCGCACGTACTACCCCGGCAGAAAGTGGATTCTTCACTGGTATTCCCTTCATGGCGCATTCGCCTATCGGTGCGTATTGCCTTGCTGCAGCGGATTTTTCCGACTTCGATGAGAGAAACGTAGCCAGCGCGGAATGTCGGATTCTTAATGAACGCTTTCGTACGAGGGTGCCTGGGCACGAGATGTTCCCGAGGTGCGAACATCCTCGGGGACGGTGAGTTACCCGCGGCACCGGTGCGGGCGGCGCCGCACAAGGGTGAGCAGACTCCGCCAGCCGAACTGGGACCGGCGGGCAAGGAACCGCATACCGTGGTGCACGGCGCGGGCCAAGCGGCCGACCACTCGTGCGACACCGCGCACCACGCGACCTCGAATTCGACCTATCGGGTCGTGGCTGAAACCAGCTCTGACCTGCTCTGCCTCGGTGGCCTTCGTCGCGCTGATCGTGTTCCGGATAGTGCACGGCGGTGACCGGGAAGTCGGTCACCTCAGCTGCAGATCGTCGATCGACCCTCGGCTGAAATGGACTCCCTACATCGCAGAAGAGGACTTCGAATATCGACAGCGGTGGTCTGCCCGGGCGACAACATGCCGAGGTTCCCGGCGCGGAGCGGGTTGCGAAGGGGGTGTGGCGGCGGAGTTTGTGACCGGGCCGAGGGCTGCGGTAAAACATGTGCGACCGCACAGACACGGTCGTCCGATCTTCACATCCGTTGTATGAGAGGACTTTTCAGCACATGGATCCAATTCTCGGTCAGATCGCGATCTTCACTTACGGCTGGACACCGCAGGGCTGGTACCCGTGCAATGGGGACATCCTGAAGGTCTCCGACCACCAGGCGCTGTTCAGCTTGATCGGCAACAAGTTCGGTGGCGACGGCAGGACGACCTTCGCCCTGCCGAACCTCAAGGCTGCCGGTGAGACGCTCGGCGACAACCTCCTCTACGCCATCGCCACCGAGGGCATCTACCCCCAGCGCCCGTAGACGCGGAGGTTTCAGCGGCGCGGGTACTGGCCGGCGACCGTTCTCTACATACCACTGAATAGTGCAGGGCGGGTATCGGAAAGTTCCGGTGCCCGCCCTTGCTGTAGGTGAACCAGTCCTTGTACGCCGTGGGCTGGACGCGATAGCGGCATGGCCGGATGTGTGCCGATCGGGTGGTCTTCTTCGGTCTACGCTGTGCTGCAGCAGTTCAGTGTTGTGAACGGTAAGGATCGAAGCGTGCCCCCGACCCCTCGTAGTCGCCGCCAGCCCACGCAGGATCGAGCCAAGGCGACGCGGAACCAGATCCTCGACGCCGCCGCGAAGTTGTTCGGGGAGCGCGGGATCACCGAGACCTCGACCAATCGGATCGCGGTGGCGGCCGGAGTCAGTATCGGTACGGTGTACCGCTATTTCAACGACCGCTCGCGAATGGTCGACGAGCTGTTGGACCGGCTGCTCACCGACATCGAAACGGCGTTCACCACCTCGATGTTCAGTCTCAGGGGCATGTCCACCCAGGAGATTTTCACCGCGATCTTCGGTGTCATCACCGACGTATTGGTCGCCAATGCCGGGCTGCTGCGGGCGCTGATCGCGGGCGTGCAGTTCTACAGCAGCGGCCTTCCCGAGTTCGAGCCGCGGTTGCGGCTGATGATCAAGATGCTGGTGATCCAGATCCTGGGTCCAGGCGATGACCACAAATACGACGTGATGGCCTCGGTCGTGGTCAACACTGGATTCGCGGCGGTGCTGCGCGCCTCGGCCCTCGATGTCGATGGCAGCGAGCGCCGTGAACTCATCGCAGCCACCGCTGAGATGGTCGCGACGTGGTTCGACGAGCATCAGCTCCCGAACCGTGATCTCACCTGGTAGTCCGCTGGCAGGAACCTGACCTCGAAGTAGAACCCTCCGTCTCCGGAGCCACGGCCTCGATTCCATGTTGCATAAATTTCTTTGCACAGATATTTGTGCAAAGAGTACGTTGTAACTATGGCCGACGAGGTACCGCCCCGAGAGATCACCGATCCCGCAGCGCTGCGCGCGCTCGCGCATCCCCTGCGTCAGCGCATCCTGCGCGCGCTCGCCGAGAACGGACCGGCCACCGCGACAGCATTGGGCGCTCGGCTGGGCGAGAACACCGGCGCGACCAGCTACCACCTGCGCCAACTCGCCGAACACGGCTTCATCGAAGAGGCGCCCGAACTGGCCAAGGGCAAGGAACGGTGGTGGCGTTCGCCGCCGAAGGACCTGCGCTACCGGATGGATCGCGAGCAGTCACCGGAGCTCCGTGAGTTGATGGAAGGTCTTGTCGCGCAGCACATCGCCGAAGACATCGAGATGTTCCAGCGCTTCCAGGCCGAGCGTGCCGAGCTGGGCGAGTGGGCCGACATGATGCCCTTCTCGCGTGGCGCCATCTACGCGACGCCGGCCGAACTCGAGGAATTCTTCGAGGACTACATGACGCTGCTCAAGCGTTTTCAGCAGTCGCACCCGCAGGATCGCCCGGGCGCCCGCCGTGTGCTGACGCGCTTCCTCGCCTTCCCCGCACCTCGCACGAACACCGCAAACTAGGACTTGGCGTGCTCTCTTTCTTCCGGCGAATCATCCTGCTCACCTTCATGATCACCGTCGTCACCGGATTTCCGGCGGCGCACGCGCAGAACACCACCACCGTCGACATCACCGTCACCCGCTCGGACGGCACGACCACCGCGGGCACCGTGCATGCTCCGGCGGGCGCGTCCGGCAGGCCGGGCGTCGTGCTCGTCCACGGATCGGGCGACGGCAGCGGCGAGCACTACGACCATGTCGCCGAGGCGTTCGCCCGCGCGGGCATCGTCGCGTTGCGCTACGACAAGCGCACCGAGGATTACACGCCGTCGCACCGTGACTACTCCCTCCTGGCCGACGACGCGCTGGCAGGCGTTGCCGCACTGCGGAATCGGCCCGAGGTGGACGCGGCGCGAGTGGGTTTGTGGGGCCTGTCGGAGGGCGGATGGGTCGCGCCCCTCGCCGCGTCGCGATCCGCCGACGCGGCGTTCTTGATCACGATCGGCGCGAATTCGGCCGCACCCGCCGCGCAACAGAACTGGGCGAACGAGACGCGGTTCGGTGCGGCGGGCGTGCGCGGTTCGATGGTCGATGTGCTGGCCCGCAACGGTATTCGTCAGCTGGTCGCGGCCGGTCAGTTCGCCCAAGCCGACTACGACCCGATCCCGGTGCTGGAGCGGATCACCCAGCCGGTCCTGGCGATCTGGGGTGATCTGGACCGTCTGACCCCACCCGGTGACAGTCTGCGCGGCTTCCAGACCGCCTTCGAGCATGCCGGAAAGACGAACTACACGCTGCGCACCCTCCCGAACGCCCAGCACGCCGGACAACCGACCACCGATGGCTTCGACAAACTTCCCGGTTTGGCGCCGGGATATGGCGAGCTCATGGGTGATTGGGTCAACGGGCTTCCCGGCGCCGCGACACCACCGACAACGGATCAACCTGCGGCACAGGGGCATTCGGTGCGGGCGCTGACTCCCGCCGCATGGTGGGAATCGACCGCGGTGCAGCTGACCTTGCTGTTCGGCATGATCCTGGCGCTGGGCGGCTACGCGTGCACCGGAACGGTCCGCTCCTGGCGACTGCCCGATCGGCTGCCGGCGCGAGTGCTGTTGTGTACGACGGTGATCGGCATCCTCGGCACGATCGTCCAGCTCGGCTACATCCTCACCACGCGCGCAACCTCGTTCGGCCCCTTGCTGTTCGGCCGAACCCTGCCCTGGCTGGCATTGCAGCTGATCGCCTTCGGCGCGGTGGTCGCGCTCGGTTTCGTGCTCGCCCGCGCCCGTCACACCCTCGCCGGTGCGAGCGCCGGAGCGCGGACCCGATGGGTCCTCTTGGTCTGCGGTGGAACAGGTTTCGTGCTCTGGGCGCTGTACTGGGGTCTGCTGCTCCCTTGAACCTACGAGAAAGGCCCCCGACGAGGTCGGGGGCCTTCTTCGCGGTTACTCCTGAGCCGATCGCCGTTGATCGGTCTCAGGAGAACTGGCTCGGGTCAGCGGGCAGCGACGTTGCGGCGGGTGGCCCGAGAGTTCATGGAGCTGCGCAGGATCTGGTGCAGAACGGCGTCGAAGGCGTCGGTGTCTTCGACATTGCTGAGGTGGCCGTGCGGCAGCACGTGGAAATCGGCCAGGTGGCCGGTGCTGCGCAGGGTGTCGACGATCGGGCGTGACAGGCGCTGTGGCAGCAGCCGGTCCCTGGCGCCGGCGATCACCGTGGTCGGCACGGTGAGGTTGGCGGTGCCCGCCGACAGATCCATGTCGGCCATCGCGGCGGCGTGGCGCCCGCGCGCGATCGGACGACAGGAGCGGATGATGCCCATCGCGAAGTCGACCTCGTCGGCAGTGGCCTCGGGGGTGAGAATGCGACTGCGCAGAACCTGCTGGGTGAGCCAGCCGCCGGGGATCGGCAGCGGCGCGAACAGCAGCGACTCGCTGACCGGCTGCGGCATCCGTACCGGTGCGCCGAGCAGCGTGACCGGGTATTGCGCGACGGTGAGCTGCTTGTTCAGCAGCGGCAGCATGTCGGTTTCCCAGCGGATCGCGGCATTGGCGGTGTTGGCGAGCAGCACGGCGGACGCGCGTCGGGAGACCTGTTCGGGGTGATGCTTGGCCCAGGCCTGAATGGTGAGCCCGCCCATGCTGTGCCCGGCCAGGACCGCTTTCTCGTCTTCGCGCAGCGTCGCGTCGAGGACGGCGGACAGGTCGTCGGCCAGGGTGTGTTCGCTGGGGGCGGCGGTGCCGAGGGTGGAGGCGCCGTGGCCGCGCTGGTCGTAGCTGACCACGCGGTACTCGCCGGCGAAGGCGGTGATCTGCGGGTTCCAGTATTCGATACTGCAGGCCCAGCCATGGATGAGGACCAGGGTGGGGGCGGTATCGGGACCGTAGACGTGGACCCGGAGCTGCGCGCCGTCCGCGGTGGTCACCGGGACGACCCGGTGCTCGACGGTGGGGGCGTTGAATTTCGCGGTGGCGAAACTGCGGGTACGCAGCCCGGCACGGAACTGTGCGGTCAGTGCGCCGGTCTCGAGGTGAGAGACCATGGATCGCGCTGCCGCGAGCGTCATCATCGACTTCGCAAGCATTGTCGGCACTCCTTTGTGTCGTAGGCCACCGTACAGTGCAAGCCAGGGTGCTAGCTAGTGTTAGCGGGTCACAGTGTCCCACTTGTTGTGAACTGGGTCACCGAGCGTGCTGACATTGTGAAATCGCCTGAAATCAGCGAAAAATTACACCGGATGGGCACGATCGGGCATCGGTCGCGCTGGCGGCGGCGGACGGCCGCCGCTACCGTATTGGAGTGGACAAAACGCACGTCACGGCCGAGTTTTCCGGCGCGGACCCGAACCGGGGTACCGCGCGCTCGACCTGGCAGCGGATGACGCCACCGCTGCTCGCCGCCGGTCTCGGCGTCGGCACGCTGGCCCTGCTGCATTTCCGTGACCCCCACATCGAGGGTTCCTACGGGCTGTGCCCGGTGTACGCGCTGTTCGGGGTGTACTGCCCCGGGTGCGGCGGCATGCGCGCGATGCACAACCTCACCGACGGCAACATCGTCGACTCGCTGCACAGCAATCTGCTGGCCCTGCCGCTGACCGTGGCCTTCGCGGTCTTCGTCATCGACTGGATCCTGCGCGCTCGTCGCGGACAGCGGTGGCGCGTGCCCGGGCTCAGCGCGGTGACCGTGTGGTCTTTCTTCGGCCTGCTCGCCCTCTATACCGTGCTCCGCAACACGCCATGGGGAACGTGGCTCACCCCCGTCTGACGCTGGTTCGCGAGCTGATTACCGGGCACCCTGGAGATATGGGCGATTCACTGAAAGACAGAGTCCGGCGGAAGTTGCAGCGTCAGCTCGCCCAGGACGGACCCGACCCCGAGCAGGACGACGCCAGGACCATCTCGGTCGCCGACGATCTCGAGGCGCTGGAGATGGTGCAGGCCGACGATCCGCTCATCGAGGAATTGGCCCAGCGCTATCTGGTGTTCTGATGCGCCTGCCCGCCCAGCGGCGGTAGTTGCGGCAGCGGCTTGGTCCCGAGCCAGATCGCGAACAACCCACGCAACGGCGCCACGCTGTAATGACCGGCCAGGTCGACGAACTCCTCCGTTGTAATAGAGGAATGCAAGAAGCGCGCGGTCCATTCGCGAATCAGCTCGAAGAACAGATGGTCGCGTAGTTCCAGCCGCAGCGCGTGCAGGGTGAGCGCCCCGCGCTTGTAGACCCGGTCGTCGAACATGTCCTTGGGTCCGGGATCGCCGACGATGATGTCCTGCGGCTGACGCGCCAGGTTCGCGCGCGCCGCCCGCGCCAGCTGATCGGCGGTCGGTCCACCGGACGCTTCGGACCAGATCCATTCCGCGTAACAGGCGAAACCTTCGTGCAGCCAGATGTCCTGCCACCGCTTCAGCGTGAGGCTGTTGCCGAACCATTGATGCGCGAGTTCGTGTGCGACAAGACGTTCCGCACCGCGCTTGCCATCGCAATGGTTGGCACCGAAGATCGAAATGCCCTGCGCCTCGATCGGAATGTCGAGCTCGTCGTCGGTGACGACCACGGAGTAGTCGTCGAACGGGTACGGTCCGAACCGCTCGGTGAACAGGGCCATCATCTCGGGCTGACGCGCGAAGTCGTGTTCGAAGCTCGCCCGTAACCGTGGCGGGATGACCGCGTGCATCGGTACGGGTTCACCGACGGCGCCGACCCGGTACTTGCGGTAGTTGCCGATCTGGATCGTCGCCAGATAGCTCGCCATCGGCTCGGCCATCTCGTACACCCAGGTGGTCTGGCTGGCCTTGGCCTGCTTACCGACCAGGGTGCCGTTGGCCAGCGCGTAGAACGGGCTGTCGGTGGTGATCGAAATCCGGTAGGAGGCTTTGGAACTCGGGTGGTCGTCGCACGGGAACCAGGACGCGGCGCCGTTGGGCTGGCTCGCCACCAGCGCGCCCTCGGTGAGCTCTTCCCAGCCGACCTCGCCCCACGGGCCGCGCACCGGCTTGGGGGTGCCCGAGTAGTGGACGGTGATCTCGAGAACGCCACCGGCGGGGATCTTCTGCTGCGGCGTGAGCGCGAGCTTGCCCTGCTGATGGACGAATTTCACCGCCTTCGATCCGTTGACGAGAACCTTCGACACCATCAATGCCTGCGACATGTCGAGGGTGAACCACGGCCGCACCGCAGTGGTGACCGCGATGATCACCGCACGCCCGGCGAGCCGGTTGCTGGCGGGCCGGTAGCTCAGCTCCAGCTCGTAGCGGGACACGCGGTAGCCGCGATTGCCGTTCTGCGGCAGGTACGCGTCGATGGGGTCCTCGTAGAACTTGCTCCGCATCAGGCGGCTCCGCGCTGCCTCGACTCCCGCGTCGAGGCGGGATCGGTCCAGTGCGCGATGGGATTGCCCCACCAGCGAGTCGACGGCGGAACCACGTCGCCGCGCATGACGAGCGACGCCGGGCCGATGGTGGCGCCGGCACCGATGTGGGCGGCGGGCAGGGCGACGCAGTGCGGGCCGAGGGTGGCGCCCGCGTCGAGTGTCACGGTGTCCATGGACATGATGCGGTCGTGGAACAGGTGTGTCTGCACCACGCAGCCGCGCTCCACGGTCGCGCCGTCACCGAGTGTCACCAGGTCCGCCTCCGGTAGCCAGTAGGACTCGCACCATACCCCGCGGCCGATCTTGGCACCGAGTCCGCGAAGCCACAGATTCATGACGGGAGTACCCGTGGCGGCCCGCGCGAACCACGGCGCCGCGACGGTCTCGACGAAGGCGTCGGAGACCTCGTTGCGCCACACGAACGAGCTCCACAGCGGGTACTCCACCGCGCGAATCCGCCCGACGATCAACCACTTGGCGGCCACCGCGATGGCACCGGCGACAGCGCCCGCGGCCATCAGTACCAGACCTGAGACAAGAGCCGCGACAAGGTAATCGGTGTGCTGAGCGATCAACGCCAGCACGAGCAGCACGCCGAGACCGATGGCGAAGGTCACCATCACCGGGATCAACCGGCAGGTCTCCACGAAGGCACGGGCCAGCTTGAGCCGCAGCGGCGGATCGAACGTGCGCGAGGTGTCGCTGGATTCGGTCGCGCGACGAAGCCGCACCGGCGGGCTGCCCAGCCAGGACGAGCCTGCCTTGGCCTTGTTCGGCGCGGCCGAGAGCACCGCGACCAGACCGTTCTTGGGCACGCGCCGACCGGGCGCGGTCATCCCCGAATTGCCGAGGAAGGCGCGCTTGCCGACCTTGGATTCGCCGATGCGCAGCCAGCCGCCACCGAGTTCGTAGCTACCGATCATGGTGTCGTCGGCCAGGAACGCACCGTCGGAGATCACGGTGAACTTGGGCAGCATCAGCACGGTCGACGCTTCGACGTTCTTGCCGATCTTCGCGCCGAGCAGGCGCAGCCAGACGGGGGTGAGCAGGCTGGCGTACAGCGGGAACAGGAACGTGCGGGCGGAATCGAGCAGGCGTTCGGTGGCCCACACCTGCCAGCCGGTCCGGCTGCGCACGGGGTGGTAGCCCTCGCGCAGACCGATGCTGAGCAGCCGCACCGCGAGCACGGTCGCCACGGCGTACACGCCGAGACTGAGCAGCGTGGCGAGCGGCAGGATGGCGAAACCGTGCAGGGCGGCGGCGCTGATCGTGGTCTCCTCGCGGACCCACCACGCGATGAAGGTGCCGCCGACGGCGAGGCCGAACACGGGCATCGCGGCCAGCACCATCGACGACAGGCCGAACACGACCAGCCAGTGCCTGGCGCGTTCCGGGGAGTGGTCGGGCCAGCGGCGCGGTGCCTTCCCGGTCTTGGTGGCGGGCGAACCCGCCCATTCCTGTTCGCCCTTGACCTTGCCCGAGACGGCGGAGCCCGGGGCGATCTCGGCCTTCTTGCCGATCTTGGTGCCGGGCAGCAGGATCGAGCGGGCGCCGATCACCGCGCCGTCACCGATGGTGATACCGCCGATGTGCACGATGTCGCCGTCGACCCAGTAGCCGGACAGGTCGACCTCGGGTTCGACGCTGGCGCCGTCGCCGAGTTCGAGCATGCCGGTGACCGGCGGCAGGCTGTGCAGGTCGACGCCCTTGCCGATCTTGGCGCCGAGCGCGCGAGCGAACGGAACCATCAGCGGTGCGCCGGACAGGCTTTCGGCGCCACTGGCCTCGGACAGGCGTACGGCGGCCCATAGACGCAGGTGCACGGCCGAGCCGCGGGGGTAGGACCCGGGCCGAAGTCCGGCGAGCAGAATTCGGGCGCCCGCCACGCAGATCGTCATGCGGCCGATCGGCGAGATGAACAGTACGAACGCCAGCAGAATCCACCACCAGGACAGGCGTGGCAGCCACGGCAGCGAGCCCGACCAGCCCGCGATGCCCGAGACCACGGTCAGCCACGTGACCCACTGCAACCCGGTGAGGGTGGTCAGCGGGACCGTGGCCAGCACCTGGGCGATCTGGGCGCGCAGCGGCGTCGGCTGCACGACGCGCACGTCGACGGCCGCGACCGGTGCGCTGCCGTCGAGCAGTTCGACCAGCGAACCGAGCCGCGGGTGGTCGTAGAGATCGGCGACGGTGACGTGCGGGTACCGCTCACGCAACGCGCCGACGAGCTGCGCCGCCGACAGTGAGCCGCCGCCGAGATCGAAGAATTCCGCGTCGAGATCGGTGGGCTGGGTGCCGAGGATCGCGTCCCACAGGTTCGCCACCCACGCCGCGGTGCCGGACAGTCCGGTCTCGGGTTCGTCGGTCGACGGCAGCGGCCATGGCAGTGCGTCGCGGTCGACCTTGCCGGAGGTGCGGGTCGGCAGGTCGGCGACGACAGCCAGTCGCGGCACCAGCGGAGCCGGAAGTTGTTCGGCCAGAATCTCTCTGGCCTTCTTCACGTCGAAATCAGGACCGGCGCCGGTGAGGTAGCCGACGAGAATCTTGTTGCCGGCCTTGGTGGTTCGGATCGCGGCGGCCGCGCCGCTGACACCCGGCAGATGCTGGAGCGCGTTGTCGAGCTCGCCGAGTTCGATGCGGCGGCCACCGATCTTGATCTGGTCGTCGGCGCGGCCGAGGAAGATCAGGCCCTCGCGATCGTTGCGGACCAGATCCCCACTGCGATAAGCGCGTTCCCACCCGAGGGAGGGCAGCGGCGCGTACTTCTCGGCGTCCTTGGCCGGATCGAGGTAGCGGGCCAGTCCGACGCCACCGATCACGAGTTCGCCGGTTTCGCCTTCGCCTACCGGGTTGCCTTGCGGGTCGACGACGGTGAGGTCCCAGCCGTCGAGCGGCAGGCCGATCCGGACGGGCATCTCGCCGGTGAGCAGCGCGGCACAGGCGACCACGGTCGCCTCGGTGGGCCCGTAGGTGTTCCACACTTCGCGGTCGGCGCCGGTCAGCCGTTCGGCCAGCTCCGGAGGTACCGCTTCGCCGCCGAAGATCAGCAGTCGCACCGATTCCAGCGCCTGGGCAGGCCAGGTCGCGGCCAGCGTCGGCACCGTGGAGACGATGCTGATCTCGCGGCGCATCAGCCATGGGCCGAGGTCGGCGCCGGTGCGCACCAGATCGCGCGGCGCCGGAACCAGGCAGGCGCCGTTGCGCCAGGCCAGCCACATTTCCTCGCAGGAGGCGTCGAAGGCCACCGACAGGCCGGCCAGGACCCGGTCGCCGGGGCCGATCGGGGCCTTTCGCAGGAAGAGCCGGGCCTCGGCGTCGACGAAGGCGGCGGCATTGCGATGGGTTACCGCAACCCCTTTCGGGGTGCCGGTGGAGCCGGAGGTGAAAATGATCCACGCGTCGTCGGCGGGGGTGGGCAGGGTGTTCCAGTCGTGGTCGCCGGTGGCCGTGGTGGCCGACTCGATGCCGTCGCCGGTGGCGATCGCGCTCACTCTCGCCTCGCCGAAGACGAGCCTGGCTCGCTCCTGCGGGTCGTCGGCGTCGACGGGCACGTAGGCGGCGCCGCAGTAGAGCACGGCCAGAATCGTCACGTACAGCGCGGCGGAGCCCGAGGGCATCCGCACGCCGACCCGGTCGCCCGGTCGCACGCCCGCCTCGGTGAGCTCGGCCATCCTGGCCTCGATCGTGGCGATCAGTTCCATGTAGCTGAGCACGACGGTGCCGTCGTCGATGGCCGGTGCGTCCGGGTGTGCGAGGGCGGTGCTGGTCAGGATGTCGACCAGGGTGCGCGGCGGCGCGGCGAGATCCGCGCGCAACAGCGGGTCGCGCAGGACCGCCGGTACCTCAGTGTGTGGCTCGAGCATCGTGCTCAGTCCACCTCTCATCGGTTGACCCCCATCGGTGGTGTCTGTTGTTTCATGAGCGGGTTACCGGAGGGCAAACAGGATGGTCACCAGATGCCAACGGTACTCGGTGCGGGTGTTGCCGGACGGCAGCGAAAGGCGTGCCGTCGGCGCTGTTCACGACGGTGATTCCGGCAATTCGCCGAGGGCGGTGACCGCCAGCCGGTGCAGCGTCCGCTGTTCGTCTTCATCCAGGCCGCTCAGCACGCGGGCGGTGGCCTCGGCGATCAGCTTGTCGGTGCGTTTGCACTGCTTGCGCCCGGCCTCGGTGATCCGCAGCCGGTATTTGCGGCGATCCTTGCCGTCGCGGGTGCGCTCTACCAGGTCGGCGCGTTCCAGCGCGTCGATCAGGCGGACGACTTCACTGCGGTCGATACCGAGCGCGTCGCCCACCTTCTTCTGCGTCAGGTCGGCGTTTTCCTCGATGAAGGTGAGCACCCAGTGATCGCGCAACGGGACGCCGATCTCGGCGTGCAGCGCCTTGGTGAGCCGTCCGAGCGCGTACACCGGGTAGCGCGGAAGGCCGCGGACGGAGTTCGTGTTCGTGGACATGAGAGGGAACTCTAGCAAATAGTGGAGGTGCCCAATCATCTTGGGTGTCCATCATGGGGTGCGTAGATGGTTGGAAACTGGGTGTGATCAGGCAACTCGGGGGCAATCGGTCAGGGGTAACCGACCACGTTGCGTGCGCGTGGCGAGCGCCCGGACTGATAGGTCTCGGCGCGGCGCCGGACCTGAGCGTGGATGCTCGATGCGGGATCGAGATCGGCGAGGTCGAACGAGATCTTGCCGCCGTGGTCATGGTGGATGACCAGGGAATCGTCGAGGACGCGGTAGACCGCGCGAACCTCACCGTCGGCCCAGGCTGCGACGTACCGCACCGCGACAGCCCGGTGCAGCGCGAGTCGCCAGTACTTGCTGGTTCGCTCGCGCAATCGGTCCGCGTCGACGCCGTCGTACCAGCTGGGCTCCGTGATGTGCGAGGAGCTGCCCGCCTGTGCCCAACGGTCGGCGGCGCTCAGGTCGACCCACAGGATCTCGCCGTCGCCGACCTGGTGCCCCGCGCGGGTCACGCGGCGTGACGGCGGCCGCCGGGGCGGTTTGGCGCGGGTGCCGACGACGGTGACGGCGGGCGTGCCGGGCAGTCGCGTTGCCGGGTCCACGGGCTGGTAGCCGGGATTGTCCTCGCGGACGAAGCCGAGGACGCGGTCGAACGCCGACAGGCCCGGTGCGGGGGCGCAACCGTCCAGGCACAGCAGGGTGCGGCCGAGCGCGAAGACGAGGTCCGCCGCGATCGAACCCCGCTTGTCCTCGTCGAACGCGCGGGTGAGGACCTGTGCGGGGACGATCACGATCGAGGTATCCGAGGGGCTGGTGTGCTCGGCGCAGCGGGTGAGGTGACCGACGTGCGCCGACTCGGACTCGGCGTAGAACAGGTAGTACGCGGTGGCGCCGAAATGCGCTGCGGCGTCCTGCAGATCGGCTCGCTGCGCGGAAGGCAGAGCAGCCGATTTGATCGGTTCACCCTGTCTGGCCCGCTTGGCCTGGATGAGTAACCGCACTTCGCTGGCACCTGAAGGGTCCTGCACGCTGTAGATGAAATCCGCACCGACTCCACGCCTGCCACGGGCACGGTTACCGCCCTCCTCCGGTCGCGTCAGCAGCCGGAGGCCACCCGATCCCGTCGCCTGCGTCGCCGACCCCCACGACGTGCACCGCCGCGGCGGCACGCAATCGGGGCACGGCGCGTCGATGCGGTAGTCGACCCCGGTGAGATGGCCGAGCAGGATCTCGGTGAACGTCTCCTCCTGCCACGGAAACAGCCGCGCGCCCAGGTGCTGCAGCCGGTATACGCTCTGACAACTCAGCCGCCGCGCCGCGATCGGGTCGACGAAGATCTCCGCTGGGAACTCAGACATCGAGTGGGATCTCGATCGCCGGGCGGAGCGCTTCGAGCTGGGTGACATAGGTGCTGAGCACCCGCTCGTACAGGTCGTCGACCTTGGCGTGGCGCACGGTGATCACCATCGAGTAGCGGATCGGCTGTGCGTTGACGGTGGGATGGCCCGATTCCCTGGCGGTGTGGTGGATGTCGAAGACCGGGTTGCGCAGGCTGTTGACGCGCTTGCTCCGCTCGGCGTGCAAGACGGTGTCCCACTTGTGGGAGTCACGGCGCAGCACGGCCTCGGGGTCGAGTTCGGTCGCGCGGAAGAACGGAGCCGAATCCGGGTGGATTCTGGTCGGTTCGGCGAACCGCTCGTCATGCGGACGGAACGTGACATCGAGGCCGCTGCGGGTGTAGCTGCCCGGGTCGGCGGGGTCGACCGGGGTAGCGAAGACCAGGGTCGCCCGAATGCGGACCATCCCGGCGGGAAGCGCTGCGGGGAGCGGAATCCGGGCGCGCAGGTATTTCGCGGGGGTGAGCTCACCCTGATAGAGAACTCTGGCTTCGCCGTCGCCGCACAGAACCATGTCGGCCAGGGTGGCGGCGATACGGCCGTGTCCTGAGTCGGAATCCGGTGAACTGGTGCGTCTTTCGGCAGTGTGCACGAGCAGGGCCTTCAGGTCTAGCGCACCGAGTTTCGGGCCGAACAGGGTGCGGGCGCCCAGTGCGGCGCGCAGGGCCATCGGGGCGGCGAAGCTGGTGCCGGAGTCGGGAACAGCGGTGCCGTCCGGTTCGACGACGTGGAACGGTTCGTGATCGCTGCCGCCGAAGGCGAGCAGGTCGGGCTTCACGGTGCCGGGGGAGCGGCCCGGCCCGATCGCGGAGTACGGCGCGCGATTCCATTGCGCTCCCACCCGATCCGACGAACCGACCGCGAGCGCGTTGACGCTGTCGGCCGGAACCTGCACGCGCGCATTGCCACTCGGCTTGTCGGCCTCGCCGTTGTTGCCGACCGCGATGGTGGCCAGCGTGGTGCCGTCGCTGAGGTAGTCGTCCCAGAACGCGGTCCAGGCGTGCACTTCGTCGTCCTCGATGGGGAGTTCGGGCCCGATGCTGACATTGACGAACTCGTATTTGCGTTGGCGCAGCACGGTATCGATGCGCTCGATGGCCGAGTACAGCTCGCACTGGTCGTCGTCGGTGTCCTCGTCGAGCACCTGATAGTGGTCGATGTAGCCGTAGGGGACCGGGACCGGCTGGACGGGGTCCACGCTGCCGAACAGCAGCGCCGAGGTGACGCGGTGGCCGTGGTCGAGATAGGTGCGCTGCGGCGCGGCGCTGTCGGCGAAGGTGTGGGCGTCGACCCAGCGGGTCAGCGGAGTGCGTGCGGGGATCCCACCGTCGAAGACCGCGATGGTGAGTTCCCGGTCGGTCGGCTCGGCCGTCGGCAAGGCCGGGCGGAACGTCGACAGCGCTGTCCTGGTGGTGGTGTCGCGCCCGAGCTGGGTGCGCATGCGCGGCATGCGGCGGATCACCCTGGTGAAGGAGTAGCCGGCGAGCGCGGCGATGGCGGCATGGGTTCCGGTGACGGGGACGAAGGCCAGACCACCGTTGTCGAGTCGGCGGTCGATGGCCACGTCGAGATCGAGATCGCGGGAGAAGTCGAGCAGACCCTGCAGGGCGATGTCGCGATCGGAGTGCAGCACCAATTCGGCGACGGTCTCCGAATCGCGCGGTTGCGCTGTGAGTCTGAGCCTGTCGGCGGCGTTGTTGAGCCGGAATTCCGCCAGGCTGACGATTCCGATCTCGGCGCCGCCCAGCGGTGTATCGGCATTGATCCGCGCGGTGAGCAACTGCAGATTGACGCGGGTCGTCGCCAGGAACAGCAGGGTGCTCGCCCGTGGTCGGCCGTGCTCCGGCGCGATCGCCACCGGCCTGCTGCCCAGTGGATCCAACTGCATCGATGTGAGAAGTCGTGTGGGATAACCACTTTTGGACAGGTACTGCGGATGCAGAGTGACCGCCGTGACCGTCTCGTCCTCCGGGCAGGCCGTCTTCGGCAACGCGTCCGCACTCGAGGTGGCCGCGCTGAGCATCGGCGCGAGTCGGGCTCGCGCCTGCGCCACCGTGTACGGGGACTGCGGCGAGCCGCCCGATCTGCTGGGGGAGATGGGCGCGGTGAGTCGCTCACCGAAGCCGATCAGAAATCGCGGTCCCGCCACCGGTGAATCCCCCCAGCTGCCACGTTATTCCCGTCGATGCGTGAAACCACGAATGGTGTCGCGCGACACCCCCGTCAGCGCGCTGATCTGGCGCTGAGACAAGCCTGACACGCCCGTCAGCGTCTGTGCCAGCCGTAACCGATCCGTTTTGGGAAGTTCAGCTGCCAGTCGCGCGGAATGCTCGGCCATCAGCCCGGGCAGTAGCTGGTCCTCGAGCACGCAACGCCTGCGCAATCGCAACATCGCGCGCTCGATATCGTTGAACGACAAGCCCTTCGACGCCAGCGCGACCGCGTCCACCGCGCCGTCGGGCAGTGGCTGCCCGGCGAATCGGCGAATCGCCTCGCAGCGTTGCTCGGCCTCGGGCAGCGCGAACTCCACGCTCACATCGAAGCGCCGCCACACGGCCGGATCCAGCAGATCGGCGTGGTTGGTCGCGCCGATGACCAGGCCCCCGCCGGTCGGCCAGTCGTCGATCTGCTGGAGCAGCACCGTCACCAGTCGCTTCAACTCGCCCACGTCGCGATCGTCGTCGCGACGCTTGGCGATGGCGTCGAGCTCGTCGAGCAGCAGAACGCACGGCCGCTGCTTGGCGTAGTCGATGGCATGGCGCAGGTTGGTGCCGGTCTTGCCGAGCAGGCTGCTCATGATGGTCGCCAAGTCCAGGACCACCAGCGGCAGCGACAGTTGGTGGGCCAGCCAGGCCGCGGCCATCGTCTTGCCGACACCGGGCGGACCGACGAACAGCAAGCTGCCGGCCGGAGTCAGATCGGCGGCGGCCAGCCGGTCGGCCTGCCTGCGTTCGTCGACGATCTGGGTGAGCACGTCATAGGTTTCGGCGGCCAGGATCGGCACTTCGGCGGTGGAGCCGGGCGGGATCACCCGCAGCAGCGGCAGCCGGCTGTCGCCGTCGACCGGAATCGGCGTATCCACTTCCGCGCGTAGGGGATTGGCGCGCGTGGGGTTCTGGCGCAGCAGCGCGATCAGCGCATCGGCCAGTTCGGGACTGGCATGCCGGTGGCGGCGCGCGGCGCGGCGCACGAACATTGCGACGTCCTGCTCGCGCCCGGCGAGCGCCAACCTGGCCAGGTGGACGAATTCGTCGGGTAGATCGGCGCTCACGTCCGCCGAAGTGGAGCTCAAGGCGTGTGACATGGTCTTCTTCCGATCAACTACGTGGACTATTTTCGCTTCACTCGATCGTACGGCGTCCATCACGGGCAAAGTTCACCCCTTGTGTACCGGTTTGACATCGGACCCCACCCGCAGCGCCACATTGATCTGCCGAGCACTCAGCGCAGCGATTCCCTTCGTCGGATGCTAGTTCCGCCACGCCCCCTCATGGGCGATTCCCTTCGCGTCGGGCGTGCCTCGAAGCGTGCGGCGCGGTGCCTATGCGACGCCGAGCGTCCAGACCAGCGCCATGGTGAACGGGTGGCCGCGCAGGTCGGCCCACTTGGGTTTCGCCGCGAGCCAAGCGTCGTCCACCAGGGCCTCGGCCGCTTCGGTGAGGACCCAGCCCGCGTCGGTGCCCGCGGCGATGTGCTCGCTCAGCAGGTGCAGGTGGGTGCTGATCGCGATCGGATCGCCCCCAGCCGGGGTGTAGTGCGTCGGCATTCCGGTGACCATCATGAACTGTGGGTGGTAGCTGACGTGGGCGAACGTGGCTCCTGGGACAGCCAGCCGCGCGGCCTCTGTGTAGAACGGGCGCAGGTCCGGCAGATGTTCGTCGATCAGTGAGGAGATCACGAGATCATAAGTGCTGCTGGGCAATTCGGTAGCACACACGTCGGCTTTGGTGAGTGTGCGATGTACACCGCGTACGCGGGCACGGGCCAGCATGCCCGCGCTCAGATCGACGCCGTCGATCTCGGCGCTACTGCGGCTGCGCAACCACGCGCCGGTTCGCCCCGTCCCGCAACCCAGGTCGACCGCCTGGCGCACGCCCGCCCAATCCGGGCGGCGAAGCCGATCCAGCAGCGCCGAGTCCATCTCGTCCATCACGGTGCGCTCGTAGGTGTCGGCCCAGCCGTCGTAGCCGGTGGCGACATCGACGGTGGGGTAGTGGCGTCGGTCGAAATCGGCGAAGGCAGGCATCACCGGAGTGTCGCAAAGGAAAGCGCACGTGGACAACCGATTTCCCGCTGCGGTCGCGACGCTCCGACCGCCGCGCCGAACCGGGAGATCTCGTGCGTGGCCGGGGTCGGCTCCGAGCGCGCCGGCGATCGGTGGTTGACAGGTCCGGTGGTCGTCTGTCACTCTCGTTGCAGGTCACGAGTACCAGCGTTCAGCCCCGGCTTGCTGGTCGGCAACCCTCCTCCGCGGTGGGGTGCTCCGGGTGACGACCAGGCTGACGTCCGAATTGGGCGCGGCAAGCGCGGGCCACCTCTTCAGGAGCGGGTCCCTGAGCCGACGGGATTTCGTCATGACTGCTGTAATCGACCCCACCTGTGCCATCGCCGCCGTTTCCGGTGCCGACCTGCAGGTTCCGCTCGTTCAGGGCGGTACCAGCTCCTACGCCAACTTCGACTACGCGGCGAGTGCGCCTGCGTTGAAGCAGGTCACCGACCGGATTTCGCAGTTGCTGCCGTTCTACGCCAGCGTGCACCGGGGCGCGGGATACGCCTCGCGGATCTCCACCGAGTGCTACGAGGCCTCGCGGGGGTCCGTTGCCCGGTTCCTCGACGCCGACGACGACCAGGTCGTGGTGTTCACGCGCAACACCACCGATTCGCTGAACCTGCTGGCCGGGTGCGTGCCGGGGGAGACCGTGGTACTCGATATCGAGCACCACGCCAACTTCCTGCCGTGGGCGAAGCACGGTCGTCGCGTCGTGCGGGCCGCCGCCACGGTCGAGGAGACGATTCAGCGTGTCGTCGCCGAGCTGTGCAGCAAGCCTGCCGCGCTGCTCGCGGTGACCGGCGCGTCCAACGTCACCGGTGAGGTGCTGCCGCTGGAACGGCTCGCGACCATCGCCCACCTCTGTGGTGCGCGCATCCTCGTCGACGCCGCGCAGCTGGCTCCGCATCGCCGGATCTCCCTGCGCGAAACCGGGATCGACTACCTCGCCTTCTCCGGGCACAAGCTGTACGCGCCGTTCGGTTCGGGTGTGCTCGTCGGCCGGCGCGACTGGCTGGACGAGGGTGAGCCCTACCTGGCCGGTGGTGGTGCGGTGCGCAATGTCGGTGTGACAGAGGTCGAATGGGCGTGCGCGCCGCAGCGGCACGAAGCCGGTTCGCCGAACGTCCTCGGCGCGGCCGCTATTGCCGCTGCCTGCGATGCGCTGGCCGCCATCGATCCCACCGAACTCGTCGCGCACGAGCGCTTTCTGGCCGACCGGCTGCGTGACGGCCTGTCCGCGATCCCCGGCGTCGACCTGGTCAGTATCTGGTCCGACAGTCCCGACTGTGTGGGCATCGTCGCCTTCACGATCGCCGATGTCGCCCCTGGCAAAGTCGCCGCGTACCTCTCCGCCGAACACGCCATCGGCGTGCGCGACGGCCGCTTCTGCGCGCACCCCCTCCTCGCGAGCCTCGGCCTCGACGCCGCCCTCCGAGCCAGCATCGGCCTCGGCACCACCGCCGCCGATGTAGACCGCTTGATCAGTGCGGTAGCCACCCTGGTCAGCCAAGGCCCCGCCTGGAATTACGCCGCCACCGACGGGCACTGGAACCCGACCCCCGAAACCCGTCCCCTCAGCGCCTCTTCCCCCGCAGGCGCCGCCCCCTGCCTGATCGGCTGAACTCGTCACAGGCGAGATTCGCCGAACGTCGGCCGTCGAGACCTGCTCTCGGCGGCCGATATTCGTTTTCCGTCGAGTGGTATCCGTCCGAGAACCCGACGGACCGCTTCTCGGAAATTCCAGGTTTGGACTGCCTCCCAGCTGGGTAACGCCTGTCGAACCCGTCGCGATGAAGCCCCCGAGATTGCCCGACAATCAAAGGGGACACCGTGACTCGACCGATTCAGCCGCCCGACCCGTGGGCTCGTCCGCCCCGCCGACCCGAAAAGAAGCGGCGTTGGCCGTTGCTGGCCGGGATCGGAGTCGCCGGCGTGCTCGGTCTCTCGGTCGTCGCCGGTCTCAGTGACGACAACCCCTCACCGGCCGCGCGGACATCACCCACCTCGACCACCCGCGTCGTCGCATCATCGACCACGGCCAAGCCGTCGACGACCACCGCCGCCCCGACCACCACGACGTCCGCCGCCCCGACCACCACGATCGATCTCCCGCCGGCACCCATCGCACCCACCACCACTGCACCCACCACCACGATCGCGGCGCCGGCTCCACCGCCGGTCATCGTCCCCGGGCCGACCACCACCGTCGACCTCCCCGCCCCGCGGGTGGCAGCCGTCCCGGAGCCCGAAACGCCCGCGCCCGCCAGCGCCTACTACAAGAACTGCGCCGCTGCCAGAGCCGCCGGCGCAGCCCCGCTGCGCACGGGCGATCCCGGCTACCGCTCCGGCCTGGACCGAGACGGCGACGGCGTGGCCTGCGAATAGCGCCGATCAGATGCCGAGGCTGCCAGGCATCAGTCGAGGTCCGCGTCGAGGGCGTCCCAGGTGATGGTGACGTCGAGCGGATCAGTGATGGCGATCGCGAGGGGATTGTGCGCGCGGAAGCGGGTTTCGGTGGAGATGTAGACGCCTGCGGTATTGAGACGAAGGATCTCGATGGACTTCACGCGGCCGTCGTTGTTCTCCATGCGGACGATCCAGTACTGCTCGATTCCCAGGCGGGCGTATTCCGCTCGTTTATCCACACAATCGGCGGTAACCGTCGCCGGTGATACCACTTCGACGACCAGCAGGGTGTCGCCTGCTGTCGGCTTGGTTTTCCACTTGTCGCGGGGGTCTTCGATGCAGCGGTACACAATGGCGTCGGGGCGGCGGAAGTTGAAGGGAACCTCCGAGACCAGCATGTCCAGTTCGCCGCTGGCCTTCAGGCAGGGCTGCCCGGTGGCGCGTTTCCGGATCGCTTCCCGCAGGGACTGTTTGATCACGTCGGCGCTGGCGATGTGATTCGGCGAAGGTGAGTCGCGATGCACCAGCAGGCCGTCTTTGACCTCGATTACCCGAGCGAGGTCTTCCGGCATCGCCAAATACGTGTCCAGGTCGATTCTCGGAACACCGGCGCGCAACCACGACCAGTCGTATTCCTCGCTCATCGGACCAACCTAGCTGTGGCAGGTGGGTCACCGGCCTACACAGACGCTCTGATCAGGTGTCGAGGGCGGTGGGGCGGTGGTATTTGCCGTTGTAGTAGAGCAACGGGGCTGCGGAGGGGGACTCTTCGGTTTGGTCGTGGACTCGGGTGACCAGGCCTACGGCGAGGGTGTGGTCGCCGAGGTCGATGAGTTTGTGGAGGGTGGTGCGCAGCCAGATGGGGGTGCCGTGCAGGACCGGTTCGCCGGTGTCGAGGGTGGTCCAGAGGGCGCGGTCGGTGAAGCGGTCGGCGGCGGTCCGAGAGAAGCGGTGGGCCAGGTGTTGTTGGTGTTCGCCCAGGAAATGGATCACCACCGAGTCCGCGGCTCGCAACGCGTCGATGCTCGATGAGGTGTGCGCGATGTTGAACGACACCAGCGGCGGTTCCAGCGACAGGGAAGCGAACGAGGTGGCCGTGAACCCCACCGGTCCACTCTCGGCTCCGAGCGTCACCACCGTGACGCCGGCCGGATAGTGCCGCATAGAGGCCCGATACTGCTCAGCCGTAATCCCGCTCAGATCATCGGGAACGACCAGTCCGGTCTCAGAAGGTTGCACATCGCCCACCGCCCCCAACTTACGCCCGTTCGGCGCGCGTCCTCACGGTCGCTGTGTCCGTTTGATCCAACTCACACGGTCGGGATGGGAAGCCGAATTCAGTCGATATCAATCGGCAGACCCGCGGTGATACGGATGATTTCGCGGAAGTTGGTGCGGAACACGGTGTTCGGGTGGCCGCCCGCTGCCCAGACTTCGGGGTGGGCGGCGAGGGCGGTGTCCACCCAGGTGGGGAGGTTGGTGGGGTGGCCGAGGGGGGCCGTGCCGTCGACGGGCTGGCCGGTGATGCGTTCGGCCAGGGCGGTGGGGGCGGGGGTGAGGGTGCCCTCGAGGCGTTTGCCGGTGCGGGCGAGGTCCACGTGGTGATGGTCGGCCACCAGGATCAGGACGGGGTCGTCGTCGAGGAGGAAGACCTGGGCGGTGAGGATCGCGGTGGGCTGGGCGCCCATGGCGCGGGCGGCGTCGGCCGCGGTGGGAGCCGGCGTCTCGGGGCAGACGATGACGCCGTGGTGCCCGCGGGCGATGAGAGTTTCCGCGACCCGGCATGCGACCGGCGGCAATGACGACCTGCGCATGTCATCCAGAGTAGGTCGATTGCGGGAAATATGCTGTGTTACTTGGAGTTCTGGCGAACGCGAACCCGGCCGCTGCGCGTCCGGCCCCTCCCTAGGGGTCGGGGGCGGGGCTGGGTGGGCGGCATGTTGGCGCGGTGGCAATAATCAGGGCATGAGTGAATGGAAGGCCTTTACCGTCGAGATCGCCGACAACGTTGCCCAGGTCACGTTGATCGGACCGGGCAAGGGCAATGCGATGGGTCCCGACTTCTGGCGCGAGCTGCCCGAGGTCTTCGCCGAGCTCGACGCGGATCCGCAGGTACGGGCGGTGGTGGTGACCGGGGCGGGCAAGCACTTCTCGTTCGGTCTCGACCTGGCCGCGACCGCGGGCACGCTGGCTCCGGTGCTGGCCGACGACGCGAAGGCGGGGCCGCGTACGGAGTTCCTCAGGGAGGTCCGCCGGATGCAGGCCTCGGTGACGGCGCTGGCCGAGTGCACCAAGCCGGTGATCGCGGCGGTGTCCGGGTGGTGCATCGGCGGTGGTCTCGACCTGATCGCCGCTGCCGATATTCGTCTGGCCAGCGCGGATGCCAAGTTCAGCCTGCGTGAGGCGAAGGTGGCGATCGTCGCCGACATCGGGTCGCTGCAGCGCCTGCCCGGCATCATCGGCGAGGGCAATCTGCGGGAGCTGGCCTTCACCGCCAAGGACATCGACGCGGCCCGTGCCGAGCGGATGGGCCTGGTGAACGAGGTGTTCGCCGATCAGGAGGCCGTGCTGGCCGCCGCGCACGCGATGGCGCGCGAGATCGCGGGCAACCCGCCGCTGGTGGTGCAGGGCATCAAGGACGTGCTCGAGCAGCGGACCAGCCCGGCGATCGCCGACGGTCTGCGTTACGTGTCGACGTGGAACGCGGCGTTCCTGCCGTCGAAGGACCTGCCCGAGGCGATCGCGGCGGTCTTCGAGAAGCGCGCGCCGGAGTTCAAGGGCGAGTAAAGGCAGTTCAAACGGTTGCCACGGCGACCGTTCTGCCTACATACTTGCATCACACAACTAATTGATTGATGCAAGTAAAGGTAAACGTGTGAGTGAGAGTGAGCCCGCGATCGACGCGATCGCGATCCAGCTCGTGCGGCTGCACCGGCTGCGCGATCGGGCGATGGCCCAGATCAAGGACCACTCGGGGATCGACCCGGCGGGGTTCATGGTGCTGTTCCGGTTGGTGTGTGACGGGCCGATGCGCTCGGGCGCGCTCGCCGACGCGGTGCATTCGGACGCGTCGACGGTGAGCAGGCAGGTCGCGCAGCTGGTGGAGCGTGGCCTGGTGGTGCGCGCCGCCGACCCCGACGACGGGCGAGCCACCGTGCTGGAGGCCACCGACTACGGGCGCGAGACCGCCGACCGGATCCGGGCGCGGCGCCGGAATTCCATTGCCATCGTCACCGAGAACTGGTCCACCGACGATCGCGCGCTCTTCGCCGGGCTGCTGACGCGGTTCGTCGAGGACTACGACGCGGCCCGCCCGGTCCTGCTGGCCCAGCCGCCCGCACTGAGCACTACGGAGAACGTTTCGTGACGACAACCGCGGCCCCGGTGGAATCACCGGCAGGCTTCACCCATCGCCAAATCCTGACCATCCTGTCCGGGCTGATGCTCGGCATGCTGCTGGCCTCGCTCGATCAGACGATCGTGTCGACGTCCATCCGCACCATCGCCGACGACCTCGACGGCTACTCGCTGCAGGCCTGGGCCACCACCGCCTACCTGATCACCGCGACGATCAGCACCCCGCTCTACGGCAAGCTCTCGGACATGTTCGGCCGCAAGCCGTTCTTCCTGGCCGCGATCGGTCTGTTCATCGTCGGTTCGCTGCTGTGCACGCTGGCCACGTCGATGTATCAGCTGGCAGCGTTCCGCGCGTTCCAGGGTCTGGGCGCGGGCGGACTCATGTCGCTGGCGCTGGCCATCATGGGCGACATCATCGGACCCCGTGAACGCGCCCGCTACCAGGGCTATTTCCTTGCGGTGTTCGGCATTTCGAGTGTGCTCGGGCCCGTCCTCGGCGGGCTGCTGGCCGGGCAGGACACCATTCTCGGCATCACCGGCTGGCGCTGGGTGTTCCTGGTGAACGTGCCGCTGGGGCTGCTCGCCCTGGTGGTGGTGACCCGGGTGCTGCACCTGCCGCGCAAGCCGCACGCCACCCATCGCATCGACTTCGCGGGTGCGATCGTGCTCGCGGTCGGATTGGTTCCGCTGCTGATCGTGGCCGAACAGGGTCGCGAATGGGGCTGGAGCAGTAACTCTTCGGTGATCTGTTACGCGATCGGCGCGATCGGGCTGGCCGGCTTCGTCGTGGTCGAGAAGTTCATGGGAGACGCGGCGTTGATCCCGCTGCGGATCTTCGACAATGTGACGTTCGCGCTCGGCGTGGTGATCTCCTTCGTCGTCGGTGCGGCGATGTTCGGCGGCATGCTGCTGCTGCCGCAGTACCTGCAGGTGGTGCGCGGCGCCGGGCCGACCGAGGCAGGTCTGCAGATGCTGCCGATGGTGCTCGGGCTGATGACCGGTTCGATCGTCTCGGGTCGGCTGATCTCGAAAACCGGCCGCTACCGGGCATTCCCGATAATCGGCGCGATCATGCTGACGCTCGGGTTGTTCCTGCTGCACCTGCTCGACGCCGACAGCCCGCTGTGGCTGGCGATGCTGTTCATGGCGGCCACCGGCTTCGGCCTCGGCAATCTCATGCAGCCGCTGACCCTGGCCTTGCAGAACGCGCTGCCGCCCAAGGACATGGGCGTCTCGACCGCGTCGGCGACGTTCTTCCGTCAGATCGGCGGCACCCTCGGCGCCGCGGTGTTCCTGTCGATCCTGTTCTCGCTGCTCACCCCGAACATCACCACCGAATTGCAGCAGTCGGCGGCGGACCCCGCCTACCAGCAGGCCGTGATCGAGGGCGCGCAGAGCACCAACCCGGCGGATGCCGCGCTGGCCAAGGGCCTGCTGGCGCACGACACGTCGGCCGCGGGCAAGGTCCTCCAGGACAGCTCGATCATCCAGCAGCTCGACCCCGAACTCGCCAAGCCCTTCCAGGTGGGCTTCGCCGACTCGATGTCGACGGTGTTCCTCGTCGCCTCCGCGGTGGCGTTGATCGCCCTGCTGCTGGTGCTGTTCTGGAAGGAAGTTCCGCTGCGGATGTCGGGGGGAATCCAAGCCGACGGCGATGCCAAGGCCGCCGAAGGGGTGGGTGCGCTGGTCGACACCGCCGCGCAGTCCGCCGCGTCAGCCGGGGACCCGCGCGACGGGGGCGAGGGTGGTCGAGTCCGAGCGGGTGCGCCCCCGGCATGATCATCGGGTGAGTCGATTCGGCAGCGGTGGTGTAGTGCGGCGGTTACGTCGTCTGCCCGCCGCTGTCGGCTATCTGCTGGTGGGCGGGCTGACCGGGGTGGCGTCGCTGTTCGCGGTGGTCGCGCTGGCGATCGTGGCGGCCGCGAGCCTGATCGGGATCGGGATTCCCGCGCTGCCGGAGGCGGTCAAGTTGATCCGGCCGCTGCTGGGGCTCGAACGGCGCAGGGCGGGCAGGTTGCTCGGCACGCCGATCGTGTCCGCCTACCGGCCGTTGACCGGCGACCTGCGTCATCAGCTCTCGACGCTGGCCGCCGATCCGGCGAATCGGCGTGATCTGGCCTGGCTGGTGCTGCACGCGATCATCGGATTGCCACTGGCCGCGCTGGCGGTGGCACTGCCGCTGAGCGCGGTACAGCATCTCGCCGTCGCGAGTTATTGGAGTGCGCGGGCCGACGGCACGGTGTCCAGCGGCGGCATCGTCATCGATTCTTGGACCGCCGCCGTGGTGAGCGTGGCGGTCGGCATCGTCTACGGCGCCCTCGCACTGCGCGCGCCCGAGGCGGCGAACGCGCAGGCCCGAGTGGCAGGGGCGTTGCTCGCGCCGGACGAGAACGCCGTGCTGGCCGATCGGGTCGCCGAGCTGACCGTGACCAGGGCCGCCGCGCTGGACGCGCACGGTGCCGAACTGCGCCGCATCGAACGCGATCTGCACGATGGCGCCCAAGCCAGAATCGCGGCGGTGATCATGCAACTCGGACTGGCCGAGCAGTGGCGCGACCGTGATCCCGAAGCCGCCGATCGGATGGTGCGGACAGCGCAGGACACGGCTTCGGCGGCCTTGGCCGAACTGCGCGATGTGGTGCGCAGCGTCTACCCGCCGGTGCTCTCGGATCGGGGCCTGAACAGCGCCGTCTCCGCGCTGGCCGCGCGCAGTCCGATCCCGTGCGTGCTCGAATCCAACGGCATCACCCGGCGGCCGATGGCGGTGGAAGCCGCCGCCTATTTCGTGATCGCCGAGGCCATCACCAACGCGACCAAACACTCCGGTGCCGACACACTGTCGATAGAACTGGGTGGGCCGCCCGATCTGCTCACCGTCGAGATCCGCGACGACGGTATGGGTGGAGCGAGCGCGACCGATGGGGGTGGTCTGGCCGGCATCCGGCGCAGGGCCGAGGCGCTCGACGGGCAGATGACGCTGAGCAGCCCCGCCGGTGGGCCTACTGTGGTGCGGGTGGAGTTGCCGTGCGGGTCGTGATCGCCGAGGACGACGCCCTCCTGCGGGAAGGCCTCGTCCTGCTGTTGAAGACGGCCGGGATCGACGTGGTGGCCGCCGTCGACAATGCCGACGATTTCCTCGCCGTCGTCACCGCCGACCGGCCGGACGCCGTGGTGGTGGATGTGCGGCTCCCGCCGACCTTCACCGACGACGGCCTGCGCGCTGCGGTGCGTGCCAGGACCGTCCACCCCGGGCTGCCGGTGCTCGTGCTGTCGTCCTATGTGGAGGACAGTTACGCCTCCGAACTGCTCGGTGACGGTGGCGGTGGCGTCGGGTACCTGCTCAAGGAACGGGTCGGCAAGGTCGACCGGTTTCTCGAATCCCTGCACCGCGTCGCCGCCGGTGGCACCGCGATGGACCCGGAAGTTATCGCACAGCTGCTGGTGCGCCGCAAGGTCGACGATCCGCTGTCCACGCTGACCGCCCGCGAACGCGAAGTGCTCGCGCTGATGGCCGAAGGACAGGACAACTCCGCCATCGCGGCACGCCTGGTCGTCACCGAAGGCGCTGTGCTCAAACACATTCGCAGCATCTTCGCCAAGCTCGGCCTCGCCGCCGACGAATCGGGCCACCGCCGGGTCCTCGCCGTACTGGCCTACCTGAACGCGCGCCCCGGATCATCCTGACAGACCGGGTCGGTGTCGGGCAGCGTGCCGTCGCGGAGATAGGCGTTGACGGTCGTGTCGACGCAGGTGTTCGGGTAGTTGCCGTAGATCCAGTGCACCGCGACATCTTCCAAGGTCACCATGCGTGACCCCGTCATTGCCCGGTGCATGACCCGCGCGCCTGCGTGGGTGGTGCGGGTGTCGTCGGTGGACTGGACGATCAGGCTCGGCACCGCATTGCCGATCACGGTCGGCTGCTCGACCGGGGGCGCCCAGAACGCGCACGGCGGGATGTTGTTCGCGAATGCGCCGAACAGCGGTTGATCGGCACGGCTCGCCTCGATATTGCGCCAGTACCAGGCTGGATCGCGCGGTACTTCCACATCGCCGCACAGGACGGCCAACGCCGGTGAGTAGTCGCGTGGCCGCGCGGTGAGCATGAAGGCGAGCGAGGCGGCAAGCTCGGGTTCGGGCTGCACCTCGATGCCGTCGGCGGCATCGGCGAGTTGCCGGATCTGGCGTGCCAGCGGCGGATAGTTGCGTGGGTCGTCGAGCCCGCGGTAGAGCACCATCGGCAGGCTGTGTTCGTCGACGGTGAACTCGCCGATCCGGATCGGCCGGTCGTTCGCGCGGCGGACCATGGTCTGCACGGTCGACCTGACCGCGGAACGGTCCGCGCCGAAACGGAACTCGCCGTCGTGGGCGGCCACCCAATCGGCCCATCGGTCGAATGCCGCCTCGTTGACCGGGCCCATGGCACGGATCATCCCGACCGATCCGTAGTGCTCGGGGTCGACGGCACTGTCGAGGACGAACCGGTCGCTGCGCTCGGGGAACAGCTGGGCGAAGACCGCGCCGAGGTAGGTGCCGTAGGAGGTGCCGAAGTAGCTGATTCGTTCCTCGCCGAGGGCGGCACGGATGACGTCCATATCGCGGGCGGTGTTGCGTGTGGTGATGTGGTGCAGCCGAGGTCCCTCGTTCGTCGCGCACAGCGCGGCGAGTTCGGCATGCTGGGCGACGCTTTCGGCGAAACCGACGCCGTCGAGACCGGCGGATTCCAGCCCGAATCCGTGCTGCCAGCGGCAGTTCACCGGGGTGGAGCGGCCGATTCCGCGCGGATCCATGCCGATCAGGTCGTAGCGGTCACGGACCTCGGAGCTCATCGCCTCGCGCACGTCGATCATGAAGTCGAGACCGGGAGCGCCGGGGCCTCCCGGATTGGACAGCAGCACGCCGCGACGTTTCGCCGGGTCCGTAGCGGGCAGCCGCGAGATGGCCACGGTCATCGTTTCCGCCTGTGGCGCCGAGTAATCCACCGGCACCCTTACCTGCGCGCACTGGGCTCCCGCCGGATCGAGACGCGGATCATCGCAGGACTGCCAGGTCAGCGACTGATGGCGAAAACGATCGAGCGGGTCGATATCGGCCGATGCCGTTGTGGCGGTCAGCAATCCGGCGGCCGTCGCGGCGACTGCGACGGCCAGGATCGCGCGTTTCATGAGGCACAGACCACGGTGTCGAAGGCCCGCTCGACAACCTCTGCCTGGTCCTTGTTGTGCGGCAGCTCGTTCACGGTGATGGTCACCGCGACGCCGTCGGCTGTGACCCCGGTGCGGGTATCGAAACCGGGGATGCTGCCACCGTGGGCGACGGTCGTCTTGCCACACGAGGTGGTCTGCACGACCAGGCCTAATCCGTAACCGGCCGAAGGCATTCGGTCGAACTGCACCGTCTGCCGCATCTGTTCCAGCTGTGCGGCGGGCAGCAACTTACCGTCCAGCAGTGCGAGGAAGAAGCGGTTCAGATCCGAGCCGGTGGCGATCATCGCACCCGCGGTATCGCCCCATGAGGGATCGAAGTCGGTGAAATCGACACGTGCGCCGTCGATGTCCTGATAGCCGCGCGGGTGTGGTGTGCGCAGGCCGATGTCGCCGGGTGCGGGAAAGTAGGTGTCGCGCAAGCCGAGTGGCTCGATGATCCTGGTGGTGATCTCCGTGGCGGCGGGGCGGCCGGTGACCTGCTCGATCAGCATGCCGAGCAGGATGTAGTTGGTGTTGGTGTAGACCGAGCGGGCGCCGGGTTCGTGCCGCGGCGGCATCGTCATCGCGATGCGGACCAGCTCGCTGGGCGAAAAGTGGCGCAGGCGGATGACTTCCGGGTCTGGCTCGATCTGCTGCGTGCCTGGGTCGGCACGCAGGCTGGGATCGCCGCCGGCCAGATAGTCCGGTAGCCCGCTGGTGTGCTGGAGCAGTTGGCGCACGGTGATGCGGTTGCCATCGTTGCCACTGCCCTGCACGACGCCCGGTAGGTACCGCTCGACGGGACCATCGAGTTCGACCTTCCCCTCGGCGACCAACTGCATGACCACGGTCGCGACGAAACTCTTGGTGTTGCTGCCGATTCGGACATACGCCCCGTCGGGAATCGGTGCGCCCGTCTCGATATCACCGACCCCCGCGGTGACGGTCTGTTCGCCGGCCGCGGTGGTGATCACGGCCTGGGCGCCGGGGAATCCGGCCTGCACCACCGATTCGAGCGCCTGCCGGATCTCCGGCCGACCCGGTTGCGCCGCCGTGGCGCTGTTCTCGGGCCCGCACGCGGTGACGGTGAGTAGTGCGAGCAGGCCGGTTCCGGCCGCGAAGGCACGCCGTGACTTGCTCGAAAAAGTGGTGTTGAGCTGCATGATTCGAGCCTAGGAACGAGCGGGCGCCGTGCCCATGCCGCGCACACCCGAATCGAAGGTGGTGCCTGCGCTACCAACCTTGGGGTGGGGTAGGTGAATCGACCAAGGGGAGAGCGAACCAACCTCTAGGGTTGGCTGTTCAAACCTCTGCGCCGCAATAACTTCGAGAAGTCGAAGTTGTCCGCGTCAGGAGAATCAATATGCGCATCAAATCCACCGTCGCCGCCGCCCTGCTGGCCGTCGCGACCGTCGCCGGGGTGTCGGCGGTCGGTGCGGGCAGTGCCGCCGCGGCGCCGTACGGAACGTATTACGGCACCTACTACGAGCTCTATCAGTGCCGCGCGGCCGGGGAAGATCCGTACACCGGCGGGTATTACTGGGAGTGCACGGAGAGCTGGGACGGCTGGGATCTCTACATCTGGTACTGACACCGAAACGGGAAGTCCGAAAACTCTTCGGACTTCCCGTTTTTCGCAGGTCTATCGGCTCAGTGGCCGGATTCCTTCAGCCGAGTGAAGGACTCGTCGATGATCTTCTCGGCCTCGGCGCGGCCGAGCCACTCCGAACCCTCGACGTACTTGCCCGGCTCGAGATCCTTGTAGCGCTCGAAGAAGTGCTTGATCGCCGACAGTTCGAACTCCGAGACGTCGCCCAGGTCCTGGATGTGATCCCAGCGCGGGTCGCCCGCGGGGACACACAGCACCTTGTCGTCGCCACCGGCCTCGTCGGTCATGCGGTACACGCCCACCGGGCGGGCCTCGACGATCACGCCGGGGAACACCGACTCGGGCAGCAGCACCAGCGCGTCGAGCGGGTCGCCGTCCTCGCCGAGGGTGTTCTCGATGAAGCCGTAGTCGGCCGGGTAGCCCATGGAGGTGTACAGGTACCGGTCGAGCTTGACCCGACCGCTCTCGTGATCGACCTCGTACTTGTTCCGAGAACCCTTGGGAATCTCGATGGTGACGTCGAACTCCACGCCATCTCCTTGCTCGTTCGAGTGCTGGTCTGTGCCGAATCGCCAGATCGTTCTGGGGAACCGTTGCGCAACGAGGATAGTGTGGTGTGCTGGTACACCGGTGCGGCAGGCGGCTGTAGTCGCGCAGTCGAGGCGTGTCGGTCGGCGTTGAGGGAGACACTGTCGTGGTCGATGCAGGCGGCAATCCGGGATCACCGGTGCAGGGGCGCCGGAGGTCCCGCTGGATCTGGTTGTCGGCAGTGGTCGTCGCGCTACTGGTGATCGCGGGCGGTTTCGCGGCGATCGCGCAGCCGTGGACGCCGGAATTCCGCCACGGCGGACTCACCGTGGCGCCGCCGCCGGACACGGGTCAGGTGTTTCCCGAGGTGGCTCCGGCCCGATCGGACGCGCCCGCGCCCACGGTGGCGGGCATCGCCGCGGCGCTCGCCGCGGTGGTCGGCAACCCTGATCTCGGTGCGTTCGCGGGTCAGGTGACCGATCCGGGCAGCGGGACGGTGCTGTGGAGTCAGGAGCCGGCCAAGGCGATGATCCCGTCGTCGACGGCCAAGATCATGCTGGTCGCGGCCGCATTGCTGACCTTGCCCGATGATCAGCGGGTGACCACCAAGGTGCTCGCCGGTGCGCCCGGCGAGCTGGTGCTGGTGGCGGGCGGGGACCCCACGCTCACCACGCGGGCAGCGGGCGGCTACTACACCGACGGCGCCCGGATCGCGGATCTGGCCGCGCAGGTGCGGGCCGCGGGCCGCCAGGCGAACGCGATCGTGGTCGACACGTCCGCCTACTCGGGGCCGACCATGGCCTCGGGCTGGGACCCGATCGACATCCCGGAAGGGTCGATCGCCCCGATCGAGCCGATCATGCTCGACGGTGGCCGGTTCGACCCCTCGGCCGACTATTCCCCGCGCACCGCGAATCCCGCGCTGGACGCCGGACGAGCGCTCGCCGCCGAGCTGGGTATCGATCCCGCCGCGGTGCGAGTGGGACCGGCCGCGCAGACCGGCGCTCAGATCGCGAAGGTCGAATCGGCCCCGCTGCGGGTTCGCTTGCACGACATGATGATTCACTCCGACAATGTGCTGGCCGAGACCATCGGACGTGAGCTGGCGGTGGCGTCGGGCCAGCCGGCCTCCTTTGCCGGTGCGGTCGCCGCCACCACGGCCGCCCTGTCGACGGCCGGATTCGATATCGCCGGACTGCATCTGGCCGACAACAGTGGGCTCTCCGTCGACGACCGGGTGACCCCGAAGCTGCTCGATTCGATCATCGCGACCGCGGCGGAACCGACCGGCAACGCCGCATTGGTACCGGCCGGAACACAGGCCAGGCCCGAAAACGACCCGCGCGCAGCGGCTCTCGCGCCGATGCTGGACTACCTGCCCGTCGCGGGCGGCACCGGCACACTCGCGCCGCGCTTCGTCACACAGAACCGGCAGGGTGCGGGGTGGGTGCGCGCCAAGACCGGAACTCTGAGCGTGGCCAGCGCGTTGGTCGGATATGTACTCGACCGCGACGGGCGGGTACTCACCTTCGCACTCATGTCGAACGACCGATTGCCGGAGCAGAGCAGGCCGGCGCTCGACGCGGTGGCGGGTGCCCTGCGCAACTGTGGATGCTCGTAGAGAACGGGTGACTATGACCGACAAGACCGAGCGCAAGAGTTCCGGGTTCAGCGGAGCTGTGGACTGGCGGCTGGCCGCGCGAACCGGGGCGGTGCTCGCTCCCTCCGGGCCGCGCGTGTCCCGGCAGACGGCCGAACAGGTCGTCGCCGAGCTGGCGTCTGCCTCGATACTGGCCGAACTGCCGGTGCGTGAGGTCAGTGGGCTGCTCGACGACCGGCCGGTTCCCGAGGCGCGGATCGTCGACCGGCCGGGGTGGATCTCCGCGGCCGCCGATTCGATGGCTGTGCTCACCGGCATCGAATCCGCCGACGGTGGCAAGTTCGTCGGGAAACCCGCGGGTGTCCAGGCGGGGACCATGCTGGCGTTCCTGTCGACCGCGATTCTCGGGCAGTACGACCCGTTCACCGGCGAGGACGGCACCTTGCTGCTGGTCGCGCCCAATATCCTCGGCGTCGAGCGTGCGCTCGGCGTCGATCCGAGCGACTTCCGGCTCTGGGTGTGCCTGCACGAGGTGACGCACCGGGTGCAGTTCTCGTCGGCGCCCTGGCTGGCCGGGTACATGCGCACCAACGTGGACATCTTGAGCGAGGTCGGCGAGGAACCGATGAGCGAGATGCTCACCCGATTACTGGGCGAGGTGCGGTCGCGGCGCAACGGCGACAACACCGACGATCCGAACAGTCGAGGGGTGGTCGGACTGTTGCGTGCGGCCCAGGCGCCGCCGCAGCGCGAGGCACTGGATCGACTGTTGATGCTCGGCACGCTGCTCGAAGGGCATGCCGATCATGTGATGGACGCCGCCGGGCCCGCTGTGGTGCCGACCGTCGCCGATATCAGGGCCGCGTTCGATCGACGTCGACAGAAGCCGTCCAATCCGATCCAGCGGCTGCTGCGGGCCTTGCTCGGCGTGGACGCGAAGGTCGCGCAATACGTACGGGGCAAGAAGTTCGTGGACGCGGTGGTCGAGCGGGTGGGGGTCGCGGAATTCAACACGGTGTGGACGAACGCCGACACGCTGCCGTTGCTGGACGAGGTCGACGATCCGGAACGGTGGATTCGCCGGGTGCTGGGATAGGTCTCGGTAACCTGCACACGTGACTTACGCGGACGGTCGACCGCCGAGCAGGGCCGCGCAGCCTGCTCGTGGATCGCGGCTGCCGTCCGATGTTCGAGAGGCGATTGTTCGGTGTGGCCGATGACATCGCCTCGTCCGATGCGCCTGCCGGAGACAGCGGCGGTGCTCGCGGTGCGGCGGGGTGTGCGCGAGTGGGTGGCCGCGCACGGTGGGCGGGGGCCGGTGGTTGTGGGGTTGTCCGGCGGGGCGGATTCGCTGGCCTTGGTTGCCGCCGCCGTTGTCGAGGCGGGTGCGGTGACCGCGGTGGTCGTCGACCATCGGTTGCAGGAGGGGTCAGCGGCGGTGGCCGATCGGGCGGTCGAGCAAGCGATGGGGCTCGGGTGTGTGGGGGCGATGGTCGTGCCCGTCGAGGTCGGGCGTGCGGGGGGTGTGGAGGCGGCGGCTCGGGCGGCTCGGTACGCGGCGTTGGAGTCGGTACGGGACGGGCGGCCGGTGTTGCTCGGACACACGCTCGATGATCAGGCCGAAACGGTGCTGCTCGGGTTGGCGCGCGGCTCGGGCGGGCGGTCCATTCAGGGGATGGTGGCGTGGAATGCGCCGTGGGGGCGGCCGTTGCTGGGTGTGCGGAGGGCTCAGACGGTGCGGATGTGCACCGATCTGGGGATCGAACCGTGGGACGATCCGCACAACGTCGACCTCAGGTACACCCGCGTGCGGGTGCGCAACGAAGTCTTGCCACTGCTCGAGGACGTCCTCGGCGGTGGAGTCGCGCAGGCACTCGTCCGCACGGCCGAGCAGTTGCGTGCGGACGGCGCCGTGCTCGATGCCTACGCGGCCGAGTTGCTGCGGAATGCGCGTTCGCACCGCGCGAGCGCACGTCCCGATGGCGCCGTGGCGCGCCGTCCCGATCTCGACGATCGATCCGGGTCCGGTGGCCGCGACGACACCGATCGACCCACGCTGTCGATCGAGATCCTGGCCACTGCCCCGCCCGCGTTGCGTCGCAGGGCGGTGCGCGCCTGGCTTGCGGATGAGGGCGTGAGCGGGCTCATGAACGCCCATTTACAGGCGATCGACGAGCTGGTGAGTAATTGGCACGGACAGGGCGGGGTGGCGGTGGCGGGCGGCTCGAGGGACCACAGGTTGGTCGTGACGCGCGAACATGGCACGCTGGCGGTGCGAGCACAGCCGCGCATTTGATGCCACGAAGGGACACCCACTTCCGTGTACGGAGACGACATCGCATCGGTGCTGATCACCGAAGACGAGATCAAAGCCAAGATCGAGGAACTGGCCGAGCTCGTCGCCAAGCGATACCCGCCCGATTCCCCCGAAGGTGACCTCCTGCTGATCTGCGTCCTCAAGGGCGCGATCTTCTTCATGACCGACTTCGCCAGGGCGCTGTCGATCCCCACTCAGCTCGAATTCATGGCCGTGTCGTCCTACGGTTCGTCCACCTCGTCCTCGGGCGTGGTGCGCATCATGAAGGACCTGGACAAGGACATCGCGGGCCGTAACGTCCTGATCGTCGAGGACATCATCGACTCGGGCCTGACCCTGTCCTGGCTCAAGCGCAACCTGTCCACCCGCAACCCGGCCTCGCTGGAAGTAGTCACCCTGCTCCGCAAGCCCGACGCGCTGCGCACCCCCGTCGACGTCGCGCACGTGGGCTTCGACATCCCCAACGAATTCGTCGTCGGCTACGGCCTCGACTACGCCGAGCGCTACCGCGACCTCCCCTACATCGGCACCCTCAACCCGGCGGTGTACTCGTAATCTTGGAGCGCTGGCGCGCTCGAGTTCGCGCCTCCGGCGGTCCCGCCGATCAGGTACCGCTGCTTGCTCCTTCGTCGCCTACGCAACGGCACCTGATCGGCGGGACGGGCGCGAACCGCCGACTGCGTCGGCGGCCCCTCCTCGAGGTCGGGGCGGTCGGGGTTGGGGATCGACGACTCTGATCAAGGCCCGGATATCGGCGTCGATCGCGCGGAACAGCGCGTACGAGCCGAGGAAGGTCACGACGCTGCCGAGGTAGACCACACGCAGCGAGACCATGGTCGGCAGCAGGTCCTCGGTGGGCAGCAAGGTAATGGCGACCATCGCGATCAGCGGGATGGACGCGGCGACCGCCAGATACCAGCCGCAGCGCCGCAGGAGTCCGCGCAGCGCCGCGGCGTCGGTGTGGAACCGGTGGCCTTGCTGCAGGAAGGCCGGGTAGGCGCAGCGGACCATGTAGAAGGTGATGAGGAAGAACGCGTAGGTCGCCGCCACGGCGCAACCGATGGCGTTCGACGTCAGAAATTGCACCGTGGTGCGCGTCTCCAGCTCACCGGTGCTCACCTTCACCGTGGCGGGCAGGATCGCGGCCGCGGTGACCCAGAACAACACGGCGACGACAACCGCCCGGTCACCCAGGTACAGCGATTGCCTGCTTGCCAGGCCCAACGTCGCGGTACCCACGCGTCGCCCGGCCCGTAACGCGCGTGGAACCAGGATCGCGTGGCGGGACAAATAGACCAGGATCACCGCGCCGAGCGCGAAGGACATCACGTTGGTGACCACCGAGACGATGTGCACCGCCTCGCGAGCGGCGGGCTCGAGCCGCTGCACCAGCAGGCCGGAGTTCTGCCAGGTCTTGTATTTCACGGCGAGCGCGTTGGGTACCGCGATCGCCAGCGTCATCAGCGCAACCATGAAGGGCCGCAAGCGAATTCGGTAGGAACGGGCAGGCGGGTCGACCAGGTCTCTGCCGCGCGGGTCCAGGCAGAGGTCGAACTGTTCGGCGAGGACGGTGCCGTCGGGCCAGCGGTCGTTTCGGTCCGGCTCGAGGCAACGCAGCAGCACCCGGCGAAGTGCGGGCGGACAGTCCGGCGGGAGTTGCTGCAGCGCGGAATGACCGACGCCCGTGCTGCGTGCGGAGAGCATCGCTTCGAGTCTGGTTCGATCGCCGCAGTCGGGGTCGTCGGCGCCGGTGTCGTCGAACGGCTTGGTGCCGGTGAGCAGTTCCCACAGCAGCACACCCAGTGAGAAGAGATCGGAGCGTGCTTCGAGGTCGGCGGCGCTGCGGTCGTAGCCGGGATGGCTGGCCTCGAGCTGCTCGGGTGACATGTACGCCAGCGACCCGCCGAAATACGAGAGCGGGCTGGTGCCCGCGGTCTCGCTGAAGCTGATGTTGAAATCGGCGAGCTTCGGCACGCCCTCGGCCGTGAGCAGGACATTCGCCGGCTTCACATCACGGTGCAGCACACCCCGATCGGCCGCGTGATCCAGTGCCGCGGCCAGGCGCCGACCCAGCCAGGCCACGGTGTCGGGCCAGCTGAGGTGGGCGATCTCGTGCCGCACGCTCGAATCCGCCGGCCGGATCTCGCCCTTCTCCGTCATCGCCGCGTCGATCGCGTCGAGCAGGAGCCGACCGTCGCGTTCGGCAGGCGGGGTCGCGCGGACCCAGCGCAGCAGGCCGAGCAGGGTGCCGCCGGGCAGGAACTGCATGTACAGCAGGCGCAGCCGGGGCGACCCGTCGCCGGGTGGATCGAGGACGAGCTGATCGAACACGCGCACGATGTAGTCATGGTCGAGCTGGGCCAGGGTTTGCGGCTCAGTGCCGCTGTCGGCGGAGATCTTCACCGCGACCAGACGTTGCATCGACCGTTGCCTGGCGAGGAAGACCCGGGCGAACGCGCCCACGCCGAGCTCGGTCAGCAGCTCGAAGTCGCCGACGCGGTCGCCCACCTCGAACCGGTCGAGCCCGCGGCGATCGGTGGAGTGCATGGTGGCGGTGCGGTCGAGCGAGGGGCGGGTCGCCTCGGTGATGACAGTCGAGCTCACGACGGGTCATACGCGCGGACCCGCACGGAGGTTCATCCACGCCGGAGATCGTCAGCTGACGACGCGTTCCAGGGCTTTCAGATCGGCTTCGAGCGCGCGGAAGAGCAGGTAGGAGCCGATGAAGGCGACGATGCCGCCGACGCAGAGCACCCGGACGGCGACGATCACGGCCGGGATATCACCGGGCGGGAGGAAGGTGACGCCCGCGACGGCGAGGAGGGGGACCGAGGCGGCCACCGCGAGGTACCAGGTGCAGCGGCGGCTCAGCTCGCGCAGCCAGGTGCTGTCGTCGGTGCTGATCTCGCCGTGGCGAAGGAAGATCGGGTAGATGCAGCGGACCAGGTAGAACGTCACGAGGAAGAACGGGTAGGCGACGGCGATCGCCCCGCAGACCAGCAGGGATGCGAGGAAATGGACCACGGCGTGGCCGGGGACATCGCCGGCGGCCAATTGCAGCGCGATCGGGAAGGTGAGTCCGGAGATCGCCCACAGCGAGAACACCACGATCACCACCCGGTCGCCGATGCGCAAGGTGTCGTGTCTGGTGCGGCGCAGAATCTGTGGGTCGTAACGGCGGCCATGGCGAAGGCCGCGCGGCACGGAGAGCACGAAACGGGCGAGGTAGATGAGCACCGCGGCCCCCAGCGGGAAGAAGACCACGTTCACGCCCGCCGTGATCACGACGAACGATTGCTGGGCCGACTCGCTGAGCCGACTCACCACCAGATTCTGGTTGTGCTGGATGTTGTACCAGGAGGCGAGGGCGTTGGGGATGCCGATCGCCAAGATCATCACCAGCAGCGGCCACTTGCGCCACACCATCCGCCAGCTGTTCGGCGGCGGGTCGACGAGGTCACGGGCCCGGGCGTCCAGACACAGATCGAACTGCTTGGCCAGCACCGCGCCTTCGGCCCAGCGACCCGACCTGTCCGGGTCGAGGCAGGTCAGCAGCACCCGGCGCAGGGCAGCGGGGCAGTTCGCCGGAACCCGGTCGAGCGCGGCGGGATCGACGCCGCCGGTCCGTCGCTCGAGCATGGCCTCGAGGGTGGTTTCGTCGCCCCGGCCCTCGGCCGCGGCGGTGTCGTCGTCGAACGGCTTCGCACCGGTGAGCAGTTCCCACAGGACCACGCCGAGGGAGTAGATATCGCTGCGGGTGTCGAGGTCGGCGGCGGTGCGGCTGAGGCCGGGGTGACAGGCCTCCAGCTGTTCGGGCGACATGTAGGCCAGCGAACCGCCGAAGTAGGCCACCGGGCTGGTGCCCTCGACGGTGCGGCTGAAGCTGATGTTGAAGTCGGCGAGCTTCGGGACGCCCTCGGCGGTGAGCAGCACATTCGCCGGTTTCACATCACGGTGCAGCACACCGTGCGAGGACGCGTAGTCGAGCGCCTCGGCCAGCCGCCTGCCCAGCCAGGCCACTGTTTCCGGCCAGCTCAGGGCGGCGATCTCGGCGCGCACGCTCGAATCGGTCGGGCGGATCTCGCCCTTCTCCTCCATGGCGGCGTCCACGGCGTCGAGCAGCAGTTTGCCGCTGCGTTCGGCGGGTGGGGTCGCGCGGACCCAGCGCAGCAGACCGAGCAGGGTCCCGCCGGGCAGGAACTGCATGTAGAGCAGGCGCAGACGCCGCGAACCCGAGGGCGCCGAGTCGGTGTCCATCAGTTGCTGGTCGAACACGCGCACGATGTAGTCGTGGTCGAGCTGGGCCAGCGTCTGCGGCTCGGTGCCGCGGTCGGCGGAGATCTTCACCGCGACCAGACGCTGCATCGACGTCTGCCTGGCCAGGAAGACACGCGCGAAAGCACCGGAACCGAGCCCGGTGAGCAGCTCGAAATCGCCGATGCGCTGGCCGATCTCGATGCGGTCGAGCGGCTCGAACGCGCCGGGATTCGAGAGTGCGTCCGTCGACGACGTCGCGGCCGAGGTGGCGGTCGCGGTGAGGTCGAGCTGCGGGCGGGTCATCTGGGTACTACGAGTCGAGTCCGCCGTTTGGTTCATCGTCGCGTCGGGATCGTCGGTCCGGTGGGTGCTCTGGTCGAGTTCCTCGGTGTTGAGCAGGCCGCGCAGACTGGCCGCCTGCTCCGGGTACTCGCGCAGGCACTCGCGCGGGTCGACACGTTCGCCGCTGTGCCTGCGGATGACGAATTCCTCGAACACCAGCCCGGCGGGCAGCGTGGCAACGTCGAGTTCGGGGAACTCGGCGCAGTAGTTGACCAGCCGCTTGCGGTCGATGCCGGTGCCTGCGTGGTGCAGCCAGCGATGGCGCAGGTCGACCCGGATCAGCTCGTGCAGCGCCTGCGCGCGCAGGGTGGCCGCGTCGGGGAGGAACTCGGCGATGTCGGGCGGGCGTTCGTCGACCGCGCCCCACGCGGCGGCGAACGCCTCGACCATGTCGACGCGCACATTCGTGGCCCGACCGGCCGTTGCGTCGGGTTGTTCCCCGCTTCCGGTGTTATCGCTCATCAACCGACCTAAAGAGTTCGCGCGGATCGGTGCGAAATTCATTCCGCCACACCCACCGCCATCGCCGGAGAGCTGTACTTGAAATGATAACTTGCGCCTCTAGAGCTGATCACCCGAATTTCGACGACCATGCGACGGGGGCGAATCCGCAGATGAACGAAGACCTCACAGCGGTAGCATGGGAGTCCGTCGACGACGACGGCGTAACGGACGCTGAGGTGACGATGGACTCGTCTCGCCCTCCTGCCGACGAATACCCCATCGGCGGCCCCGCCGCGGCACTGGCCGCCCGGGTCCGTGCGGGCACCATCACGCCCGCCGACGTCACCGCCGACGCGCTCGCCCGCATCGGTTCGGAGAATCGCAAGATCAACGCCTTCACGGTGGTGCGAGCCGAGCGGGCCAGGGCCGAAGCGCGGGAACTGGCCGCCCGGCAAGACCTCGACGAGCTGCCGCTGGCCGGCGTGCCGGTGGCGGTGAAACAGAACATCGCGGTGGCGGGCGAACCGACCCGGGCCGGTTCGGCGGCCACCTCCGCCGAACCGGCGAGCGTCGATCACCCGGTCGTGGCCAGGCTGCGCGCCGCAGGCGCGATCGTTGTGGGGTTGACCGCGATGCCCGAGCTCGGTTTGTGGGCCAGTACCGACTCCGCGGGGTGCGTCACCCGCAATCCGCGTGATGTCGGCCGGTCGACGGGTGGATCCTCGGGTGGTGCTGCCGCGGCGGTGGCCGCCGGACTCGTGCCGATCGCGCACGGCAACGACGGTCTCGGCTCGATCCGGGTGCCCGCCGCGGCATGCGGGGTCTTCGGGATCAAGCCGGGTAGACACGTGGTGCCCGCGCAGATCGGCGCCGATTCCTGGGCGGGACTGGCCGAGAACGGCGTCCTCGCGACCACGGTGTCGGACGCGGCGCTGGCGCTGTCGGTGCTGGCAGGCCGTTCCGACCTGGCCGAACTACGCAAGCCGCAGCGACTACGCATCGGACTGGCCGTGGCTCCGCCGTCGCGTCTGGTCCGGATGGATCGGCATTGGACGGCGGCGGCGCGCACCGCGGGTGCGCGCGCGGCAGTGGCCGGGCACGAGGTGCAACCGGTGGAACTGCCCTACGGCGACACGGCGCTGCTGATGCTGCTGCGCTGGCCGAGCGCGGGCCTGGCCGACGCCGACACACTCGAGAACCCCGAACTGCTCCAGCAACGCACCAAACGTCACCTGGCGATCGGCCGGGTGATCCGGCGACTCGGCCTGGTCCGCCCCAGCCAGATCGACCGGACCGAAGCCAGGCTGCTCGAATTCTTCGAGGACTTCGATGTGGTGATCACCCCGACGCTCGCCGCGCCACCGCCCAAGGCCAGGCAGTGGAGCGGGCGCGGGTGGGCCGCGAATGTCGTGTCCTCGGCGCGCTACGCGCCGTTCACCGGACTGTGGAATCTGCTCGGCTGGCCCGCGGCGTCACTACCGATGGGCACCCATCCCGAAGCACACACCCCGTTGGCCGCGCAGCTGGTCGGTCCGCCGGGCAGCGAGTCCACCTTGCTCGGTCTCGCCGCCCAACTGGAACTGTCGAACTAGACCGCGATCGGCTGCGGCTGCGGTGTCGGCTCGGAGAAACCACCGTCGACGGCGCGACCGGCGAATTCCAGAATGGTCGGGCGCGTGTCGTCGGCCCGCCATGCCACCGCCAGCTCACACGGGGTGAGGCCGGCGACCGGACGCGCGGTGAGCCCGGGCCAGCGGTACATCGGCACGTTGTTCTCGGCCAGCAGGCACACGCCGAGGCCGAGGCTCACGGCCTCGAGCTTGTCCTCGGGGGTGGCCGCCTCGGCGCCGATCTTGGCCGCCTTGCCGCCACGGGCATCGTTGCCGAGCCAGAAGTCGCGGACCGCGCCCGCCTCGGTGGGCAGGGCGACGAAGGGCTCGTCGAGCAGATCGGCGAATTCGATGCTGTCCTGCTCGGCCAGCGGATGCGACTCCGGCAGCAGCACCCAGCGCGGCTCGGTGCGCAGCACCTGCCAGCGATAACGGTTGGGGTCGGGCAGCGGCAGCCAGACCAGCGACAGGTCGGCCTGTCGACCGGCCAGGCCACTGGAGGGGTCGTTCCACGACGCGGCGTGCAGGGCGAGGCGGTGACCGCTCGCGCTCTCGAGGTCGTTGAGCAGACCCCGGCCGAGCGCGGACTGGATTCCGACGCGCAGCACCTCGCCTGCTTCCTGGAGGGACACGTTGGTCACCTCCCACAGCTCGAGGATCTTGCGTGCGCCTTCGAGCAGTTCCTTACCGGCGACGGTGAGGGCGACACTGCGCTGGTTGCGGTCGAACAGGACCACGTCGAGCTGGCGTTCGAGCTGGCGGATCTGGCGTGACAACGTCGGCTGAGCGATATGCAGCCGCTGGGCGGCGTTCGTGAAATGCAGTTCCTCAGCGACGGCGACGAAATACCGCAGATCGCGCAAATGCGGGTCCATAGCACCTTGCTATCAGAATCGGTCGGGAAAATCCAGCCAAAACGGGCAAGGAAGTTCGCGGAAGTGGATCAAAACAGTCACCAGGTTGGTATCGCACAGCATATGGCCTGACATGGTGAGCTGCACCATCGGATTGTCTATTGTTCGTGGCGATCTGCCACCGAGTGGATCGACGTCATATCTGGGCGGCTGACCAGCGAAAATGCGTCGCTGTTCACATCACCTGCTCCGATGTGGGCCGCACCGCGCCGCTGTCGTGCGCGCCGAAAGGTGCCGCTGACCACGGCGACCGTGACCAGCAACTTCGTCGAAGTGATGTTAGTCACAAACAAGTTTCGAAGCGGCGAATCCGGCTGCGCACCAACAGGTGTCGCAGCCGGAATCGACTACTTGCTCTTCTTGAGACGCAGCACCGCGGGCAGGTCGATTCGGCGCATCCCGCGCGCACCGGCCGCCCGCATCGCCGCGACCGCGACGACCAGCTTGTTCATGTCGTAGGGGTACCAGAACAATTCCTTGCCCATGGTCGGCAGCTTCGGCTTCGTCATCGCCTGCGCGCGACAGTATTTCCGCAGCCCCGACGCACCGCCCCAGCGTGCGCCGACGCCGGACAGACCCCAGCCGCCCATCGGCATCGCGGGATTGAACAGGTTCGAGAACACGTCGTTGATGTTCACCGCGCCTGTGTTCAGCTGCCTGGCCACGCGTTCGCCGCGCGCCTTGTCGCCGGTCCACACCGACGCCGAAAGCCCGTAGATCGAGTCGTTGGCCATCCGGATGGCCTCGGCCTCGTCGGCCACCTTCATCACCGGCAGCGTCGGGCCGAAGGTCTCCTCGGCGACGCACGACATCGAATGGTCCACATCCACGAGCACAGTCGGCTCGAAGAAGGTGCCGACGCCGGTGCGTTTGCCGCCGGTGGTCACCCGGGCGCCCGCCGCCACCGCCTCGTCGACGTGGCGCTGCACGATCAGCACCTGATTCTCGTTGGCGAGCGCGCCGACGTCGTTCTTCGACTCGCGATCGTCGGCGCCCTGACGCAGGGCGGCGACCGCGGCGGTGAGCTTGGTGACGAACTCGTCGTAGGCAGGCGCTTCCACGTAGACCCGCTCGACCGAGATGCACACCTGCCCGGCGTTGAACATGCCGCCGAAGGCGATGCCGTGCGCGGCGCGGTCCAGGTCCGCGTCGGCGAGCACGATCGCCGGGTCCTTGCCGCCGAGCTCGAGGCTGTAGGGCACCATCCGCTCCGCGCAGGTGGCCGCGATCTTGCGACCGGTCGCGGTGGAACCGGTGAACTGGATGTAATCGGCGTTCTCGACCACCGCCGCGCCGGTCGCGCCCGCGCCGGTGACCACCTTGAACACCGGCGGCGCACCGATCTCGGCCCAGCCGCGGGCCAGCTCCACCGCGGACAGGGGCGTCACCTCCGACGGCTTGAGGATCACCGCGGCGCCGGCCGCCAGCGCGGGGAACACGTCGATCGCGGGCATCGCGAGCGGGAAGTTCCACGGCGTGATCACTCCGACCACGGGATAGGGGCGGTAGGCCACAGTCAGCGACTTCACCCGCGCGAGCGGGCTGTGCGGCGACGGGTGCTCGTCGGCGAGGAACTTGCCCGCCCGGCGCGCGTAGTAGCCGAGAATGTCGACCGCGAACGCCGGATCGATGATCGCGTCGACGCGCGGCTTGGCGGTCTCGGATTGCAGCACCGCGGCCAGGTGCTCGGTGTTGTCGATCAGCCAGTCCTGCATCTTCAGCAGCCACTGCTTGCGCCCGGACGGCCCGATCGCTTCCCATTCTGGCTGGTAGAGGCGCAGTTCGCGGACCGCGGCCGCCACGTCGTCCGGTGTGGTGACCGGTACGGTGCCGACGAGGTCGCCCGTGGCCGGATTGTGTACTTCGATCACCGCGACGTCTTTGTCGAGTTCGCTCACTGGTCGTTCTCCTCGTGCGTCTGCTGAATTCGGTTCACCGACTATCGCGGCGCGGCCAAGAGGAAGTGGCGTGCCTGCTCAGACAATTAGAACACGTTGCAGTTCTGGATCGAGCTGATTCCTACGGTGCTTCGCTGGCCTCGTTCTCGCGCGCCGCAATCCGGCGCAGCGGTGGCTCGGTGGGCGGCGGGACCCGGCGATCGGGGAGTTCGGCCAGCAGTGCCGTGGTAGCCGCGGCGATGGCCGCGACAGCCTTGTCGACCGCGGGCTTCGTGGCGCTACTCAGGCCGGAGATGCCGCCGACTTTGCGCACATATTGCAAGGCGGCAGCGTAGATCTCCTGCTCGGTGGCGGCAGGCTCCAGACCACGCAAGACGGTGATATTTCTACACATGACAGAACCATAGACCTGTGAGGCATGACACGACAGGCGAAGAATAAGGGGATCTGAAAATCTCGTGATGCACGTGAGATTCGCACGCCACCCGTGATCGCGGTCACGGCACTAGACTCGGCCGCATGCCTGCCAGGGGAGTACCAGCGCTGACCACTTTTCCCTACCCGGAACTGGACGAGCGCGAAGAAGATCACTGGTCGGGTGCGGGGGTGAGCGACGACGAACTGCGCGCGCTCGCCCTCGGCGCCTTCTACTCCACCCGCTGGGACGCTTTCCACGACGCGATGTTGCTCGGCCCCGAGCGTGAACACCCGCTCGGCGACCGCCGCGAACTCGCCATCGACACGCTCACCGGCGCCTGGGGCATCACCGACGGCACCGAAGCCCGCGCCTCGATGGAACAGCTGCTCGAAGGCATGCACGCGCCGTTGTATTCGCTGGTGCATCCGCTGGTGATGGCCTCGGTCAACGCCAGCGAGCGCGACCGTTTCGGTGAGCGGGCCGACAAGCAGCGCGCGTTCCTGCGGCAGGTCGGTTCGTTTCGGGGGATGGACAATCCCGAGGCGCTGGTGCGCGACTACGACATCTGGGCCCAGGCCATCAAGATCGGCTTCACCGACCATCTCTCGCGCCCGTTACCCAACGACATCCACGCCTGGGATCTGGCCCGCGTCGTCGCGGTGGCCCGCATGGCGTTCACCGCGGGCTACATCGACGCCGACGTGGCGTGGGAATACTGCATGCGCGCGCTGGTGCCCGCGCAGCGCCGCTACCGCAACTGGCGCCAGTTCGGCGACGCCTACCTCACCGGCTGGACCTACTGGCAGGCCACCGAGGACCTCGCCGAACTGAAGAACGGCGGCGTCGACCGCCGGATGGAACTGGTGCGACTATGGACCCGGCCCACCAGCCCGTGGCGGCGGATCGAACTCAACGAACCGGAGCAGAAGGCGGAAACCGAAGCGGCCGAACCGAATTGAGCATTCGGTCCGGCCACCGGCACTACAGGCTGCGCAGGATACCGCGGCCGTAGCGCTGGAATTGCGTGTCGTCGACCATGCCGAGCGAATGCCGCTCGACGAGTAATTCCCATTCCGCGTAGAGCTGGTTGACACCGGGGTCGGCGGGACCGGCGGCGCCGTCGGCAGCCTGCCTGCGGATGGCGAAATTCACCGCGCAGGTGACCCGTTCGGTGTCGGCGCGATCCACGCCCGCGAAATGCAGCGTGCGATTGCCGTCGTTGATATCGATGCCCGATCCGCCGTGGCGCGTATCCACCTCGCCGGGCGCCGAGCGCGCGCCTTCGACGGTGCGGGCGCCGAGAATCGCGGCCACCGCCAATTCGAAGGCATAGCGCTCGCCGCTGCCGATGGAGATGAACAGCACGCGGGAAGTGGTCGCGGCGAGCAGGCCGATGCCCGATCCCGCAGGCGGGGCGGCAACGGCGATGGCCGTTTCCAAGACGTATTCGTCGGGCGTGACATACCGGTTCAGCGCGGTGACGGCCGAACGCGCGTCCTTGCGCGGCGCCATCCGGCGCACGGCGCGCTCGACATCGGCGCGGGTGGGACCCGACTTGCCCCACTCGGGAGCGGGCGGGGTGAGATCCGGCGCGGCCACGTCGATGCGCTGGGTCACCATGATCTGGTCGTTGATCCGGTCGACGATGCCGAGGGCGGCAGGCACGTCGTGCTCGGCGATGAGCACCGGAAGGGGAGTGCGGTCGGCGGGAACGCCGGTGAGGACCGCCGTGGGATAGCGCAGATAGATCTCGATCACCACCGCTTCGTCGGCGCGCCGATTGAGGCGCACCTTGAGCAGGTCGGCAATGGGAACGTCGAGAACACGTTCGCCGTCGGTACCCGGCCGGAGGACGACGAGCCGTCCACCGCCGTGGCGCAGAATCGCTGTGGGTGTTCGTAGCTCGACGATGTCTATACCCCCTGCGCTGTAGTTGTGTCGTCGCCCACGATAAGGCGGGCATGACATGATTGTGGCCACTTGCCACAACCCGGTCGGAGCGTTCGGGAACCTCTTGCGTTCTCCGGCCGTTTACCAGTGCAACTGCACCAGCAGCCGAACTGCGCGATGTATCGAACTAGACCGTACGCGGTAACGTGGCATGTCCGCATCCGAAACCCGCCGATCTCGACGCTTCGCAAGCACACCCGGAGTAATAACCGGAAAGGACTGGGCCGTCCGGCCGACGCTCTATGAACCGCAAGACAGTGTTTCGCACCTTGGCGATCATCTCGGGCATCATGCTCATGATCTGGCTGTTCAGCTTTCTCAGCGATGACACGCGCGGTTGGGAGAGTGTCGACACTTCCGTTGCGCTGGCCCAGCTCGAGGACAAAGCGAACGTCAAGAACGTGCAGATCGATGACAAGGAGCAGCAGCTCCGCATCGAACTGAACAACGGCAACGAAGCCACGAGCAACAACGCCAAGATCGTCGCCAAGTACCCCAGTGGTGGGGAGAACTCCGCGCAGGTCCTCGACGCCGTGCAGAAGTCCGGCGCCCCGTACGACACCGTGGTCAAGCAGGAGAGCTGGCTGTCGCAGCTGCTGCTGTTCATCGTGCCGATGGTGCTGCTGGTCGGCCTGTTCATCTTCGTGATGTCGCGCATGCAGGGCGGTGGCCGTGGCGGAATGATGGGCTTCGGTAAGTCCAAGGCCAAACTGCTGACCAAGGACATGCCCAAGACCACGTTCCAGGACGTGGCCGGTGCCGACGAGGCCGTCGAAGAGCTCTACGAGATCAAGGACTTCCTCCAGAATCCGGCCCGCTACCAGGCGCTCGGCGCGAAGATCCCCAAGGGCGTGCTGCTCTACGGGCCGCCGGGAACCGGTAAGACGCTGCTGGCCCGCGCGGTCGCGGGCGAGGCCGGGGTGCCGTTCTTCACCATCTCCGGTTCGGACTTCGTCGAGATGTTCGTCGGTGTCGGCGCCTCCCGCGTGCGTGACCTGTTCGAGCAGGCCAAGCAGAACAGCCCGTGCATCATCTTCGTCGACGAGATCGACGCGGTCGGCCGCCAGCGCGGTGCGGGCCTCGGCGGCGGTCACGACGAGCGCGAGCAGACCCTCAACCAGCTGCTGGTCGAGATGGACGGCTTCGGCGATCGCTCCAACATCATCCTGATCGCGGCCACCAACCGTCCCGATATCCTCGACCCCGCGCTGCTGCGCCCCGGCCGATTCGACCGGCAGATCCCGGTCGGCAACCCCGACCTGGCCGGTCGCCGCGCGATCCTGCGGGTGCACTCGGCGGGCAAGCCGATCTCGCAGGAAGCCGACCTCGAGGGTCTGGCCAAGCGCACCGTCGGCATGTCCGGCGCCGATCTGGCCAACGTGATCAACGAGGCCGCGCTGCTCACCGCCCGCGAGAACGGTTCGGTCATCACCGGCGAATCGCTCGAGGAATCGGTCGACCGCGTGATCGGTGGCCCGCGCCGCAAGAGCCGCATCATCAGCGAGCACGAGAAGAAGATCACCGCCTACCACGAGGGCGGTCACACCCTGGCGGCGTGGGCGATGCCCGATATCGAGCCCGTCTACAAGGTCACCATCCTGGCCCGCGGCCGCACCGGCGGGCACGCCATGACGGTGCCCGAGGACGACAAGGGCCTGATGACCCGCTCGGAGATGATCTCCCGGCTGGTCTTCGCGATGGGTGGCCGCGCCGCCGAGGAACTGGTGTTCCACGAGCCCACCACCGGCGCGTCCTCCGATATCGACCAGGCCACCAAGATCGCCCGCGGGATGGTCACCGAATACGGCATGAGTGCCCGCCTCGGCGCCGTGCGCTACGGCCAGGAGCAGGGCGACCCGTTCCTCGGCCGCTCGATGGGCGTGCAGGCCGACTACTCGCACGAGGTCGCCCGCGAGATCGACGAGGAGGTGCGCAACCTCATCGAGGCCGCACACACCGAGGCATGGTCGATCCTCAGCGAATACCGCGAGCAGCTCGACGCCTTGGCCACCGCGCTGCTCGAGCGCGAGACGCTGCACCGCAAGGATCTCGAGACGATCCTGGCCGGTGTGGAGAAGCGTCCGCGGATCACCGCGTTCAACGATTTCGGTGACCGGCACCCGTCGGACAAGCCGCCGGTGAAGACGCCGGGCGAGCTGGCCGTCGAGCGCGGCGAGCCGTGGCCGCCGGTGCAGCCCGCGCCGGTGCCGGTGCCCAACGGTGCACCGCCGGTGGAGCCCAACGGCTACCCGGGTCAGCCCTACGGCCAGCCCGCACCGCCCGCCGCCGGTTACCCGTTGCCCGCCGCGCCGACCCAGGCGTTCCCCCGGCAGTCGGGCACGCACGGTTCGCGGCCCGATTACGGCGCACCGGCCGGCTGGTCGGCTCCGGGTTGGCCGCCGCGCGACGAGCAGCAGCCGCAGCAGCAGCAGCCGCAGCAGCAGCCCCAACCGCCGCAGGACCAGGGCAGTGCCTGGGGCAGGCCCGAGCAGCAGCAGCCGCGGCACGCCAGCGATGGTTTCCAGCCGTGGGGTGCCCAGCCGCAGCCGCCGGTGCGTGACGCCGATCCGGAGAACAAGGAGTGGGAAGGGCCGAACGGCCGCCACTGACCGGGGGCCAACTACGCTCGGAGGTCGAATGCCGAACAAGTACCGGCATTCGGCACTGGTTCTCGGATCACGCTCGGCCGTCGAATGTCGGGTGGTCGCCGGCTTTCGGCTCTCGTTCTCGGCCCGCCCGCCTCTGGACTGAGCGGAGAACAGGGCCGAGAACCCGCGGCGCCAGCCGCAAATATCACGGAGGTGCGGAGAAGTTGTCGGCCAACAAGCAGGAACTCGATCCGGCAGGTGAGCTGGGTGCGACCAGTCCGTCGGTGCTGACGGCGCTGGCGACCGGTTTGCCGTTCGATCAGGAGCGCGCCGAGAACGCGGTGCGCGAGCTGCTGCTCGCGGTCGGTGAGGATCCCGACCGTCCCGGCCTGCTCGACACGCCCGCGCGGGTGGCGCGTGCTTACCGGGAGATGTTCGCCGGGCTCTACACCGAGCCCGACGCGGTGCTCGCGACCACCTTCGACGAGGGTCACCAGGAACTCGTGCTGGTTCGTGACATCCCGATGTTCTCCACCTGTGAGCATCACCTGGTCTCGTTCCACGGCGTCGCGCACGTCGGCTACATCCCCGGCTCGCACGGCCGGGTGACGGGGCTGTCGAAGCTGGCGCGCGTGGTCGATCTCTACGCCAAGCGCCCCCAGGTGCAGGAGCGGCTGACCAGCCAGATCGCCGACGCGGTGATGCGCCGACTGGATCCGCGCGGCGCGATCGTGGTGGTCGAGGCCGAGCACCTGTGCATGGCCATGAGGGGAATCCGTAAGCCCGGCGCCAGCACCACCACCTCGGCGGTGCGCGGCCAGCTGCAAACCGACTCCGCCTCGCGAGCCGAGGCGCTGGACCTGATCCTGCGCAAATGAGCCAGCCACTGGTGACCGCCCGTGACCACCGCTCCTGCGTGGTCATGGGTGTGGTCAACGTGACCGCTGATTCTTTCTCCGACGGTGGTCGCTACCTCGATCCCGAACTCGCGATCGCGCACGGTGTGGAGCTGTACGAAGCGGGCGCCGACATCGTCGACGTGGGTGGTGAATCCACCAGGCCGGGCGCCGACCGGGTCGACCCGGCCGCCGAGGCCGCCAGGGTCGCTCCGGTGATCCGCGGACTGGTCGCCGCCGGGGTGCCGACCAGTGTCGACACCATGCGCGCCGAGGTCGCCGAGGCCGCGCTGGAGGCGGGTGTCTCGGTGGTGAACGACGTCTCCGGCGGCCGTGCCGACCCGAACATGGTGAAAGTCGTCGCCGAAGCGGGCGTGCCGTGGATCCTCATGCACTGGCGGGCGGGCGCCGACTACCGCCATACCGGCCCCGCCGATCACTACGACGACGTGGTCGCCGAGGTGAACGCCGAACTCTGCGCCCAGGTCGACCTGGCTGTCGCCGCGGGGGTCACCCCGGACCGGCTGATCCTCGACCCCGGCCTCGGTTTCGCCAAGAACGCCGAGCACAACTGGGAACTCCTGGCCGCTCTCCCGGAACTGGTGGCAGGCGGTTTCCCGATCTTGATCGGCGCCTCACGCAAGCGTTTCCTCGGCGCCCTCCTGGCCGACGAAGCCGGCCCACGCCCGCCCGACGGCCGCGAAACCGCCACCGCCACCCTGTCGGCCCTCGCGGCCACCCACGGCGCCTGGGGCGTGCGCGTGCACGATGTCCGGGCTTCCCTGGACGCCATCGCCGTCGTCGATGCCTGGCGTCGAGCAGCCGACGCTCGATCGGTCGCTGGGCGCACGCCGTGAACGTCCTCGCTACCCGAACTGCCGCAGGCGTCCGAGTCACCCTCCGAGGAGCTGTCCGATGAACTTGCCCTTGCTGCCGCCGCCCGCGGGCAGACCCGCCTCGTCGCGGATCGAGCTGCGCGGTCTGCGTGCTTTCGGCAGGCACGGAGTGTTCGATTTCGAGCGTCGTGACGGCCAGGAATTCGTCGTCGATCTGACGGTATGGGTCGATTTCGCCGCGGCCGCCGCGTCCGACGACCTCGCCGACACCGTCGACTACGGCGCGCTCGCCGAGCGTGCCGTGCGCATCGTGACCGGTCCGCCGCGCGATCTGATCGAAACAGTGGTCTCCGAGATCGCCGACGACGTGATGGCCGACCCGCGGATCGAGGCGGTGGAGGTGGTCGTGCACAAGCCGTCGGCGCCGATCCCGCACACCTTCGAAGACGTGCGCGTGGTGGCCATCCGGTATCGCACGCAGGCCCCGGAGCCGCGCCGATGACTCGCGCGGTGCTCTCGATCGGCTCGAATCTGGGCGATCGGCTCGCGCATCTGCGCAGCGTGCTCGACGCGCTGGGGGAGCGGGTCGTGGCGGTGTCGCCGGTCTACACGACCGCGCCGTGGGGTGGCGTCGACCAAGACGATTACCTCAATGCTGTTGTCACAGCGGAAGATCCGGCCTTCGACGATTACGCCTGGCTGCGTTTCGGTCAGGAGCTCGAGCAGGCGGCGGGCCGCGTGCGCGAGGTTCGCTGGGGTGCGCGCACCCTCGATGTCGATGTGGTCCAGTGCGCCGACAGCACCGGTACGGCGATCGCCCGCGACACCGATCCGACGCTGATCCTGCCGCACCCGCAGGCCCACAACCGGGCCTTCGTCCTCATCCCGTGGCTGGCTGTCGAACCGTCCGCGCACCTTGTCGTCGACGGGGCCGCGCGCCCGATCGCCGAGCTGCTCGCCGGACTCGACCAGTCCGAGAAAGACGGCGTGGTCCGTACCGACCTGGTGCTATGCGAGGAAAGCGCCGGCTCGTGCTGAAACCCACCCGGGTACTCGACCTCGCGCTGAATGTGGTGGTGGCCGCCGCGGTCGCCTGGGTCGCCACCCGGTTCGCCTATTCCAGCTTCCCGTCGATCTCGGTGGCCGCGGGCGCCTCGCTGCTGCCGGTCGCCGCGATCGAGGCGGCGCTCGGCTTCGCGATCAAGGCCAAGATCGCCGATGAGCAGATCGGCGACGGATCGGGCCAGATGCATCCGATCAACGTGGCCAGGGGTGTGGCGCTGGCGAAGGCGTCGTTGCAGGTGGGTTCGCTGGCCGCGGGTGTGTGGCTGGGTTTCCTGCTGTGGGTTTTCCCACAGCGCGGGACCGTCACCGCCGCCGCTACGGATTCGCCGGGTGCGGTGGTCGGCCTGCTGGCCGGTTCGGCCCTGGTTGCTGCGGCTTTGTGGCTGGAGTATTGCTGCCGGGCACCCGAGGACCCGACCGACGATCCCGCTACTACATAGCAACTTGCGAATGGAATCTCCGTAGCCTTTGGTGGGCCGACCAGCCGATTCCGGCTACCCTGGCCCTCATGGTTTCACCCTCCCGCAGCACGGCGCCCCGACGACGGCGGGACGACGCGGGAAAATTCTTCGTCGGTTTCCTCATCCTGCTCGGTCTGACCGCCAGTGTTTTCCTGATCTTCAGCGAAAACGTCCAATACGTGCGGATCGGCCTGGTAGCAGCCCTGTGGGCCGCGGTGATCGGCGCGCTCGCGGCTACCCGCTACCGCAAGGACGCGGCCGTCGACAAGGCGAAGGTGCGCGATCTGCAGACGGTGTACGAGTTGCAGCTCGAGCGTGAGATCAACGCGCGCCGTGAGTACGAGATGGGTGTCGAGGCGCGGGTGCGCGCCGAAGTCGGCGCCGACTCCTCCGAAATCGCCGCGCTGCGCGCCGAGCTGACCCTGCTGCGCCAGAATCTGCAGGTTCTCTTCGACGGCGCCCTGCTCGACGAGCAACCTGCGCTGCAGGCCGATGCCGTGCGGATCGACGCGCTGCCCGCCGGTGGCTTCAATGCCTTCGACGAGCCCGACCACGATTTCGACGTTAGCCCCGAGGATGCCACCGCCGCCTGGTTCGGCCCGTGGCAGCAACCGCCCAGCGCACTGAAACCTGTCTTCATGCAACCGGTTTCGGCCAATTTCGCCGACCCGTACGACGACCCGGTCACCGCCGAGACCTCGGCGGTGCAGCTCGACGAGTACGCCGAAACCCAGCAGTCGACCGCCCCCGCGCAGCCCGCCGCACCGACCACGTCATCGGGAAAGACGCCGCCGCCGCGCCTGTCCTCGCCGAACACCCGCCAGGTGACGGAGACGGTCCTGCCGGCCGAGCCCACCACCAACGGCAACTCGGCCGCTGCCCCCGAGCCCACCCCGGCGGCGGCCGAACCGACTCCGGCACCGGTCGCCGCGGCCGAACCTGTCCCGGCACCTGTAGCGACGGCCGAGCCCACCCCGGAGCCCGCCCAGCCCCCGGCCACCCGCCCCGAGAAGGCTCCCTCGGTGGGCACCAGCTCTCGTCGGCGCCGCCGCGCCGAAACCGAGGGCACCGCCCGGCTGTCGGTGGCAGACATCATGGCCAACCTCGAATCGGAGTCCACCGGCTCCGCCTCTCCGCGTACCTAGCTGGTCGCAACACCGACAACAGCCGGCTCGCCCACCGGCAAACCCTCGGCCGCGTCCCCCTGTCACCACGCACCTGGGTCCGGCCTGAATACGCGGAGTGGTGGACCAGGTGAGCGCTAGATCACGGTGGGGGCGTGTGGCGGTCCTCGAGTAACTCCCTCTATTCTCGAAGCGAACGTCTGGTACCCGCACCGCGGGACTGGAACGCAAATCGAGAGGACAACGTTGACCTCGAGAAGTGTCAACCCTGATGGCGCAAACACGAGTGGCGACTCCGTGCCCGCACGAATGGATCCAGCGCCCGCACGACTGACGGTAGGAATCGTCTCGGCGGGACGAGTGGGTTCCGCACTCGGCGTAGCGCTCGAGCGAGCCGGCCACGTGGTCTTCGGTGTCGCCGCGATCTCCGACGCCTCGGTGCACCGCGCCCGTACCCGGCTGCCCGAAGCCCAGGTGCTGCCGATCGAACAGATCGCCCAGCGCAGTGAACTGCTCCTGCTCGCCGTGCCCGACGCCGAACTGGCCGGGCTGGTCCGCGGCCTCGCCGGTGCGAACGTGGTCCGCCCCGGCACCATCGTCGTGCACACCTCCGGCGCGAACGGCGTCGCGATTCTCGAACCGCTGACGAAGCAGGGTGCGCTCGGCCTCGCGATCCACCCGGCCATGACCTTCACCGGCCACGACGAGGACATCGCCCGGCTCGCCAATGCCTGTTTCGGCGTCACCGCCGCCGACGAGGTCGGGTACGCCATCGCGCAGGCGCTGGTGATCGAGATGGGTGGCGAACCGGTTCGCGTCGAGGAGGATCAGCGTTCGCTCTATCACGCGGCCCTCGCCCACGGTAGCAATCACCTGGTCACGGTGATCGTCGACGCCGTCGCGGCCCTGCGCGAATCCCTCTCCGGCCCCGGTCTGCTCGGCCAGCCGCTGGTCGACGATCAGCCCGGCGGCCTCCCCGAACGGCTGCTCGCCCCGCTCGCCTCGGCCGCACTCGACAACGCTTTGCGTCGCGGCCAGGCCGCACTCACCGGTCCGGTCGCCCGCGGTGATGTCGACGCCGTCGCCGCCCATCTCGCCGCGCTCGAGCAGGTCGACGACCGCTTGGCCGAGGCCTACCGAGCCAACTCGTTGCGCACGGCCCAACTCGCCCACACCGATCCGGCACTGCTGGAGCTCCTCGCCAAGGAAGGCCACTGATGGAACCCCGAGAAGTGCATCACCACCAGGGTGGCGCTCGCGCGACCGGCGCTTTCAAGGCGGGCGTGCTCACCGTGCACCACAACCCCGAGGTGCTCGACACGGTCGCCAAGGCCCTGCGCGGCGCCGGTCGCACGGTCGGTTTCGTGCCGACGATGGGCGCGCTGCACGAGGGGCACCTCGCGCTGATCCGTCAGGCCAAGCTCAACAACCAGGTCGTGATCGTCTCGATCTTCGTCAACCCGCTGCAGTTCGGCGCGAACGAAGACCTCGACGCCTACCCGCGCACTCTCGACGCCGACCTCGAACTTCTCCGCACCGAGGGCGTCGACCTGGTTTTCGCGCCGACGGTTTCCGATATGTACCCGGACGGCATGCGTTCCACGGTCCAGCCGGGTCCACTCGGCGCCGAGCTCGAAGGCGGCAGCAGGCCGACGCATTTCGCGGGCATGCTCACCGTCGTCGCGAAGCTGCTCAACATCACCCACGCCTCCGAGGCGTATTTCGGTGAGAAGGACTACCAGCAGCTCACGCTGATCCGGCAGATGGTGCGCGACCTGAACATGGACGCGAAGATCGTGGCCTATCCGACGGTTCGCGAGCCCGACGGCCTCGCCCTGTCCTCGCGCAACCGCTTCCTCGACGCCACCCAGCGCGAGTCGGCGCTGGCGCTGTCGGCCGCGCTCGCCGCAGGTCGTCACGCCGCCGGCCTCGGCGCGGAGGCGGTTGTCCAGACCGCTCGCTCGGTTCTCGACGCGGTCGAGGGCCTCGATGTCGACTACCTCGAACTGCGCGATGCCAACCTGGGTCCGGCCCCCACCGCGGGCAACGCCCGCCTGCTGGTCGCCGCCAGAGTCGGCGACACCCGCCTGATCGACAACGCTCCCGTAGTACTCGGCGCCCAGATCGACGGGCATCCCGACGCGAACTCCCTCCCTGCCTCGCAGGCGCACTGAAAGGCGACGACGATGTTGCGCACCATGATGAAGTCGAAGATCCACCGTGCCACCGTGACCCATGCCGACCTGCACTATGTCGGGTCGGTGACCGTCGACCAGGATCTGCTCGACGCCGCCGATCTGCTCGAGGGTGAGCAGGTCTGCATCGTCGACATCGACAACGGCGCCCGCCTCGAGACCTATGTGATCGCCGGCGAGCGCGGTTCGGGCGTGATCGGCATCAACGGTGCCGCCGCCCACCTCGTGCACCCCGGTGACCTGGTCATCCTCATCGCCTACGGCCAGATGGACGAGGCCGAGGTCCGCGAGTACGACCCGAAGGTGGTCTTCGTCGACGACCACAACCGTCCGGTGGAGCTGGGCAGCGACCCCGCGCACGCACCGGAGGGCTCCGGCCTCACCTCGCCGCGCTCGCTGTCGTTCGTCTGAGCCGGGCGGGGGACCCAGGACCATGCTGCTGACGATCGACGTCCGCAACACCGGAATCGAGCTCGGCCTGTTCTCCGGTAGTGGCGACCACGCGACACTGGTGCGGCACTGGCGGATTCACACCAATCCGCTGATCACCGCGGACGAGTTCGCCATGCAGGTGCGCGGTCTGGTCGGCGACGATCTCGATCAGATTGCCGGTGTCTCGGCGTTGTCGACCGTGCCGCCGGTGCTGCGCGAACTGCGCGCCATGCTGGCGCGCTATTGGTCCCATGTGCCGCATGTGCTGGTGGAACCCGGTGTGCGAACAGGCATTCCGTTACTGGTCGACAACCCGAAGGAAGTCGGCGCCGACCGCATCGTCAACTGCCTTGCCGCGTTCCGTAGTTTCGGCGGGCCCGCGATCGTCGTCGATTTCGGCACTGCGATCTGCGTCGACCTGGTCTCGGCCAAGGGGGAATTCCTCGGCGGCGTGATCGCGCCCGGGGTGGAGATCTCGGCCGAGGCGCTGGTGGAACGCAGTGCGATGCGTCGCGTCGAGCTGGCACGGCCGCGTTCGGTGGTGGGCAAGAACAGCATGGAATGCATTCAGTCCGGCGCGATCTTCGGGTTCGCCGGGCTGGTCGACGGGCTGGTCGACCGCATCCGCGACGAATTCGACGCGTTCGCGGGCACCGATGTCACCGTCGTCGCGACGGGGGCGGGCGCACCGCTGATCGTGCCGGAGTCGGAAACCATCGACCAGCACGTCCCGCATCTCACGCTCATCGGCCTGCGCCATGTCTACGAGCGCAACAAAAAGTAGTGTCTGCTAAACTAGCGCTCGTGATCTTCCGTGTGAGCACCCAGGAGTGTTGTCGAGGCTAATCTGCCTCGACCGTTCGAGGCTGACGTTTTCCCTCGACCGTTTTCTCACCTCCTGGAGATGCGCTCATGCGTTCTTCTGTCCTTTCCCTTCCGTCCGCGCGCGACGAGTACTCCGCGACGCCCCCGCTCGACCGGGCGATCGCCTCGGCGTTGCCGACCCGGTTGCGGCCCGCTGACCTGCTGCGACTCACCGACGAAGGCGCCGAAGACGTCCTCTCCGGTCGCTACGACCACCTCCTGCCCGCCGACGGTATCTGGCCGGCCGACGAGCGCTGGGCGACCCGCCTCTCGCACGACGACGAGGTCGATGTCTGGCTGATCAGCTGGACGCCGGGCAAATTCACCGATTTGCACGATCACGCCGGTTCGCTCGGCGCCCTGACCGTGCTGAGTGGCGCCCTTTCGGAATACCGCTGGAATGGCACGGAGTTACGCAGGCGCACGCTCGCCGCGGGTGATCAGGCGTCGTTCCCGATCGGCTGGGTGCACGACGTGGTGCGCGCGCCCGCCGCCGCCGAATCCGTCGGTCCGCTCGATCCCACCTTGAGCGTGCATGCCTATTCCCCGCCGCTGTCGGCGATGTCGTATTACGAAGTGACCGGCCACGGAACGTTGCGCCGAACCAAAACCGTCCTCACCGACCAGCCCGAAGGTGATCTGTGATGAGCCGTTTGACGATTGATCAGATGCTCGAGAACGCTCGCGCGCGATTGCACCGGGTGTATGTGTACGACGTGGCCGCCGCGCTCGAGCGTGGCGCGATTCTGGTCGACATCCGGCCGGCCGCCCAGCGGGTGCGCGAAGGTTCGCTGCCCGGCGCGCTGGTGATCGAGCGAAATGTCCTGGAATGGCGGTTGGATCCGACCTCGTCGGCCCGGTTGTCCCTCGCCGTTGATCACGACGTGGAATGGGTCGTCTTCTGCTCGGAGGGGTACACGTCGAGTTTGGCGGCGGCCGCGTTGCAGGAGCTGGGGTTGCACCGGGCCACCGATGTGATCGGTGGATACCAGGCGTTGAAGTCGGCGGGGTTGTTGACCGTGGGCGTCGGCGTCCCGCATTTCGCCCGTGAGGTCGACGCGCTGGCTTCGCTGTAGGGGGTCGACGTCCGCGAGTTCAGTTGTCCACGAGGCGAATCAGAGGTCGTCACGGGCTGTGTGTGTTTCAGTTATGTGACGTTGATTGCATCTCGCAGGGGAATGGTCGGTGTGGGCCGGGGTTTGCCTCTCGTTCTTTGTGGGCGGGAGTAAATCCATTTCGGGGTGCCGCTAATGTTGTCGAACGTGAGCACTCCTAACCCCGCCGCACCCGGCCGCGCCGCCACTTCCGCTGTGGACATCGATGTTCCCGAGCAGATGCGGATTCGCCGGGACAAGCGCGAACGGCTGCTCACCGAGGGTGGTGAGGCCTATCCGGTGGTGGTGCCACGCACCCACACCCTGGCCGAAATCCGTGCCGCCTACCCGGATCTGGAAGCCGACACTCAGACCGGCCTGCAGGCCGGTATCGCGGGGCGCGTCATTTTCGTCCGTAATACCGGCAAGCTGTGCTTCGCCACGCTGCAGGAAGGCGACGGCACCAAGCTGCAGGCGATGATCAGCCTCAACGGTGTCGGCGCCGACGCGCTGGCGGCGTGGAAGGCCGATGTCGACCTCGGTGACTTCGTGTTCGTGCACGGCGAGGTCATCTCCTCGCGTACCGGCGAATTGAGCGTGATGGCCGATTCCTGGTCGATGGCGGCCAAGTCGCTGCGCCCGCTGCCGGTGGCGCACAAGGAGATGAACGAGGAGTCGCGCGTCCGTCAGCGCTATGTCGACCTGATCGTGCGCCCGGAGGCCAGGGAAATGGCCCGTACCCGTGTGAACGTGGTCCGTGCGCTGCGCAACGCGCTCGAGCGCCGCGGCTTCCTCGAGGTCGAGACCCCGATGCTGCAGACCATCCACGGTGGCGCTGCCGCGCGCCCCTTCGTCACCCATTCCAATGCGCTGGACATGGATCTCTTCCTGCGCATCGCGCCGGAGCTGTTCCTCAAGCGGTGCGTGGTCGGCGGGCTGGAGAAGGTCTTCGAGATCAACCGGAACTTCCGCAACGAAGGCGCCGACTCCACCCATTCGCCCGAGTTCGCGATGCTGGAAACCTACGAGGCCTACGGCACCTATGACGACTCGGCGACGATGACCCGGGAATTGATCCAGGAAGTCGCGCGCGAGGCATTCGGCACCCTTCTGGTGACGCTTGCCGACGGCACTGAATATGATCTCGGAGGCGAGTGGACCACCGTCGAGATGTATCCCTCGCTGTCTGAGTCGATCGGTGTCGAGGTCACTCCGGAAACCACTGTCGAGGAATTGCTCGCGCTCGCCGATCGGGTAGGTCTGGAAATTCCTTCGGACAAGGGCTACGGTCACGGGAAACTGGTCGAAGAACTATGGGAACACGCGTATGGCGACAAGCTCTACGCGCCGACTTTCGTTCGCGACTTCCCGGTCGAGACTTCACCGCTGACCCGTCAGCATCGCAGCAAGCCCGGCGTCACCGAGAAGTGGGACCTCTATGTTCGCGGCTTCGAGTTGGCAACGGGCTATTCGGAACTGGTAGACCCGGTGATCCAGCGGGAACGCTTCGTCGACCAGGCCAGGTTGGCCGCGGCGGGCGATGACGAGGCCATGGTGCTCGATGAAGACTTCCTCGCCGCGATGGAACACGGTATGCCGCCGACCACCGGAACCGGTATGGGAATCGACCGGTTGTTGATGGCACTCACGGGTTCGGGAATCCGGGAAACGATCCTGTTCCCGATTGTGCGACCCACTAGTCGCTGACCAGTGAATTCACGGGGTGAAGACCCCGTGTTGGAAATTTCGCATTTCGGGGTATTCTTGCCTCGGGTATTCGGCCTGGAGGCAGGCTTGACGATTTCGAGAGGACGTTCATCTCATGGCAAAGAAGGTCACCGTTAGCCTGATCGACGATGTCGACGGTGAGTCCATCGCGGACGAGACCATCGAGTTCGCTATCGATGGGGTGTCGTACGAGATCGATCTGTCGGACGCAAATGCGGCGCGCCTGCGCGAAGGCCTGGACGAGTGGGTCGCCAACGCCCGCCGTGTGAGTGGCCGTCGTCGGGTGAAGGCTGCCGGTGCACCCGCGCCGCAGGGCAAGAGCCGTGTTTCCATGGACCGCGAACAGAGCGCCGCAATTCGCGAATGGGCACGCCGTAAGGGTCACAAGGTCTCCGCCCGCGGTCGTATCTCGGCGGAAATCACCGAGGCATACAACAAAGAGGTCGGCAAGAGCTGAGATATCGGCGGCGCGGGCGCCGCGTGGTTCGCGGCCCCGCCGGTCCCGCTGTTGAGGCACCGTTGCTTGCTCCTTCGTCGCGTACGCAACGGCACCTCAACAGCGGGACGGCCGCGAACGGCAGGCTGCGCCTGCCTACCCCTCCTCGAGGTCGGGGCGTGCGGGGTTGCGTTGGCGGGGAAACGAGGGAACGAAGGGCCCGGGTTGTGCCGGGTGCGGGGAACAAGGGGCCCGGGTTGTCCCGGGTGTGGGGTCTCGGGACGTAGACTGATGGCCGTGCACAAGGTGTTTCGAGTATCCGGCGGTGTCGCGCAGTGAGTTCCTTCCTGCGGTATACCGACGACACCGGTAAGCAGCATGAACTGGCCCTGGAGGCCGGGCAGCAGCGTGTCACCATCGGGCGCAATGTGCAGGCCGACCTGGTGCTCGCGTGGGACGCCGAGGTTTCCCGGCTGCACGCCGCGGTCGAACACCTCGGTGCGCACTGGACCATCATCGACGACGGACTGTCGCGCAACGGCACCTTCGTCAACGGCGAGCGGCTGGTCGGGCGGCGCCGGCTGAGTCCCGGCGACCGGATTCGGGTCGGGACCACGCTCGTGCATTTCTTCGATTTCGGCGGTGTGGTGGATGACGCGACGCATACCGCGTCCGGGTCCATCCCCACGATGCGCTCACTGACCGAGACCCAGCGCGCGGTGCTGGTCGCGCTGTGCCGTCCGTACAAACACGGCACCGGATTCGCGACGCCCGCCTCGAACCAGCAGATCGCCGAGGAATTGTTCCTCTCGATCGATGCCATCAAAACCCACCTGCGCGCCTTGTTCGCGAAGTTCGGGGTGGAAAATCTGCCGCAGAACCAGAAGCGCACCCGATTGGCCGCGCTGGCGATGCAGAGCGGCCTGATCTCCGACCACGATCTGTGAGTGCGACGTTCGCGTAGGTCGGTGAGCGTCTGAACTATGTCGCGGATCCGGTCTGGGCGGTTGACTTACTCGTATCACCGGAGCGCGGGATCGAAGCTCCGGACCACGAGTCAGGAGACATCACATGTTCGCAGTTCGGATGGCCACCATGGTGCTGGCCCTGCTCAGTACCGGACTCATCGCCGGCGTGTTCTACGCTTACGCGATCTCGGTGATGCCGGCGCTGGCCCGCACCGATGACCGCACGCTGATCGACGTGATGCAGAAGATCAACGTCGTGATCATCAACCCCTGGTTCATGTTCGGCTTCATGGGCACGGTCGGTTTCACGGCGCTGGCGGCCGCGCTGCACCTCGGTAGGGAACAGCGTTCGACACTGATCTGGATCGGAATCGCGTTGGCGCTCAACGTGATCGCGTTCGCGGTCACCGCCGGCTTGAACGTGCCGCTCAACGACGCGCTCGCCGCGGCGGGTGATCCGGCGTCGATCGCCGACACCGCCGCCGTCCGTGCGGATTTCGAGGCGACCTGGGTTCGCTGGAATATCGTCCGCGCGGTGCTGCACAGTGCCGCGTTCCTGGTGCTGTGCGGCGCGCTGTTCGCCGCGGGCGTGCAGCAGGGTAAGTCCAGTTCGGCCACCGACGTGGCCGCGGCACCGGTGCCGATGGTTTACGGCCGGTAGTGCCACGCGATCACTAGAACGTGTTCCATGATGAGTGGAACACGTTCTAGTGAGGAGTCGTTCATGCGACGTTGTTCGCTTCTGGTGCTGGCCGCGGCCCTGTTCGCCTGCCTGCCCGCCACCGCGTCGGCCCAGCCCCTTCCGGTCGACTACAACTTCTTCGCGGGCATTGCGCCGGAGCTCACCAACCCGGGCGGCTCGCTACCCGGCGCGAACGATCCGGGCTGCGTCCCCTCGCCCGAGCATCCCGACCCGGTGGTCCTGCTGCACGGCACCGGCGGCGGAGGGCAGACGAACTGGGGTGTATATGCCCCCCTGCTGGCCAACGAGGGCTACTGCGTCTTTTCCCTCACCTACGGCGCCTACGCCCTTCCCTGGCCCGTCTCGGCGATCGGCGGCATGCGTCCGATCGAGCAGAGCGCCGCCGAGGTCTCGGCCTTCGTCGACAGCGTGCTGGCCCGCACCGGCGCCGAGCGCGTCGACCTGATCGCCCATTCGCAGGGCAATATCGTCGGCAACTACTACCTCAAGCGGTTGGGCGGCGCAGACAAGGTCGGCAAGCTGGTCGGGATCGCGCCGCCGTGGCTCGGTACCAATGCGTTCGGCGCGGCCGACATCGCCCGCTTCAGCCGGGCGCTCGGCGCTGGTCCGGCCTTCGACGCGGTCAGCTCGTCGCTGTGCCAGGCCTGCGGGCAGATGTTCACCGGCTCGCCCTTCATGACCGCGCTCAACGCCGACGGTGTGTACGACGCACGGGTCACCTACACCAATATCGTCTCCGCCTTCGACGAACTGGTCGTTCCGCATACATCGGGCCTGGTCCCCGGCCCGAACGCCACCTCGATCGTGGTGCAGGACGGGTGCGCGCAGGACTACTCCGAACACCTGGCCATCGCGGGCAGCCCGCGCGCGGCAGGCCATGTCCTCAACGCCCTCGATCCCGCCCGGCAGGCCCCGGTCGCGTGCGAATTCGTCCCACCCTTCACCGGTTGAGCCGCGCGGCGCGATTTCGCTGTAGGCAAAACTGAGGTGGAAACGAATGCTGCGACGTGCGCGTTGTCAGTGAGTGACCATGTTGTCGCCGGTCCCCATTAGGGTGGACCGGCGGCGGCGGAATCCCCTGCCAACTAGAGTGGATGGCGGGGGCCGCAACCCCCGGGCTTCATGGCAGGCTGACGGCGAAAGTTGTCGGTCCGACGCCCTAGGTTGTATCGAGCATACTGCGGCGTCTGTTGCCAGAATGTCGGAGCAGGAGAGTGAGGGAGCGATGTTCGAGAGGTTCACCGACCGCGCGAGGCGTGTCGTTGTCCTGGCCCAAGAAGAGGCCCGGATGCTCAACCACAACTACATCGGCACCGAGCACATCCTGCTTGGGTTGATCCACGAGGGCGAGGGCGTGGCGGCGAAGTCGCTGGAGTCCCTTGGCATCTCGCTGGAGGGTGTGCGCAGCCAGGTCGAGGAGATCATCGGGCAGGGCCAGCAGGCGCCGTCCGGTCACATCCCCTTCACCCCGCGTGCCAAGAAGGTGCTGGAGCTGAGCCTGCGCGAAGCGCTGCAGCTCGGCCACAACTACATCGGTACCGAGCACATCCTGCTCGGCCTCATCCGCGAGGGCGAGGGCGTCGCGGCCCAGGTGCTGGTCAAGCTCGGCGCCGACCTCAACCGTGTCCGTCAGCAGGTCATCCAGCTGCTGTCCGGGTACCAGGGCAAGGAGCCCGTCGAGGGCGCCGGTCCGCGCGGCGAGGCGGGCACCCCGTCCACGTCGCTGGTGCTCGACCAGTTCGGTCGCAACCTCACTCAGGCGGCCCTGGAAGGCAAGCTCGATCCCGTCATCGGGCGCTCGAAGGAAATCGAGCGCGTGATGCAGGTGCTCTCGCGCCGCACCAAGAACAACCCGGTGCTGATCGGCGAGCCCGGTGTCGGTAAGACCGCGGTCGTCGAGGGCCTGGCACAGGCCATCGTCAACGGCGAGGTCCCCGAGACCCTCAAGGACAAGCAGCTCTACACCCTCGACCTGGGCTCCCTGGTCGCGGGCAGCCGCTACCGCGGTGACTTCGAAGAGCGCCTCAAGAAGGTGCTCAAGGAGATCAACACCCGCGGCGACATCATCCTGTTCATCGACGAGCTGCACACGCTCGTCGGCGCGGGTGCTGCCGAAGGCGCCATCGACGCGGCCTCGATCCTGAAGCCGAAGCTGGCCCGTGGCGAGCTGCAGACCATCGGTGCCACCACCCTCGACGAGTACCGCAAGTACATCGAGAAGGACGCCGCGCTGGAACGCCGTTTCCAGCCGGTGCAGGTGGGCGAGCCGACCGTCGAGCACACCATCAACATCCTCAAGGGTCTGCGCGACCGCTACGAGGCGCACCACCGGGTCTCCATCACCGACAGCGCGCTCGTCGCCGCCGCCACCCTGGCCGACCGCTACATCAACGACCGGTTCCTGCCGGACAAGGCGATCGACCTGATCGACGAAGCGGGCGCGCGCATGCGCATCCGCCGGATGACCGCTCCGCCGGACCTGCGCGACTTCGACGACAAGATCGCCGATGCGCGCCGGGAGAAGGAAAGCGCTATCGACGCGCAGGACTTCGAGAAGGCCGCGCGTCTGCGCGACAAGGAGAAGCAGCTCGTCGCCAAGCGTGCCGAGCGCGAGAAGCAGTGGCGTTCCGGTGATCTGGACGTCGTGGCCGAGGTCGACGACGAGCAGATCGCGGAGGTGCTGGCCAACTGGACCGGCATCCCCGTCTTCAAGCTCACCGAGGAGGAGACCACCCGTCTGCTCCGGATGGAAGACGAGCTGCACAAGCGGATCATCGGCCAGGAGGATGCCGTCAAGGCCGTCTCCAAGGCGATCCGCCGCACTCGCGCCGGTCTGAAGGACCCCAAGCGTCCGTCGGGCTCGTTCATCTTCGCCGGCCCCTCGGGTGTCGGTAAGACCGAGCTCGCCAAGTCGCTGGCGAACTTCCTGTTCGGCGACGACGACGCGCTCATCCAGATCGACATGGGCGAGTTCCACGACCGCTTCACCGCTTCTCGTCTGTTCGGTGCCCCTCCCGGGTACGTGGGCTACGAGGAGGGCGGCCAGCTCACCGAGAAGGTGCGTCGCAAGCCGTTCTCGGTGGTGCTGTTCGACGAGATCGAGAAGGCGCACCAGGAGATCTACAACACCCTCCTGCAGGTGCTCGAGGACGGCCGTCTCACCGACGGTCAGGGTCGTACGGTCGACTTCAAGAACACCGTGCTGATCTTCACCTCGAACCTGGGCACCTCCGACATCTCCAAGGCTGTCGGCCTCGGCTTCACCCAGTCCAACGCCGAGGGCTCGAACTACGAGCGGATGAAGCTCAAGGTCAACGACGAGCTGAAGAAGCACTTCCGCCCCGAGTTCCTCAACCGCATCGACGACGTGATCGTCTTCCACCAGCTCACGAGCGAACAGATCGTGCAGATGGTGGACCTGATGATCGCCCGCGTCTCGGTGCAGCTGAAGAACAAGGACATGGCGATGGAGCTGACCGAACAGGCCAAGAGCCTGCTCGCCAAGCGCGGCTTCGATCCGGTCCTCGGCGCTCGTCCGCTGCGTCGCACGATCCAGCGCGAGATCGAGGACCAGCTCTCGGAGAAGATCCTCTTCGGCGAGATCGGCGCGGGCCAGACCATTCTGGTCGACGTCGAAGGCTGGAACGGCGAGGGTCTCGGCGAGGACGCCAAGTTCACCTTCGAAGGTAAGACGAAGCTGACCAAGGGCTCCGCGACCGACGACAAGCCCGAGGTGGTTCTCACCGGCGCAGCCGAGGGCACCGCGCCCGAGGCCGCCGCCTCCGGCGAGTAGTAACCAGCTGAACCGAAAGCCCGCCCTCTGTATCAGAGGGCGGGCTTTTCGCGTCGCGGATCAGCAGCGCATCGTCTACTGACGTGCGCGTTCGAGAACCGGGGCGAAGGCGGTGGCCAGCTCGCCCGGGACGATCAGCTCGTCGATTCCGTAACGCTCGCTGCGGGACTCGAGGATTTTCACCGCGGCCTGTGGATCGCTGGGGAGAAGTCCGGCGGCCCCCGCGGCGCGGAGTTTTTCGGGGGTGTGGCCGAGGCGGGTGCTCAGCCAGCTGGGGAGCTGGTCGCCGATGCCGACCAGTTGGAGGGTGAATCGGATCTCGCGGTCGGTGTGGGCGGTGACGATGCCGACCATCTCGGCGAGGTCGTCTTCGGTCGCGTCCGGTGCCGCCGCCAGCAGAATGCGGTCGGCGTATCGCGCCGCGGTGGTGAGCATTCGAGGCCCGCTCGCCGCGATGACCACCGGTGGTGACGGGTCCACCTGGGCGCGCACCGAGGTGATGGTGTCGATCAGCTGGTTTCGTCGTTCACCCGCCGAACCCCATGGCATGCCGAGTCTTTCGGCCTCCGTTCGCGCGTCCGGTCGGCCGGTGCCGATCCCGAGTTCGAATCGGCCGCCCGAAAGCAGTTGCAGTGCCGCCGTTTCCCGAACAGTCGTAGCGGCGGAGCGGAAGGGCGCGGCCAGGACATTGGGCCGCAATCGCAGGTTCTCCGTCACGGCGGCGGCTGCTGCCAGGGCAATGAGCGGGGACGGCGTGTACAGCGTGTCCGGCAGCATCAGCGTGCGGTACCCCTGTGCCTGCGCCCCGGTCACCGCCTGTGTCCACTCCGCCCCGGACCGCGGCATGAGCACGATTCCGAATCGCATCGCTACTTCTTCCCGCGCGGTTCGCTCAATACCGCGAGCCTGCCGCGGTATTCGGCCTCGGTGATCTCGCCGCGAGCGAAACCTTCGCGCAGCGCGCCCACCGCGCCACCGCGTCCCGCGCACCGGCGGCGGGCGAAGAACACCAGTGCGATCACGGTGATCCAGAAGATCACCGGGAAAATCCAGAAGAACGGCCATGGATGCCACCCTCCGTCGTAGTGGTCGGCCAGCAGGGTCAGCGTCGTCGCGCTGTCGACAATGTTCATGTCTCAACCCTGCTCGCCCGAACGACCGACGACATCGGCCGCGAGACCCGATCCGGCGTACGTCACCGCGCGTACAACCCGTCGACCGGTACCGTGCAGTGCATCGGAGTTCCATCAGGAGGGGTGCACGTGACGCAGACCGATGGTGCGCACAGCCTCGACGATGTGCTGGCCGGTGTGCAGTGGCGCTTCGCCGGTCGCGACGAGTTCGCACTCACGGCGGGCCAGTGGGAGTTCATGACCGAGCCGAGCGCGCTGGTGGTGCTGGACGGGCTGGTCCGGGTCGAAGGGCTCAGCACGGCAGAAGACCTGGCGAGCGGGGATTTTCTGTTCGTGCCCGGCACCGAACGATTCGCGATCAACGCGCTGTCGGACGGCCGGGTGCTCCGGGTGCGCCTGGAACCCGTCGGGACCGGCAGTGCCATGACCGCGCTGCCACAACGGCTGCTGCTGACCGGTTTCGTCGACCACACGCCTTTGGCCGCGAACATGTTTCGTCACCTGGTCCAACAGTGCCCTGACCCGTTCGGCGTCCAGGGCGATCGGGTGGCCACTTTGCTCACTTCGATGGCGATCGAGTCCTGGCATGCCCGTGGTTGCGCGCCACCACGGTGGCTGCTGAAGGTGAACGAGCCCGGGGTGGCGCAGGCCGTGGCCGCGATGCACGCCGACCCGGGGCAGGAGTGGACAGTTGAAGGGCTGGCAAGGATCGCGCTGGCCTCGCGGTCCGGGTTCGCCGCCCGGTTTCAGGCGGCGACCGGCCTCACACCGGGCCGGTACCTGACGAAACTGCGGATCGAGCGGGCGCAACTGCTGTTGGTCGACCACGCGGTGCCGGTCGGCACGGTGGCCCGCAGGCTCGGCTATCGCTCGGAGACGGCGTTCGGGCGGGCGTTCCGGCGGCAGACGGGCCGCACGCCGTCGCAGTGGCGGCGGGCGGCCCGGGCATCGACTGAGGTCAGTGCGCCGCTCGGGTGAGTGAGTGCCTGATCAGGACCCCGCCGACAACCGCGGCGACGGCACCGAGCGCGTAGGTCGGGGCCAGGCCGACGCTGTCCACGCCGCGGCCGCCGATCGCCGAGCCGAGGATGATCGCCAGCTGGAAACCGGCGACGATCAGTCCGCTGCCCGCTTCCATGCGATCGGGCAGCACCCGCGATACCCACACCTGCACGAGATTGAGAATGCCGCCGAACGCGGCGCCCCACACCACCACGGCCAGGTAGGCGAGTGGGGCGAACGCCGCGGAGGCGATGATCGCGAGCAGTGACAGGCCGACGGCTGCCGGCACCGCCACCAGCAGGGCGCCGAGGTGGCGGTCGGCGAGTGCGCCGAGGACGAAGTTGCCGAGCAGACCACCGACGCCGAACAGGGCGAGCAGCACCGGGATCACCGCCGGGCCCGCACCGAGCAGTTCGGCCAGGGCCGGGCGGATATAGGTGTATCCGGCGAAGTGCCCGCCGACGACGGCGACCATGCTGACCAGCCCGAGCGTCACGCCCGGGGACCGTAGGGCGTTGCCGAGTGCGGCGAACCCGATGCCTGTGCTCGGCGCGATCGGCGGCAGCATCAGCCGCACCGCGACGGCGGTGGCGGCGGTCAGCGCGGCCACGATCAGGAAGGTCGTCCGCCACCCGGCGTAGGTGCTCAGCAGCACGCCGAGCGGCACTCCGGCCACCGTCGCGACCGTGGTTCCCGCGTTCACGATCATCATCGCCTTGCCGAGCCGTTCGGCCGGGACGAGCTTCGCGGCGATCACCAGCGCCATCGACCAGTAGCCGCCGACAGCCAGGCCGAGCAGCAGGCGCGCGATCAGCAACAACACGATGTTCGGCGCGAGGGCGACCACCACGTTCGACACCGCCGCGCCGACGGTCAGCCAGATCAGCAGGGTGCGCCGATCCAGGCGGGGAAACAGCGCGCCCGATCCGAGCGCGGCCACCAGCGCGGTCAGCGCCGTCGCGCTCACCGACAGTCCGACAACCCCTTCGGGCACTCCGAGATCATTCGCGAGTGCGGTGAGCACGCCCGGCGGCAGGAACTCCGCGGTCACCAGCGTGAAGCTGCCGAGGAACATGGTGAGCAGGGCGGGCCACGTGGCGCGGCGCGAAACTTCCGATGCCGCAGGGCTCGTCGTCAATGTCTTGATCATGCCTGATGCAACAGCCGGAATATCCCCGTCACGCGACCCAAACGCCACGGCGATCGACCTGAACGCCAACGTTGCGCTGCTACTGCGCCACCGGATCGGCCGCGTGATCGGCGGATCTGGGCAATGACCTCGGGCAGGCTACGCGAATTGGCCCATCGCCGCGGAATTCGTCGCGGCCGCGTGCGTGAAGAACGCCTGGAGATCCTCGTAGGCCTCGCGCAGGTAGTCGAGTGCTTCGTCGCCGTCCCAGATGTCCGGGCCCGCGCCCTCTTCGTCCATCAACTCCGGGGAGAAATGCTCGGCCAGTCGGTCGAAGGGAGTGGCGGAGAGGACCCGTGCCGCCGCGGACACCTCGGTTGCCGACCACACACGCAGGCAGTCCTGGCGGGTGCTCGGCTCATCGCCGCCGAGTAGGTCGAAATCGACTGCTGCGGCGGAGAACAGGCAGCGCAGGCCGTCCCAGGCCTGGTCGAGGTCGCCGGACGGTTCGTCCGCGGATCGAGCCGTTTCGATGAGGTCCCACGCGGCGTCCGGCTCGGCAGTGACCCGGATGGCATCGGAGGGAGTGATACGGGTGAAGACGAAAATGATGCTCACGGAAAGGAGGCGCCTTTCAGGCGGAGTAGTCGGACCGTGGTGAAGGTAGGAATCGCGCCTTGGCGATACCTTGGGGTCTTCTTTTCGCCGGTCAGACGGTCCTGTTTCGCGGCGTACGGTGGGAATTGCTTATCCGACCGACACGGGGGTGTTCGCACACATGACTGATTCCGACCGCACGCTGATCGCCGTTCTGCTCGACCGTTCGGGGTCGATGCAGACGATCAAGGCCGATACCGAAGGTGGGTTGGCCGCCTATTTCGAACAGCAGCGCAGTGTGCCGAAGACGATCGAGGTCACGCTCGCGCAGTTCGACACCACCTATGACGTGGTCTATGCGAATGTGCCGCTGGCTCAGGTGCCTGCGCCGAGCTTGCAGCCGCGTGGCGGGACCGCGCTCTACGACGCGCTCGGCAAGCTCGTCACCAGCGTGGGCAGCGAGCTGGCCGAGCGCCCCGAACACGAGCGTCCCGGCACCGTGATCGTCGTCGTTCTCACCGACGGCCACGAGAATTCCAGCCGCGAATGGACCCACGCCGCCGTGAAGTCCCTCATCACCCAGCAGCAAGACGTGTACAACTGGACCTTCGTCTTCCTCGGCGCCAACATGGACGCCGTCGAAGTAGGCTCCAACCTCGGCTTCGACCCCGGCTCTGCCATCACCTACGCCCCGGTCGCCGGCGGCGTCCGAGGCGCCTTCGACGCCCTCTCCGCCTACTCCGCCCGAGCCCAAGCCGCCCCCGCGGGCGCCGCCCGCCGCGCCCGCTTCTCCGACTCCGAACGCCGACAAGCCGACCAGGGCGAGTAGTCCTACGCCGCGTCGACCTTCTCGAACCGAGCGACGAACCGAACCTCGAGCGCATACGCCAAACGTTCGAGCATGCCGATTGTCGGTGTCCCGCCCCCGGATTCGATCCGTGAGACCTCGGGCTGACGCAGCCCGGCCCGTTCGGCCAGCTGTGTCTGTGTCAGCCCGAGTTCGAGCCGCCGTTCGCGAATGGCTTCGGCCAGCTCGATCGCCAGAATCGCCTCGGCCCGCCCGGCCTCGTACTCGCCCGCGTCGAACCCGGGGCTGCTCATCCGTTCACGGCGCAGGTCGTCCATCGATGGGTGCTCAGTCATGATCGGTTACCTCCTGTCGAAATCTGTGTGGGCACAACCATGTTCCGATTCGCATACCTTGCGTAGTGCCTTGGCTCGCGCCACCTCGTCGGTCTCCCGCATGCGAGTCTTGCGGAAAACTGTCAGCAGCACGATGCGACGACCCGGAGCGAGCCAGTAGGTGATTCGCATTTCTCGCGGGTGAAGGTGAAAGCGGAGTTCACGTACCCCATCGCCAAGATTGCGCGACCACGGTTCGGTCAGGGTGGTCGCACGCTCGGCAAGCATGCCCACATACACGTCTACCTGGCCGTACTCGCGTGTAGTCAGTGAGCGCAGCCATCGGGCTACCTCGGGTTCGAGTTCCACCAGGTACAGGTGCATAGGATTGATCCTATATAGGATCAATCCTATATAGCAATGGTGGCGCTACTGCCAGCCTGGGCGGACCAGGCCTGATTCGTAGGCGAGGACTACGAGTTGGGTGCGGTCTCGGGCGGCTAGTTTGGTGAGGATTCGGCTGACGTGGGTGCGGGCGGTGGCGGGGGACATGTAGAGGCGGGCGCCGATTTCGGCGTTGGTGAGGCCTTCGGCCACCAGGGTCATCACCTCGCGTTCGCGGTCGGTGAGTTCGGCGAAGGCGGCGGGGGGTGGTTGCTTGGCGTGGGTGGAGAATTCGGCGAGGAGGCGGCGGGTGACGCCGGGGGACAGGAGCGCGTCGCCCGCTGCGACGACGCGGACAGCGCGGAGCAGGTCGGCGGGCTCGGTGTGTTTGACCAGGAAGCCCGCGGCGCCCGCGCGGATCGCCTCGAAGACGTATTCGTCGAGTTCGAAGGTAGTGAGGACGACGACGCGGACCGCCGCGAGCTGGGGGTCGTCGGCGATCATGCGGGTGGCGGCGAGGCCGTCGAGGATCGGCATGCGGATGTCCATCAGCACCACGTCGGGGACGAGGGCTCGGGTCATCCGGACGGCTTGCTCGCCGTTTTCGGCCTCGCCGATGACTTCGATGTCGTCCTGGGCGTCCAGCAGCGCGACGAAACCGCCGCGCACCAGCGCTTGATCGTCGGCGACGAGAAGCCGGATCTTGGTGGGCCCCGCACCGGTCGGCGGCAGTTCGGTCATGCGCCCGCCTGCCTGCCCGGTGAATCCGACGATCGCGCGGACGCGGTCGAAGTCGCTGGTCGAGCGGGCAATCGGGCCGCCACCCGGAACCCGCCGGACGGTCGCGGCCCCGCGGTGAGCGCCCCGCCGAGCGCGTGCGCCCGCTCGCGCATCCCGATGATCCCGTTGCCGCCGATGCCGGTTCGGACAGCGGTTCCGGTCGGCCGGGAGTTGTCGACGGTGATGTCGACCGATTCCGGGGTGTATCGCAGGGTGATCAGAGCTGTCGCGCCGGGCGCGTGGCGCACCACGTTGGTCAGCGATTCCTGCACGATTCTGGCCGCGGCCACATCGATCACGCTCGGCAGCTTCTTCGGCGTACCGATGATCTTGGTACCGACGTCGAGCCCGGTCGCGCGGGTGCGCTCGAGCAGGGTGTCGAGGTCGTCGAGGGTCGGTGCAGGCGCACGCGGCGCGGGACGCGGCGGAGGGGGTGAATCATCCACGACGGGAGCATGTTCCGGGTACTCCGGCACCACCGCCGCGCCACTGCGAATCGCGTGCAGCAGCGTGTGTACCTCGGTCAGTGCCTCTTTCGAGGTCGTCTTGATGGTCGCCAGCGCCGCGGCCGCCTGCTGCGGCTTGCGATCGAACAACTCCAGCGCCACCGACGACTGCACGTTGATCAGCGAAAGACTGTGTGCCAGTACATCGTGCAGTTCCCGCGCGATCGCCAATCGCTCCTCGGAGGCCGCCCTGGCCTGCTGAGCTTGCTCGTCGCGTTGTGCCGCCTCGGCCCGCTGCTCGCGCGCCAGCACCACCGCGCGCCGCTGCCGCACGCCCTCCGCGATCGCGACCAGCACGCCCATCCAGGCCAGCAGGCCGAATATCTGCCACGCGTCGGAGTGCCGCCCGAGCAGGGCGGGTAGCGGCCACACCATCGTCAGATACCCGATCGCGACCACCGGGTAGGTGCGCCATCGCGACCCGGTGACGGCGGCCGAGAGGAAGGCGATCACCAGCGACAGGAAGATCGGCCCGTACCCGTAGTCGCGCAGGACATAGGTCACCGTGGCGATCAGCGACACCGCCAGCACCGCTTCGGGCACTGCCCGCCGGAAACCGAGCGCCACCGGCCCGGCGAGCAGCAGCAGATACGCGAACGCGTCCAGCGACCGCACCCCGGTTTGATGCGAATTCGCACCGGAACTACCGGCCAGCTGGATCACCGCGACCACCACTGCCAGGCCCCAGTCCTGAACGACTGAGCCACGCTCCCACTTCGCAGACGCTCCCACGTGCCCAACCCTATTGTGTGCGCCCACCCACCGCGTCGGCCTGCGCACGTATTTCCCGCGGGAAGCCGCGTAGGCCGCGCGGCGTAGCGCCGTGCACGCCGCGCGACGGATGTCCCGGGACCCCTCGAGCGCGGATTCTGATTCCCATGAACGAATCGATCGTGGTCACCACCGAGTTGACCAAACGCTATGGCGAGCACCTCGCGGTGGACGCGGTGAGCATGCGGGTCGCGGCCGGGGAGATCTACGGATTCCTCGGGCCCAACGGCGCGGGCAAAACCACCACGTTGCGCATGCTGGCCGGTCTCATCCGGCCCAGCGCGGGCACCGCGACCGTGCAGGGCCTGTCGCCGGGCGATCCGGCGGTGCTGCGCCGAATCGGCGTACTCATCGAGGGCCCCGGCTTCTACCCGTACCTCTCCGGCCGCGACAACCTGCGAGTATTGGCCCGCTATCGCGGCCACGGCAATGCCGAGGTCGAGAAGGCATTGGAACGCGTCGGCCTGGCCGATCGGGCAGGAGACCGCTTCCGGACCTATTCGCTCGGAATGAAACAGCGTCTCGGCGTCGGCGCGGCCATGCTCGGCGACCCGGACCTGCTCATCCTCGATGAACCGACCAACGGCCTCGACCCGGCGGGCCTGGCCGAAATGCGCACGCTCATCACCGATCTCGCGGCCGACGGACACACTGTGCTGCTGTCGAGCCACCAGCTCGCCGAGGTGCAGGAGATCTGCCACCGCGTCGGGGTGATCTCCGGTGGTCGCCTGCTGGCGGAATCTACCGTGGCCGAATTGCGCGGCACCGCGACACTGCTGGTGCGTGCCGAGCCCGTGGACGTGGCTCTGGACGCCGTCCGCGCCGTCACCGATGCCCCCGCTCGAGCGGGCGCGGACGGCATCAGGGTCGACACGAGCGCCGCGCTGGCCCCTGAGGTGGCGCGAGCCGTCGTGACAGCAGGCGCGGACCTGCTCGAACTGCGGGTGGACGAGAAATCGCTGGAAGAAGTGTTCTTCGAGATGACGGCTGTGGAGGTAGCGAAATGAACGCCATGACAAGGGATCTCACCGCGAGTATCCGTGCGGAGGCGCTACGGCTGGGCCGCTGGCCCGCCTTCTGGATCGTCCTCGGTACCTGGATCCTGCTCAACCTGACCTTCGCCTACCTCTTCAACTACCTCGCCTACACCTCGGGCGAGAGCGGTGCGATGTCGGACGGCCTGCCTCGCGATGTCCTGCTCGGCCAACTCATGCCCGCCGCTGTGCCCGAGGTGTTCACACAGGGCATGTCGATGTTCGGCGGCGCGTTGGTGCTGATCCTCGGCGCTCTCGCGGTGGGCAGCGGATATGGCTGGGGCACGTGGAAAACCGTGTTCACCCAGGGCCCGAGCCGAGCCGCGGCCGTGGGGGGACTGCTGTCGACGCTGCTGGTAGTGGTCCTCGCGCTTGTCCTGGTGGCCTTCGCCGTCGATGTCGGCATCGCCTCCGTGATCGCAGTCGGCGAATCCCAGCCGGTGACGATGCCGTCGCTCGACGACTCACTGATCGGAATCGTCACCGGTACCGCGATTCTCGGCATGTGGATGCTCGCGGGAGCGCTCATCGGCGCCATCGCTCGTGGTCCCGCCCTCGCAGTCGGCCTCGGCCTGGTCTGGGTCCTGGTGGTGGAGAACCTGCTTCGCGGTGTGGCGGGGATCTTCGGCCCGATCGAAGCCGTCACCAACGTGCTCCCCGGTACGGCCGCGGGCTCGCTGGCCGGGGCGATGCGCACCGTGGAGGGGCCGGCCAACCCCGGCGTTCTCGACATCCTCACCCGCGGTGAATCTTTCGCTCTGCTGGCCGGGTATGTGATGGTTTTCGCCGGTGGCACCATCTGGTTGATGACCCGCCGCGATCTCACCTGACGCGCTGCGATCATCGAACCCGGCACCAGGTAGCGGCAGTCCGACACGGACGGCCGCTACCTGCGCGTCAGGTCAGGACCAGCCGGCCGGGTTGGACGCCGTTTCGCGGGAGATGCCCGAGCCCGTGTCGGGGAAGGCGCCGAAGCGATCATTGTGCAGGTGGGCGAAGAAATAGCACATCTGCTCGCATTCGGCGTCGGTGGTCGCGGCCTCGGGGTCGGAGCTGACGGCGTCGTAGTAGTCGCGGCCCATGGCCACGATGAATCCGCGGGCATAGAGGAAGCCGTCGTCGGAGCCGTCGGTGATCGCCTGGAGATCGGCGCGGTCGATGTCGTAGAGCGCGCGTTCGGCGACGTGTCGAGCGCGGTCAGTTCCGCGCTGCTGAAATCTGTTGACAGGGTGTTCAACTGGGCGAGGAAGGCGTCGAGTCGGCTGTCGAGGTCGCCTGCTGCCGTCCGCAGGGCCGTGGACGGATCGGTACCGGTGGCCGTCCAGGCCGACGCGATCAGATTCCAGAAACGGGAGATGTCTTCGGGGGTGCTCGTCACCTGCCGGACGGTACTGCTCGGGTCCGACACGGAGCGGGGTTCGAGGTCATCGGTCAGGCACGCAGGAGACGCTGGGCGAGAGCGGACAGACCCGCGGTGATCTGCTCGGGCGACAAGCCGCGTTCGCGTTGCTGGAGGTAGACCTCGGCGGCGAGTGGCGCGAGGACCGTATCGACCAGCGAATCCGGCTGTGGCACAGCGGCTTCGACCAGCAGCGACCGCACGTGCACCGACCAGAACCCGTAGGCGCCGGTGGCGAAGCGGGTGCCGCCGGTCTCCGCGCCGAGCACCAGATGGGCGTGAGCGGTGAGCAATTCGACCATCGCCGCGTAGAAGGCGGCCAGGCGATCGGCCGGGGGAGCGCCGGGGCCGAGCGGGGGTGCGCCGCGCAGGAGCTGTTCCTGGAGGGCGCGTTCGTGCTCGTCGAGGAGGGCGACGGCGATCGCGTTGCGGTCGGGGTAGCGGCGGTAGAGGGTTCCGCGGCCCACGCCCGCGGCCTTGGCGATGTCGTCCATGGTGATCGTGCGTGGGTCGCGAGTGGCGAAGAGGCCGGCCGCCGCCGCCAGGACTTTCGCACGATTGCGGGCCGCGTCGGTGCGTTCGGTGGGTGGCTGCGCGTCGAGCGCCAAGCCGGTGATCAGGTCGGATCGTGGCTCCATGGGTACGACTGTAACCCCGCGACAAATATCTGGACAACATGTCCACTTGTGTTCTATCGTCGAGAAATCGACAAGTGGACAATATGTCCAGTTAGGAAGATGTCATGACTCACCTGCTGCACCTCGACGCCAGCGCCCGGACGAACTCCCTCAGCCGCACGCTGGGCGCCGAATTCGTCCGGGCCTGGCGCGACGCCGAGCCCGGCGGCACCTACACCTACCGCGACCTCGCCGCCGAGCCGACGCCGTTCATCGACGAGGGCTGGACCGAACTGTGTGACGCCGTCCTCGCCGCCGGGGCCACCGACCTCGACCGGCTCCCGGAACTCGCCGTCACTCCCGCGGCGAAGGCCGCATGGCGGGTCGCCGAACCGCTGCTGGCGCAGGTCCTGGCCGCCGACGTGATCCTGATCGGCACACCGATGTACAACTACTCCGTCCCCGCCGCTCTCAAGGCATGGCTCGACCAGGTCACCTTTCCCCGAATGTCGCTGGGGGAACGCAGGTTCGTCGTGGTGACCGCCCGTGGCGGTGCGTACTCGCCCGGTGCGCCCAAAGCGGCGTTCGACTACCAGGAGCGCTTTCTGCGCGACTTCTTCGCCGGCCACTTCGCGGTCACCGACACGGTTTTCGTCAACGCCGAACTGGCCAATGCCGTGCAGGATCCGAACCTGGCCCATCTGCGCGCCGCGCACGAAGCCTCCTTCGCCGCCGCGCAGGCCGAAGTGCGTTCGCTGGCAAAGGATTACGTGCGATGAGCTGGATAGTGCTCGGCCTGGCCGGGCTCGTCGAAATCGTGTGGTCGCAGACCATCAAACCGACCGAGAATTTCACCAGACTCGGTCCGACCCTGCTGTGCGTCGCGCTCGGCTCGCTCGCCGTCTATCTGCTCTCGCGCGCCATGCAGACCCTCCCGGTGGGCACCGCCTACGCGGTTTTCACCGGAATCGGCGCACTCGGCGCGATCGGTCTCGGTGTGCTCGTGCACAAGGATCCGCTGAGCGCGGGCCGCGCGCTGGCGCTGTCGCTGATCCTCGGCGGCATCGTGCTCGCGCGGGTGACGAATCCTGAGTAACTCTGTCGTACACCCGATGCGAGGATCGGCCGGTCATGACCGGTAAGGTCGGCTGATGGACCAGCCAGTTCGCCCCCCGGACCTGTCCACGCGGCCACACGAGCTCACGGTCGAGCGCGTGATGAAAGCCCAGCCCAGCCTGCTCTACGCGGCCTGGACCCAAGGCTTGGATTTATGGCTGGCCGTTCCCGGATCGGTGCTGATGCGCCCCGCCGTCAACGAGCCCCTCTACTTCGACACCGGCTCGCCCGAAAAGCGCAACCCCCATTACGGCCGCATTCTGCTGCTCGAGCCGAATCGGCGAATCGAATTCACCTGGGTCACCGCTGCCACCGACGGCGTGGAAACAGTGGTCGCCGCCGAGTTCCTCAAACAACCACGCGGTATCCGCCTGCGTCTGCGCCACTCCGGTTTCCCCACCGCGGCGATCCGGGACCTACACCAGCAGGTCTGGCCGGACAAACTCGAGCGTCTCGACGAAATCACCAGCGCCACCGTCTGAGTACCCGAGTAGGTTCGTCATCGCCACGCAACACAACTCGAACCGAAAGGATTGCGATGCCGACTCGCAGCGCACGCACACTCTGGTCAGGCGGACTGCAGGACGGGTCCGGGCAGGTCGAACTGGCCAGCTCGGGTGTGGGCAAGTTCGATGTGAGCTTTCCCCGCCGGGCGGCCGACACGGCCGAGGGCACCAGCCCGGAGGAGCTGATCGCGGCGGCGCATTCGTCGTGCTATTCGATGGCGCTCTCGGCGGAGATCGCCAATGCCGGTGGGACGCCGGAAAGCCTCGACGTCGATGCCGATGTCACCCTCGCGCCCGACCCGGCCGGTGGCTTCCGGATCAGCAAGATCAAGCTCACGGTGCGCGGGCGTGCCGCGGGGCTGGATGCCGACGGGTTCGCCGCGGCTGCCCTCGCGGCCAAGAACGGTTGCCCGGTCAGCAAGGCCCTCACCGGGGTGGCCGAGATCGAGCTGGACGCGGCACTGGCCTGAGCGGCGCTCGCCGTCACCGCTGGGTGAACCAGCGGTGCGCGGCGGGGGTGTACATGGCCGGGATCGCGATGACGACGGCCAGGATGTGCACGGTCCGGCAGCCTGCCAGCACGGTCGAGCTGGCGGACATGCCGTCGAACAGGGTCGCGTAGTCGTCGGTCGACAACACCACGGCCAGCGGCTCGATGATCAGCGAGACCAGGCCCACCACGCCGATGCCGACGGTCAGTAGCGCACGGGCCACCCGGCTGCCGTTCAGCATGTAAAGGGCCACCCCGGCGACGGCCAGGTAGATGGCGAGCCGGGGTAGCAGACCCGTTGCGGTGGCCCCGAATTCATCGCCACCACGCACGGCGCGCAACAGGCCCTCGGCGGCCCCGGCGGCGAGCGCGGTGACGAGCCCGCCGAAGGCGACATTCACGGCGCGAGGGCGAGTGCTGGAAACAAGAAAGGCAGTGCCGGTCATGACACCGACACTGCCGTTCTCAGCTGCTCGCGAGGATCACCCTGCGGTAGGAACCTTGTCCACTACCGGAGTGCTACGCCGCGAGGCGAATTCCGTGAGTGCGGCGAACGCCAGCCCCAAACTCACCCACAGCGTGGTGGTTTCGGCCAGCGAAGCCACCCGGAAGTTCCACAGGAGGGTGGCGGGGAAGTCGTCGGCCACCTCGTTCACGCCGGGCAGCAGCACGTAACCGACCGTGGTGACCACGACGAACGCGCCCACCCCGGCGATGAGTCGCAGCGTGTCCGACGCGGCGAGCGCACGGTAGGCCGCGACAGCGGCCGCGACGGCCAGCAGGCCGAGCACGACGGCCGCGACCCACAGCCAGGTGCGCTCGTTGATGGTGTCCGGATCGCCCACCGCGGGCGGGTTGGCCGGATACTTGAAGAACGGCACCGCGACGATCGCCGCCCACGCGAGAACCGCCGAGGTCAGCGACAATTGGGGCCCCGACAGGTTCGTGAACCGGCGAGCCACGTTCACCGCCGACGCGAACAACGCGCCGAACGCCATGCCCGCCAAGCCCAGCGCGAGGAACTGTCCCGCCTTCTGACCCGGCCGGCTGACCAGCGGTTCTTCCTCGTCGCCGTGGGAGTGGCCCTGCGGCTCCGCGGCTTCGTGGCCGTGCTCGGCCGGAGCGGCCGCGGCCTCTTCGATAGCGATCGCGGCGTCCACCTGGGGCTCGCCGACGAAGTAGCCCACTGTCGCGGCCAGCAGGCCGGCGATCAAGCCGGCCAGCAGGCCACGCAACAGCAGGGTCTTGAGTGATCCGATCAGTGGCACGGAACACCCAGCAGGTGACGTCCGTCGTGCATCAGCTCGTGCAGGAACATCCCGCTACGCGAGACGGCCCCCTGGTCGAAACCGACCAGGTACAGGGCGAGCAGTGCAAGCAGGACGACACCGACCGTGACGAGCACGGTTGCGAGGGTGTCGAGACCGGTAGACCGGCTGGGTGAATGCGCGATAGCCATTCGGGTCCTCCTCTAGGGATACGCGTCCCACGGTTGAAGTGTGGTGCGAAGGTGCCGGTGTCTGGCTCTCCGGCACCGGGGACCCGGTACTTGGATACAGTGGCGCGACCGCTCCGGATTCACACCGGAATTACCGCGCACCCTCGCGGATGTTCCCTCGAACTGTGACAGCCGCGAGCCACCCACGTCAATACACGCAACCGCATGTCCAGCGGAAACGCCGCTGTCAGCCCTTCGCCGGCACGTCGAGGACGACCTCGAACTCGAGCAGCGAGGCGCCCGTCGACACCGGCTTGGGACGCTCGCCGTCGCCACCGTTCCCGGCGTGCGCGGCACGGGCCGGACCGTCACGCCACGCGGCGAACGAATCCTCCGAATCCCATTGCGTCACTACGAAATACCGGTTGTCACCGGCCACGGGACGCAGCAACTGGAACCCGAGGAAACCGGAAGAGTTCTCCACCGCTCCCGCACGCGCGGCGAACCGCTTCTCCAGCTCGGGGCCCGCGCCCTCGGGAACTTCGATCGCATTGATCTTCACAACAGCCATGCGGACAGTATCGCTGCCGACCGGCGCCGGGTGTTCGCGGCCCTGGCGGGCCTCGCCTCGGCGCGGGGACGGAGCTGGGGCAGTATCGGCGGTGTGTTGTACGACGAAGGCGGGTCCGGGGTTCCGATTCTGCTGTTGCACGGGTTGATGGGGAGCGCGCGGACGTGGGCCGATCAGGTGCCGTGGTTGCGGGAGTTCGGGCATGTCTACGCGGTGGACGCCGCCGGGCACGGCCGGCCGACACCCGCCGAGCTCACGACAGAGGCGTTCGTGGCCGATCTGGCCGAGCGCACCGCCGCGATCACCGAGCCGATGGTGATCGTCGGGCACTCGATGGGCGCGATCCACGGGTGGGTCTTCGCGGCGACCTGGCCCGAACGGGTGCGCGCGATCGTCGTCGAGGACATCGCTCCCGATTTCACCGGCCGCACCGCCGCCCACTGGGCCGAGCTGATCCACTCCTGGCCGCAACCGTTCGCCGACGAGCAGGCGGTGCTCGACTATTTCGGCCCGGTCGCGGGTAAGTATTTCCTGCGCGCGTTCACCGCCGCGTCCGACGGCTACCGGCTACACGGCGAGGTGGACACCTTCCGCGCGATCTCCGAGGAGTGGGGCACGCGCGACTTCTGGACCGAATGGAAGTCGCTGCGGGTGCCCACACTGCTCATCGAAGGTGAGCACACCATCACCCCGCCGGGGCAGATGCGGACGATGGCGCAGGTGCATCCCGATGCGGAGTATGTGCGCATCGCCGAGGCGGGCCACCTCGTGCACGACGAACAACCCGAGGCATACCGCGAACACGTCGGCCGGTTCCTGGAGCGCGTCACGAGGTGAGTCGGCAGGTGGTGGTCCCGATCCCCCGGCAGGTGCCGAGATCCGGCGTCACCCGGTGGGGCTTCCTTCGCCCGCGAGTGCGAACAGCCCATCGTCGGTCTGCTCGATCAGCCCGTCTACCAGCAGCGAGTCCAACGCTCGCGCACGCTGACCCGGATCGCGGGTCCATGCCAGGTCGAGGCGAATCCGCTCGACCGGGCCCGACGCGTCGCGCAGCACATCGAGCAGCCGCCCACGGGCCTGACGGTCGGTGCCCTCGTACTTCTGCACCTTCCGCACCACGTCGGCGGCCGGTTTGCCCGCTGTGACCCAGGCGCAGCTCGGCAGCGGGCAGCGGGCGCAGTCCGGGTTGCGGGCCGTGCACACCAGCGCGCCCAGTTCCATCAGGGCGGCCGAGAACCTCGCGGCCCGCGGCACCGGAACAGGGAGCAGCGCCTCGGTTTCGGCGAGATCGCGCGAGGACGGGTTGCCGGGCTCCCTGCCGTGGACCGCCCGAGCCACCACGCGTCGAACGTTCGTGTCCACCACGGGAACTCGCTGCCCGTAGGCGAAACAGGCCACCGCGCGAGCGGTGTACGCGCCGATGCCGGGCAGGCTCAGCAGCACGTCGACGTCGGTGGGGACCACGTCACCGTGTTCGGTCGCCAGCACCCGCGCGCACTCGTGCAGCCGCAACGCCCGCCGCGGATATCCCAACTTGCCCCACGCCCGCAGCACCTCCGCTTGCGAGGACGCCGCCATCGCCGACGGCACCGGCCAGCGCGCCACCCATTCGCGCCAGATCGGCTCCACCCGCACCACCGGCGTCTGCTGGAGCATGATCTCGCTCATCAGGATGTGCCATGCGGTCGCGTCCGGTTCGCGCCACGGCAGCGGGCGCGCCGTGTCGTCGAACCAGTCGAGCAGGGCCTGCGCGTCGATGCTCACTGTTCCCGTTTCCTCTGAGCCAGTCTCTCTTTGCCGACGCGTAACGTGGCGGACTCGCTGGTAACCAAGGGTCTGTGCACAATGGTCGGTATGCCTGGTTCCAATCCGATAAGCGCCTGGAAGTCGTTGCGCGAAGGCAATGAGCGCTTCGTCAACGACACCCTGCAGCATCCTAGCCAGGGTGCCGCGGACCGAGCCAAACTCGTCAAGGGCCAAAACCCCCACGCGATCCTGTTCGGCTGCGGTGATTCCCGCGTCGCCGCCGAGCTGATCTTCGACCAGGGGCTCGGCGACATGTTCGTGGTGCGCACAGCGGGCCACGTCGTGGACAGTTCGGTGCTCGGCTCGATCGAATACGGCGTCGAGGTGCTCAACGTGCCACTGATCGTCGTCCTCGGACACGACAGCTGCGGCGCCGTGAAGGCCACCATCGACGCGCTCGACGGCGGCGAGGTGCCCGGTGGGTTCATTCGCAGCGTGGTCGAGCGGGTGACCCCGTCGATCCTGGTCGGGCGACGCGAAGGGCTCACCTCGCTCGACGATCTCGAAGCGCGTCACGTGGTGGAGACCAGCAAGCTGCTCATGCAGCGCTCGATGATCATCTCCCAGCGTGTTGCCACTGGTCAGTGCGCTATCGCGAGCGTCACCTACAAGCTCGAAGACGGTCGCGTGCACCTGCGGCGCACTGTCGGCAATATCGGTGAGGTGGTCTGAACCGTCGGCTTCTCCCCGGTTCGGCCCCCGACACGCCGAGGTCATCGAGCGCGCCCCTGCGCGCTGCGCTTACCGTTGAGGCGTGCTGGAACCGAATGGACCGCTGTCACCGGAGATCTACTGGCGCCGCCGTGCACTCGCGATCGGCGTCATCGTCGTCGCGCTCGCGATCGTGATCTGGCTCGTCACCATGGTCGCGCGCGGTGGGGACTCGTCCGGCGCCGACAACGCGGCCGCGAGCACGACCACGTCGGCGGAGTCGAGCGCGTCCGAGACGAGCTCGGCGTCGAGTAGTGCGTCGTCGAGTAGTGCGTCGGCCACACCCAGCAGTGGGTCGGTCACGCCCAGCGCGACGACGACCGCCGCCGATCAGCCCGCGGCACAGCCGTGCCCGGATCAGTCGCTGGCGCTGAAGGTGACGGTCGGCCAGCCGACCTATCGGGTCGGCGACCAGCCCGCGTTCGGCACAGTGATCACCAACATCTCGTCCGCGGCCTGCTCGCGTGACCTCGGCGCGGGCCCACAGTTCCTCGTCTACACCCTCGACGGCCAGCGCAGGCTCTGGGCGAGCAACGACTGCAACCAGGACGATCCGGCGGAGATGAAGACGCTCAAGGCCGGTGAACAACTCTCGTACAAGGGCACCTGGTTCGGCACCACCTCGCAGCCGCAGTGCGCGGGTGACCGCCTCCAGGTGCCCGCGGGTGCGTACATGGTCGTAGCCCAGCTCGGTGCCGTTCGCAGCGCCGCGGAGCCGTTCAACCTCGCCTCTTGACGCCGCGCTCCCGCATGCCGGGGGCATTGTGCGGGTGCGCCATAGGTCACATGTTCAAGATGGGTTGATTTGCAGCGTTCGCAAGATCGGCGGTGCCGTCAATGGATATTGGCGCGGCATTGGCGAACCGGCGCTGAATCAGGCGATTGCCGCAGTTATTCCACCGCCACCACTTCGCGGGGTGCGCGGGATTTGCGGAGTTCGGCCAATCGCAGTGCCGATCGCAGATCCCCGACCTCGTGGATACGCATCGTGCCGGTCTTGGTTTTCTCCGAACCGGGCGGAACGAGCGCGGTGGTGAACCCCAGCCGTTCGGCTTCGGCCAGGCGTCTGCCGAGCCCGGTGACCTTGCGAACCTCACCCGCCAGCCCGACCTCGCCGAGGATCACCCACCCCGCGGGCAGGGCGATGTCGGCCTCGGCGGAGGCGATGGCCAAGGCGATGGCCAGGTCGGCGGTCGGCTCGAGCAGGCGCATCCCGCCGACGGTCGCCGCGTACACATCGTGCTTGCCGAGAAATACCCGGCCTCGGCTCTGCAACACCGCCAGCACCATGGCGACGCGGTTGTAGTCCAGCCCGCTCACCGCCCGGCGTGGCTGCGGGATCTCGGTCTTGACGGTCAGCCCCTGCACCTCGGCCACCAGCGGCCGTTTGCCGTCCATCGCGACGGTCACCGCCGTACCGGGGACGGTGTCGGTGCGATGGTGCAGGAACAACCCGGACGGATCGTCGACGCAGGCGATGCCGTCGTCGTGCAGTTCGAAGCAGCCCACCTCGTCGGCGCTGCCGAACCGGTTCTTGATGCCGCGAACCATGCGCAGCGACGAATTCTTGTCGCCCTCGAACTGCAGCACCACGTCCACCAGGTGTTCGAGCGTTCGCGGGCCGGCCACGTTGCCGTCCTTGGTGACGTGTCCGACCAGCAGCACCGCGATCCCGGTCGCCTTGGCCAGCGAGGTCAGCGCCGCGGTGACCGCGCGCACCTGGGTGACACCGCCGATCACCCCGTCCACCTCCGGTGCCAGCATGGTCTGCACGGAGTCGACGACCAGCAGCGACGGCCGCACCTGCTCCACATGCCCCAGCACGATCGACAGATCCGATTCGGCCGCCAGGTACACCCGGTCGTGCACCGCGCCCGTGCGATCGGCCCGCAGCCGCACCTGCCCGGCGGACTCCTCGGCGGTCACGTACAGCGCGGTCTCTTCGCGCGCCGCCGCCCACCGGAACGCGACCTCGAGCAGCAGCGTCGACTTGCCGACTCCCGGCTCGCCGGACAGCAGCACCACCGACCCCGGCACCACCCCGCCCCCGAGGACCCGATCGAGCTCGCTCACCCCCGTCGACCGCGCCTGCGTGACCTTGGCGTCGATCTGCGACAGCGGCGCCGCCGCGGTACTCGGCAGCATCGCTCGCCGCCCTGGAGCAGCGGTGGACGCCGAAACGGCCACCTCGTTCACCGTTCCCCAGGCACCGCAATCAGGGCACTTACCCACCCACTTGGACACCTCGTGCGTGCACGCGGAGCACCGGAAGACTGCTTTGGTCTTGGCCACACGCGCACCCTACGGACCCGGACCGACACAAAAAGGAAGAGCCGCCGCGAAGTTCGCGACGGCTCTTCCTCACGGCTGGTGTCAGTGACCGCCCGCGCCCTCGGGCGCCGGGCCGGACTTCTCGTTCTCGATGCGCGGGACGGCCGCGGCATCGACCGGGACCGACACCTGCACGGTGCCCGCGTCCTTGAAGTTGAAGGTGACGTTGTAGGTCAGGCCGGGGACGATGTCCTTGGACAGGCCCGTGATCTCGATCGTGGCCGGAGTCTTCACCGGGTCGTTCGAGGGGATGTCGATACCCGCGGCGCCGGTCGGCGCGGCCCCGGTGGTGGTCGGCGCCGCCGAGGTGGTGCCGTGGTGATCGTCGGCCGCGGCGGGCTTGGTCTCACCCGGTCCCACGACCACGGTCTGCTGCGGCTTCAGCACGAACTTGGGGTCGCCCGCGGCCCCGGTGATCTTGACCTGGCCCAGGTCGGTGCTCACGCTGGTCAGCTCGTCGGTGACGGTCTCGCTGTTGTTGATGATCGACAGCGCGATCACCGCCTTGCCGCCCTTGTCGTGCTCGGCGGCGGCCTCCGGATACACGATGTGCACGTTGCGCAGGGCGATGGCGCCGACGTTGGCGTGGTTGCCGTTGATCGCGGCGGCCTGCGTCGAGGTCTGGGTGTGCTGGCCGGCACTGCAGCCGGTCAGGGCGATGCCCGCGGCAGCGGCGAGCGCGGCAACCGTCACCATGCGACGTCGCGCCGAGTGGGCGGTCACAGCTTTCAGGGCAGTCACGGTTTGTCCTCCATGTCGACCGGGCTCACTCCGTCCACACGGGGATCGGAGGGTAGTAACTAGGCAGCGTAGTAGTTCACTTCGCGCGGGTGACGTTCGGGCTCGCGACGCGCGGGTGCGGAAGTAACAGTTCGGTGTCTCGAGGGGGTTTGCCGGATCGATGCCGGGATCGCGCTGTGCGATAACCTGTCGCTGTGCTGGTGGTTAACCCGTTCTGCCACAACACAATGCACAACAATTCTGTATTGTCAACCCCTGCGATGGCCTCGTTGTGGCCCTGACCTGCACAGTTGATCGCGCCGTTATCGAGTCGCATGTTAAACTGTGAACATCGAAAGGGGCACGGGACACATGATTTTTAAGGTCGGAGACACCGTCGTTTACCCCCACCACGGAGCGGCGCTGATCGAAGCAATCGAGACCCGCACCATCAAGGGTGTGCAGAAAGAGTATCTGGTCCTGAAGGTTGCGCAAGGCGACCTGACCGTTCGGGTTCCCGCAGAGAACGCTGAATACGTCGGCGTCCGTGACGTCGTCGGCCAAGAAGGTCTCGACCGCGTCTTCCAGGTGCTGCGCGCGCCACACACGGAGGAGCCGACCAACTGGTCCCGCCGTTACAAGGCCAACCTCGAGAAACTCGCCTCCGGCGATGTGAACAAGGTGGCCGAAGTGGTGCGTGACCTGTGGCGTCGTGAGCAGGACCGCGGCTTGTCCGCCGGTGAGAAGCGAATGCTTGCCAAGGCCCGTCAGATCCTCGTCGGTGAGCTCGCGCTCGCCGAGGGCACCGACGACGGCAAGGCCGAATCGCTGCTCGACGAGGTTCTCGCCGCGGCTTCCTAGAAACAAACAAACAAGTGCGACCTGTCGTAGCACTGGTCCCTGCCGCCGGTCGTGGCGTGCGCCTGGGTGAACCCACCCCGAAGGCGTTCGTCGCGGTCGGCGGCACACCTATGGTCCGGTTGGCCGTCGACGGTCTGATCGCGTCCGGTGCGGTGCACCGGGTTGTCGTGGTCGTGCCCGCCGAGCTGGTCGAGGCCGCATCCGCGCTGCTGTCCACCACCACCTCGCTGACCGGCGGTTCGATGCCCCCTGTGCCGGTGCAGGTGGTGGTGGGCGGCGCCGAGCGCACCGATTCGGTGCGCGCGGGCATCGCCGCCGCGCCCGACGCCGCGTGCTATCTCGTGCACGATGCCGCACGAGCGCTCACACCACCGGAACTGATCGCACGGGTGGCCGCCGAGCTCCAGGCAGGCAGCCAGGCCGTGGTACCCGCGTTGCCCGTCGTGGACACCGTGAAGTCGGTCGACGACGCGGGCATCGTCACCGGGACCCCCGATCGCGCCCACCTGCGCGCCATCCAAACCCCCCAGGGCTTCGCCGCCGACCTGCTCCGCCGCGCCTACGCCACCGACGACGGCGCCACCGACGACGCCGGCCTGGTCGAACGCCTCGGTGTCGCCGTGCACACGGTCCCCGGTGACCCACTGGCATTCAAGATCACCACCCCTCTCGACCTACGCCTGGCCGAGGCGCTGTTGGCTGACGGCGGTCGTTCGCCTGCCGTCGGGCGTCCCGGCGTCGAGCAGGCGGTTGCCCGATGAGAGTCGGTATCGGCAGCGACGTGCACCCCATCGAGCCGGGACGGCCCTGCTGGATGGCCGGTCTGCTGTTCCCGGATGCCGACGGCTGCGCGGGCCACTCCGATGGTGACGTCGCCGCCCACGCGCTCTGCGATGCCCTGCTCTCCGCCGCCGGCCTCGGCGACGTGGGCGCTGTCTTCGGCGTAGGCCGCCCCGAATGGGCCGGTGTCACCGGGGCCGCCATGCTCACCGAGGTCCGCAGGCTGCTGGCCGACGAAGGCTTCGAAATCGTGAACGCCGCGGTGCAGGTCATCGGTAATCGCCCGAAGATCGGCCCCCGCCGCGCCGAAGCGCAAAAAGTGCTCGGCGAACTCCTCGACGCCCCCGTTTCGGTGTCGGGCACCACGACGGACGGTCTCGGTCTGACCGGTCGCGGCGAGGGTATCGCCGCCATCGCCACCTGTCTGATCGCGGCGTGTTCGTAGCCCCTACGGGCCACTGAACCTTTCTTTCCGCGCATTGCTTTTCGCCGATTCGATCAGCCGTTCCGTTCACTACGGCGCCACGAACCGGCCGGTCAACCCCACCCCAATCCCACCGACTAGGATCGAATGCCGTGACCTTGCGCCTTTTTGACACCGACACGCGGACCATGCGGGAATTCACCCCGCTGGTCCCCGGCCGTGCCTCGGTGTATCTGTGTGGGGCCACTGTGCAGGGGCAACCCCATATCGGTCATGTGCGCAGTGGCGTCGCCTTCGACGTGCTGCGCCGCTGGTTGCTCGCGCACGACTACGACGTGCAGTTCATCCGCAATGTCACCGATATCGACGACAAGATCCTGAACAAGGCCGCCGAAGCGGGCAGGCCGTGGTGGGAATGGGCCGCGACCCACGAGCGCGCGTTCGACAAGGCCTACGAGACCCTCGGCGTGCTGCCGCCGTCGGCCGAACCGCGCGCCACCGGTCACATCACCCAGATGATCGATCTGATGCAGCGCCTGATCGAGCGCGGCCACGCCTATGCTGCCGACGGCGATGTCTATTTCGATGTGGTGAGTTGGCCGAATTACGGTGAGCTGTCGGGCCACAAACTCGACGACGTGCACCAGGGCGAGACCCCGACCCGCGGCAAGCGCGACCCCCGCGACTTCACGCTGTGGAAGGCCGCCAAGCCCGGCGAGCCGAGCTGGCCGTCGCCGTGGGGTCCCGGTCGCCCCGGCTGGCACCTGGAATGCTCCGCGATGGCCGAGTTCTATCTCGGCGCGGAATTCGATATCCACTGCGGTGGAATGGATTTGATTTTCCCGCACCACGAGAACGAGATCGCCCAGTCCAAAGCCGCGGGCGACGGTTTCGCGCGTTACTGGCTGCACAACGGCTGGGTGACGATGGGCGGGGAGAAAATGTCGAAGTCACTCGGCAACGTGCTCTCGGTGCCGAATGTCCTCACCCGGGTGCGCCCGGTAGAATTGCGTTTCTACTTGGGCAGCGCGCATTACCGCTCGATGCTCGAATACTCCGACAAGGCACTCGACGACGCGGTCGCCTCCTATCAGCGCATCGAAGCCTTCGTGCAGCGAGTGCTGGACCGAGCGGGCGAAGTGCCCGTCGGTAAATGGACCGACGGATTCGCCGCCGCGATCGACGACGATCTGGCAGTCCCGAAGGCGCTGGCCGAAATTCACCACGTGGTGCACGAAGGCAATCGCGCGCTGGAAGCGGGTGCGGTGGAGACCGCGGTCGAACTGGCCGGTCAGGTGCGGGCGATGCTGGGAATTCTCGGCGTCGACCCGCTCGACGAACAGTGGTACACCCCCGCCGACAATTCGGCGGCGATCGACGCGCTCGACGTGCTCGTCCGCACGGAGCTGGATCGCCGCGCGAATGCGCGGGCCGACAAGAACTGGGCAGAAGCCGATGCCGCACGGGATCGGCTCATCGCCGCGGGTATCGAGGTAACCGATACCCCGCAGGGGCCGGAATGGTCGCTGGGCGCATCGAGCGGAAAGGCGAACTGATGGCAGGCAATTCACAGCGACGCGGAGCAGTCAGGAAGAGCGGCACCAAGAAGGGCGCCGTCGCCGGTTCCGGCGGGAAGCATCGCCGCGGTCTCGAGGGGAGGGGCGCGACCCCGCCCGCGTCCGAGCGCACCAAGCACCCCGCCGCCAAGCGGGCCAGAGCGGCGGCCAAAGCCAATGCGGCACAGGCTCGTCCGACCGGAAAGTCCGGCGTGCCGCGCGCGGGACGCAAGTCCGACGAGGGTCCCGAGTTGGTGCTCGGCCGCAACCCCGTGCTCGAGTGTCTGCGCGCCGACGTGCCGGCGACCGCCCTGTACGTGGCGGTCGGCACCGAGAACGACGACCGGCTCTCGGAGAGCGTGCAGCGCGCCGCCGACATGGGCATCTCCATTCTCGAGGTGCCCCGCACCGATCTGGACCGGCTGAGCGCCAACGGAATGCACCAGGGCGTGGCCCTGCAGGTGCCGCCGTACCGCTACGCCCATCCCGACGACCTGATGGACCGGGTGAAGTCCACCGCCGAGCCCGCCCTGCTGGTCGCGCTCGACAACATCACCGACCCGCGCAACCTCGGTGCCGTCATTCGCTCTGTGGCCGCGTTCGGCGGTCAGGGCGTGGTGATCCCGCAGCGTCGCAGTGCCAGCGTCACCGCCGTGGCGTGGCGTACCAGTGCGGGTGCGGCTGCCCGCCTTCCCGTCGCCAGGGCCACCAATCTGACTCGCACACTGAAGGATTGGGCCTCGCAGGGCATTCAGGTCATCGGCCTCGACGCCGACGGCGACACCACCCTCGACAACTTCGACGGCAGTGTCCCTACGGTCGTGGTCGTGGGTTCGGAGGGCAAGGGCCTGTCGCGTCTGGTGCGCGAGAACTGCGACTCGATCCTGAGCATCCCGATGGCGGGCCCGGTCGAGTCGCTGAATGCCTCGGTCGCGGCGGGTGTCGTTCTGGCTGATATTGCCCGACAGCGCCGTTTGGGGTGATGGCGCGTACCGCGTTCGAGTTGTCCGGCAGGCGCTGGCTGTGTTTTTGGAGCGCTGGCGCGCTCGAGCGCGGCCCCTGGGGGCCGCGAGTTAGCCGC
>NZ_JBSGVG010000021.1:0-34082 GCF_053608345.1 Nocardia sp. NPDC055050
GCCGCGACTCCCTCGGCTCGAGGGCGTCGCGGCGACCGTTTCCTGATGGATCAGTGCTTCTCGGCACCCAGGTAGTACTCGAAGACCAGGCCGGCGGCGGCGGCGAGCACGAGCACCACGCCGAGGCCGATCAGCCAGAACTGGAAGAACGCCAGACCCAGCGCGGTCACCGAACCGGCGCCCGCGAGGAGGATGGGCCAGAAGCTACCGGGCGAGAAGAAGCCCAGGTCACCGGCGCCGTCGACGATCTCGGCCTCTTCGTAGTCCTCGGGACGCAGGTCGATGCGACGCGCGACGAACCGGAAGTAGGTGCCGATGATCAGCGACAGACCCGCGGTCAGCACGATCGCGGTAGTGCCTGCCCACTCGATGCCGGTGCGCGACTGGGCGGTGAAGAAGCCGTAGACGATGCCCACCAGGATGAAGAACGCCGTGAGCAGTTCGAAGATCCGCGCTTCGATCCTCATATCAGAATCCTCACTTGCTCTCGTTCACCGAAGCGCTCTTGGCATCACGCTTGGTGTTGAAGGGGTACGTGGAGGTGGCCACCGGCGACTCGCCGATCGATGCCAGCGCCTCACCGTTGGTCTTGCCCTCGATGCGCGCCTGCATGTACTTGGCGTACTTCTCCGGCGAGACCGCGCGGACCTCGAAGTTCATCATCGAGTGGTAGGTGCCGCACATCTCGGCGCAGCGGCCGACGAACGCGCCTTCCTTCTCGATCTCGGAGATCTGGAAGACGTTGTCGGACTGGTTTTCCTTCGGGTTCGGCATCACGTCGCGCTTGAACATGAACTCCGGCACCCAGAAGGCGTGGATCACGTCGGCGGCGGCGAGCTGGAACTCGATGCGCTTACCGGTCGGCAGCACCAGGACCGGAATCTCTTCGCTGGAGCCGAAGGTCTCGACCTTGTCGTAGTGCAGGTACGAGAGGATGTCGTTGGCCGGCTTGCCGTGCAGGGGGCCCGGCTGCGGGTGACCCTTGTCGTTCTTCAGCTCACGGTATTCGGCGAGCTGCTCTTCGTTCAGCAGCTCCTTCTCCGTGTCGATGCCGTTCCAGGTGAGACCGCCGACGTTGTTGATGTTGCGGTAGCCGAACTTCCAGTTCCACTGGAAGGCGGTCACGTCGACGGTGACATCCGGGTTGTCGGTCTTCTCGTGCACATAGTTCTGCACGACCACGGTGAAGTAGAACAGCACCGCGATGATCACGAACGGGATCGCCGTGTAGGTCAGCTCCAGCGACACGTTGTAGCCGGTCTGGCGCGGGAACTCCGGGGAGTTCTTGCGCTTGCGGTGGAAGATGACCGTCCAGAAGGTCAGACCCCAGACCAGCACGCCCATGGCGAGCGCGGCCAGCACCGACCAGGTCCACAGCTCGCGCATCCGGGTGGCCTGCGGGGTGATACCCGACGGCCAGCCGAACCGGAGCCAAACATTGTCGATCGAGCAGCCCGAGACGAGCATCGCGGTGATCCCCAAGGACACCGCCAGCCCGGCCCGCCGAAGGATCCGGCCCTGCCGACCCTTCTCGGGTCGTGCCCCGATCTCTTCGCTCGCCTTGTGCGCCACGCTCACGCCTTCCTGGTCGCCACACATTCCGACACATTGCGTCGTCCGGGCGGCGATTCGCCCGTTCCGACACCTCTTCAAAGCAGTTTCAGGCCTCTCGAAGTATTGCCGCTGTGACGCCTGCACACCTGAGAAGGACCTGAGTACTACGCAGCGTAGACCAAAGCGGGCACTGTCTTGTCGCGGGGTCACTTTCGACACTCCGCCGTGACCGCGCCGAACATCGCGACCTGCGGTTTGGCCCTCGTCTGGTGGCTGCGCACCCCGCGGGAGCGGGCGAGCGCGGCGTGTCGGGCAGGCGTGCGGCATACTCGGACACAGCGTTTCGGCCCGTTGTGGCCACCCATCATCGAACGAGAGAAGGTTGGGCGACACCGTGTGCGGACTGCTCGGATTCCTGACAGCTGATTCCGCGACGACCGCGGTGGTCGATCAGGTGTACGACGCGCTGCACTGCCAGCGGCATCGTGGCCCGGACGAGAAGGGCACCTGGCACGACGATCACATGATCTTCGGGTTCAATCGCCTGTCCATCATCGATATCGAGCACTCGCACCAGCCGCTGCGCTGGGGCCCCGCGGACAACCCGCAGCGCTACGCGATGACCTTCAACGGCGAGATCTACAACTACCTCGAACTGCGTGAGCAGCTGGCCGCCGAGCACGGCGCCGCATTCCCCGATGGCAAGATCTTCGCCACCGACGGTGACGGCGAGGCCATCGTGGCCGCCTTCCACTTCTGGGGTCCCGAGGCCGTGCGCAAGCTGCGCGGCATGTTCGCCTTCGCGATCTGGGACACCGAGACCTCGGAACTGTTCCTCGCGCGCGATCCGTTCGGCATCAAGCCGCTGTTCATCGCGACCGGCCCCGGCGGCACCGCCTTCGCCAGCGAGAAGAAGAGCCTGCTCGAACTGCTGAGCCCGCTGGAACTGTCCGACGAGCTGGACCCGCGCGCGCTCGAGCACTACACGGTGCTGCAGTACGTGCCAGAGCCCGAGTCGCTGCACCGCAACATCCGTCGCCTCGAGTCCGGCAACTACGCCACGGTGAAGGTCGGCCAGGAACCCGTTGTCACCCGCTATTTCCGCCCCGACTTCCGGGTCCGCCCGTTCGTGGCGGGGTCGGAGAAGGCCCGCTACGCCGAGATCGCCGCGGCGCTCGAGGACTCGGTCGCCAAGCACATGCGCGCCGATGTGACCGTCGGTTCGTTCCTGTCGGGCGGCATAGACTCCACCGCCATCGCCGCGCTGGCCATGCGCCACAACCCGAAGCTGATCACCTTCACCACCGGGTTCGAGCGCGAGGGCTACTCCGAGGTCGACGTGGCCGCCGAGAGCGCCGAGCTGATCGGCGCCCGCCACATCGTCAAGGTGGTCTCCCCCGCCGAGTTCGCCGCCGCGATTCCCGAGATCGTCTGGTACCTCGACGACCCGGTCGCCGACCCCGCCCTGGTCCCGCTGTACTTCGTGGCCAAGGAAGCCCGCAAGCACGTCAAGGTGGTGCTCTCCGGCGAGGGCGCCGACGAACTGTTCGGCGGCTACACGATCTATCGGGAACCGTTGTCGCTCAAGCCCTTCGAGTATCTGCCCGCCGGTGCGCGCAAACTGCTCGGCAAGCTCGGTGACAAGATCCCCGACGGCAAGCGCGGCAAGTCGCTGCTGCAGCGCGGCTCGCTCAGCCTCGAAGACCGCTACTACGGCAACGCCCGCAGCTTCAACGACGCCCAGCTGCGCGCGGTCCTGCGCGACTTCCGCCCCGAGTGGACCCACCAGGACGTCACCGCGCCGATCTACGCCCAGTCCGCGGGCTGGGACCCGGTCGCGCGCATGCAGCACCTGGACCTGTTCACCTGGCTGCGCGGCGACATCCTGGTCAAGGCCGACAAGATGACCATGGCCAACTCCCTGGAACTGCGCGTGCCGTTCCTGGACAACGAGGTCATGCGCGTCGCCGAGGGCATCCCGTTCGATCAGAAGATCACCAAGGAAACCTCGAAGTACGCGCTGCGCCAGGCCCTGGACGGCATCGTCCCCGACCACGTCCTGCACCGCGCCAAGCTCGGCTTCCCGGTCCCGCTGCGCCACTGGCTGCGCGGCACCGAACTCTACGACTGGGCCGAAACCCAGATCGCCGAGTCCCAGACCGACCACCTGCTGCACAAGCCGGCCGTCCTCCAGATGCTCCGCGACCACAAAGCGGGCATCTCCGACCACAGCCGCCGCCTCTGGACCGTCCTGGTCTTCATGGTCTGGCACGGCATCTTCGTCGAGGACCGCATCAAGCCCGAAATCCAGGAACCGGTCTACCCGGTCTCGCTGTAGACGCACAGAAGAACGCCCCCTGGATCGAAAGATCCAGGGGGCGTTCGCGTTCTGTAGTCAGAGCAGGAAGGCCAGTTCGTCGGCGGCATCCGAGCCGTAGGCCTTGGTGAGGCGCTCGAGGGCGTCGTCGGTGTTGAGGGTCCACTCCTGGGTGCCGGTGGTCTCCAGGATCAGGACGGCGATCAGGGAGCCGAGCTGGGCGGCGCGTTCCAGGGTCAGGCCGGCGCGGTGGGCGGTGAGGAAGCCGGCGCGGAAACCGTCGCCGACGCCGGTCGGGTCGACCTTGGCCACCTCGGGCACCACGCCGACGCGGATCTCGGTGCCGTCGGCGTCGACGACGAGCACACCTTCGGAGCCCAGCGTGGTGACCCGGATGCCGACCTTGGCGGTGATGTCGGCTTCGCTGAGGCCGGTCTTCTGCTGCAGCAGGGCCCACTCGTACTTGTTGGTGAACAGGTAGGCGGCGCCGTCGACCAGTTCGGTTGCCTGCTCGCCGTCGAGACGGGCCAGCTGCTGGGACGGGTCGGCGGCATAGGCGATGCCCTGCGCCTTGGCCTGGCGGGTGTGCGCGACCATCGCGTCGGGGTCGTTCGCCCCGACCAGCACCAGGTCGACCTCGTGGGCGGCGGCGATCGCGGCGATATCGATATCGCGCGCCTCGCTCATCGCCCCCGGGTAGAACGACGCGATCTGCGCCATCGTCTCATCGGTGGTGCACACGAACCGGGCGGTGTGCGATGTCGCGGACACGTGCACGGCCGAGCAGTCGACGCCGCTGGCCTCCAGCCACTGGCGGTACTCGGCGAAGTCGGCGCCGACGGCACCGACGAGCACCGGACGCTGCTTCAGCAGGCCCATCGCGTAGGCGATGTTGCCCGCCACTCCGCCGCGGCGGATCTGCAGATCGTCGACGAGGAAGCTCAAGGACACATGATCGAGTTGATCGGCGAGCAGCGCATCGGCGAACCGGCCGGGGAAGCGCATGAGGTGGTCGGTGGCGATGGATGCGGACACGGCAACAGACACGAGGCAGGGCCCCTTCGACGCTAGACGAGGAAAACAGAAAGTCCGGGATCACCCGATCCCGGACTTCAACGTTAGCAAGCGCTACCGCCTGTGGTTCACCTGTTCGCTACCTCGCCACGCAACCACAATGATCCCGGGCGCGCCCTCGAAGGCGAGGTTACGGCGCCGCTAACCCGCGGCGCCGAACATCAGTTGAACGAATCGCCGCAGGCGCAGGAGCCGGTGGCGTTGGGGTTGTCGATGGTGAAGCCCTGCTTCTCGATGGTGTCGACGAAGTCGATCGAGGCGCCGTCGATGTACGGGGCGCTCATGCGATCGACGGCCAGCTTCACGCCGGAGAACTCCACGACGATGTCACCGTCGAGGATGCGATCGTCGAAGAACAGCTGGTAACGCAGACCGGCACAGCCACCGGGCTGCACGGCGATCCGCAGGGCCAGATCGTCGCGGCCCTCCTGGTCGAGCAGCGCCTTCGCCTTGATGGCGGCAGCGTCGGTCAACGTCGCACCGTGGGTCTCGGTGGCGGTCTCGTTCTGCACAGTCATGGACACTCCTAGTTCGACTCAGCCCGTCAACGGACCTCAGGTGCACAGCGCACGACTGTCTTCAACGCTGTCGCAGCAACTGCTATTCCTATTTTGCCACCCTCGGCGCAGCCAGTGGACGCCACCTGGGTGCTTGTGCCCACAGTACGCCCTGTGACGGCGTGATCTGCGTCGCAGCCCGGCCGCGGATGAGACCGGGCCCACCGCTGAGCGGACCGCATTTCCCGATGGTCGGCATCATCGAATAGCCTGGTGAACGTGAAATTGTTTCGTCGCGACGAGTCCAGCACCATCGACGAGTCCGTCGACCCGTCGGTGTCCGACTCCGAACAGGCCGCCGCCACGGCGTCGACCACTCCCGGTAAGGGCAGGCCGACGCCGAAAAGGCGTGAGGCAGAAGGCAAGCGGCGCGGTCCGATCGCGCCCGCCCCGCTGACCGCCAAGGAAGCCCGCGCGCGCCGCAAGGCTGTCAAGGGCACCAAACAGGACCGCAAGGCCGCCGCCGCCGACCGTCGCGCCGCCGTGCAGGACCGCCGCGCCCGCATGCTCGCCGGCGAGGACAAGTATCTGCTGCCCCGCGATCAGGGCCCGGTCCGCGCGTATGTGCGCGACCTGGTGGACGCCCGCCGCAACCTCGTCGGCCTGTTCATGCCGATGGCGCTGGTGCTGATCCTGTCGATGTTCGTCGCCCCCGGCCTGCAGACCATCGTCACCCTGGCCATGCTGGTGATGATGGTCTTCATGATCATCGAGGGCTTCGTCCTGGGCAAGATCGTGAGCAACCGGGTGATCGAACGGTTCCCCGACACCACCGACACCGGCTTCAAGCTCGGCTGGTACGCCTTCGTCCGCGCCTCGCAGATCCGCAAGATGCGCGCTCCGAAGCCGCGGGTCGGCCCCGGCGACGCCGTCTGAGTTCAACCGGACTTGCGAATGCCGTCTCATCCCTGCGGATGGGGCGGCATTCGTCTTTTCAGTGATGGCTCGGGCGGATGTAGTCGGCGTAGCCCGCGATGGCTTTGAGCTCGGTGTCCATGCGCTGAGCGTCGCGGTCGACGATCCCGGTGGAGCCGGCGGTGCCGCGACCGATCAGTACGGCGAGTCCGATGACGGCGGTGAGGACGATCAGAAAAGTAAGCATGGCAGTAATTTTGCGCTCGATGATTTTCAGCCGAAAGTGGCTGTTCTGTCATTGTGCGTAAAGATTCAGCCAGCTACGATGAGGCATGCTCTCGAAGGTTGCCGTGGTGCTCAGCGACCGGCTCGCGATGTTCGAATTCGGTGTCGTCTGTGAGGTTTTCGGCCTCGACCGCACGGCCGACGGCCTGCCCGGCTTCGACTTCCGGGTCTGCGGCGCCGACCCGGGCACGCCACTGCGTTCCACCACCCCCGGCATCGCCGTCACCCCGGAATTCGGCCTCGACCAACTCGCGAAGGCCGACTTGGTCGCCATCCCGGCCTCCCCGATCGACCAGTACGACGACCGGGTACTCGAGGCGGTGCGCGGGGCGGCCGACGCGGGCGCGACCGTCCTCACCGTCTGCTCGGGCGCCTTCCTGGCCGGCGCGGCCGGCCTGCTCGACGGCCGCAAGTGCACCACCCACTGGCGGTATGTCGACAGACTGGCCGCGATGTTCCCCGAGGCTACCGTCGACCCCGACGTCCTGTTCGTCGACGAAGGGAACCTGATCACCAGCGCGGGCACCGCCGCGGGTATCGACGCCTGCCTGCACCTGGTCCGCCGCGAGATCGGTACCGCCGCCGCCAACGGCATCGCGCGGCGCATGGTCGTGCCGCCGCAGCGCGACGGCGGCCAGCGCCAGTTCATCGAGCAGCCGGTCCCCGAGTGCAGTTCGATCGGCCTGTCCACCACCCTGGCCTGGCTCACCGAGAACCTCGCCCACCCACACACCGTCGACGAGCTCGCGGCCCGCTCCAGCATGTCCACCCGCACCTTCGCCCGCCGCTTCGCCGCCGAAACCGGCACCACCCCGGTCAAATGGCTCACCACTCAGCGCGTCCTGTTCGCCAAGCACCTGCTCGAAACCACCGACATGGCCCTGGAACGGATCGCCGACGAGTCCGGCTTCGGCTCCGGCGCCCTGTTGCGCCACCACTTCCAGCGCCAGGTCGGCATCGCCCCCACCGAATACCGCCGCCGCTTCGGCGCGGCAGGCTGAACAACCGTCCGTTATTGTGCGTGGAATACCGATCCGGACGCTTTTCCGCAAAAAGGCGACTAACTCCACAGTGCACGAATGAAATGAGTCGGCTACGCTGATACTGACCGGTGAAATCCCGACCGCCCGTAGCAGTGTGGTCGTCAGCGCGGCATTTCGATGCCCAGGACGGTAGGGTATTCGAGCCATGCGTAGCAGCGAACTCAAGGAAACCGACACCGAGCTCGCCCCGAATTTCCCCGAGCCTCGCCTCGTCGCCGTGGAACGGTCATGGCGCATTCTTATCGCGGCGGGTTCGGATGCTGTCGGATCGCTCGACAGCGAACTCCCCCGATATGGCCACCAGGTTGCCACCGTCGATACCGGAAGAATGGCACTGAAGCTGTTCGGCCGTGCCGATCTGGTACTGCTCGATCCCGATCTCCCCGATTTCGACGGATTCGAGGTATGCCGTTCCATCCGTGCGCGCCATACGGTTCCGATCATCGTTGTCACCGATCGCGATTCCGAATTGGACTGCGTACTCGGCCTGCGCTCCGGCGCCGACGACTATGTCACCCGACCGTTCGGCATCAGGGAACTGGTCGCCCGCATCGACTCGCTCATGCGGCGGGTCAGCCCACAGACCGAGAACGGTGCGTCCCCCTCGGGATGCGGCGCGCTGCGCGTCGACGAGTGGGCCCGCGAGGCCACCCTGCGCGGACGCCCGCTCGCACTCACCAGAAAAGAGTTCGACCTGCTGCTGATGCTGTCACGCCGCCCGGGAATCGTGGTGGCGCGCAAGCAGATCCTGGGCGAGATCTGGGACGGTTCCTGGTCGCAACACACGGTGGACACGCACGTCAGCAGCCTGCGGGCGAAGCTGGGCGCCAGCAATTGGATCGTCGCCGTTCGCGGAATCGGCTTCAAGCTGATGCCGCGCGACTGAGGGGCAACGACGAAGCCGCCGACTCCGAGGAGTCGGCGGCTTCGCTCTCTCAGCTACCGACCGCGACCACGTTCAGGTTCTCGTCGAACGCGAATCCGGGCGGCGCCTCGCCGGTGCGCAGCACCTTGATGAACTTCATCCGAGCGATCCGCCACCCCGCGGCGGTGCGCGCGACATCAGCGTCGAGGTAGCCCCAGACCAGCAGTGGCGCCTCGCCCGGCACCACGTGCTTGTGGGTCGCGGTGAGATTGAGCCGCACCGCGGCGGTGTCGCCGTCGATATCGGCATGACAATCGGTGGTGGTGTGATGGGTCGGACCGAACAGGTTGACCACATAGGTCATATGCGCGGCGATTCCCTCGATACCGCGATAATCCTCGGGCGGCAATTCGAGAAGAACATCGTCGGTGAAAATGGCTTGCGCCCACGCGTCGTCCATCGATTTGCGATCTTCGAAAAAGAAGAAGGTATCGAAGAGTGCCGCGATCTCACGATGGTCGCGCAATTCACGGACTTCCGCGCGAAGCGATTCGAGCTCAGCACGGAGAATGGTCTCGTTCATCATTTATCCCTGAGATTCCTCGCTACCGATGGTAGCGGTTCGATTTTCCGATTTCGACTTGTCGAAACGGCCGGTGATGCGGAAGCCGTCGCGAATATTGAGTGACATGAGCACGATATTTGTAGCACCGGCGACGAGTTCGAGCGCTTGCACGCCGTAGAACAACGGCCCGAACTCGTCGCGGCCCGCGAGGATGGAAAGGGTGATCGCCGAGGGAATCAGCACGAGCAACCCGTTACCCGCGATGAACGGCATCCGGCGCTTCTTCGCGAGGATCGGGGGCATCGTGGAGTCCCCGGCCAGCCGGAAGCCGGTGCCGCCGGTGGCGGCGAGGGCGAGCACCAGGATCGGCAACGCCCACGGGATGGTCTGCTTCACCGCGATGATCGCGTCCTTGGAACCGCTGAGCTCACTCACCACAGTCGAGGTCCAGAAGGTGAGAATCGTGAGCAATCCGATCGTGCCCGCGACGGGATGGATGCGGGAGAGCATGGTTTACCTCTCTTCGATGGTCATGTGGACCGATCGGCCTCGAGGTTGCCGATCGCCTGTCGAACCATGCGGATGAAGTCGTCACCGCGGACCTCGGGGAACCCCGCGGTCGCGATGTCGTTCACCTCCCCGGCCGCGGCGATCAGCGCGGTGCGCAATCGCCGGGACCGGTCGGTGAGGTAGATCAGCGCTCGCCGGCCGTCCTGCGGGTCGGCGGTGCGCTGGATGAGGCCGTCGCGCTCCATCCGCTTGAGCGTGTGGGCCATCGTCGACTGGTCGATCCGGACCTTCTCGCAGAGTTGCAGCTGCGAGATCCCCTCCTCCTCGTACAGCGCGAGCAGTTGTGCGAACTGCCCGGGCACCACACCGTGCCCGGCGATTCGGTCGCGCAGTGCCTGTTCCATGAGCCGCGCCAGATGGTTGATCACGTACCCCAGGGAGTTGCTCCGATCCATCGGTAGCGTCTCGAGCGGTTCCATACCCACCTTCCATCGTCGTTGATCTGCGGCTCCCCTCAGATTACATGGCAAGCCATGTAATTGCGACCGGTAGCGGACACCCGGTCGACGCGGAGCCGGCGCGTGATGCTAGGGCCGACGCACACCGTCGGCAACCGGGCGGAGCGAAACCTGAACCAGCCCGGATGAATTGGACGAACTCCACAGGCTGGGGCGCCCGGCGCGCGCAGCTCCTGAAGATTTCCGGAGGTTCCGTTCACCATATGGTGATCTCCGTTACGCACGATTAGTGAAGCGTCCCAACGACTTTCAGGAGGCATCGTGCGAAAAGTGCTGATCGCCAACCGCGGTGAGATCGCCGTCAGAATCGCACGAGCCTGCCGTGACGCGGGCATCACCGCGGTGGCGGTGTACGCCGATCCCGACCGCGACGCACTGCATGTGCGCACCGCCGACGAAGCCTACGCACTGGGCGGCGACACGGCGCAGTCCAGCTATCTCGATGTCGAGGCGGTACTCGCCGCAGCGCGAGCCGCGGGTGCCGACGCGGTCCATCCCGGCTACGGCTTCCTGTCGGAGAACGCGGAATTCGCCGCCGCGGTCCTGGCGGCGGGACTGATCTGGATCGGCCCGCCGCCCTCGGTGATCCGCGATCTCGGCGACAAGGTCACCGCCCGCACGATCGCGGTCGCGGCGGGCGCGCCGATCGTGGCGGGTACCCCGGGCCCGGTATCGGATCCGGACGAGGTCGTGGCGTTCGCCCGGGCCCACGGCTTGCCGGTCGCCATCAAGGCGGCATACGGCGGCGGCGGTCGCGGGCTCAAGGTGGCGCGCACCCTCGCCGAGATCCCGGAGTGCTTCGCCTCGGCGGTCCGCGAGGCGACGGCCGCGTTCGGTCGAGGCGAATGCTTCGTGGAACGCTATCTGGATTCCCCGCGGCACGTGGAGACGCAGTGCCTCGCCGACACGGCAGGCACCGTGGTCGTGGTCTCGACCAGGGATTGTTCGCTGCAGCGCCGTCATCAGAAGCTCGTGGAGGAGGCGCCGGCGCCGTTCCTCACGCCCGCGCAGCACAGCGCGCTGGTCGAATCCTCCAAGGCCATCCTGCGTGCCGCGGGCTACGTGGGTGCGGGCACCTGTGAGTTCCTGATCGGCGCCGACGGCACGCTGTCCTTTCTCGAGGTCAACACCCGGCTCCAGGTGGAACACCCGGTCTCGGAGGAGGTCACGGGCATCGACCTGGTCCGCGAGCAACTGCGCATCGCCGCGGGCGGACTCCTCGACTATCCCGATCCCCCGACGCGTGGGCACTCGATCGAGTTCCGCGTCAATTGCGAGGACGCCGGGCGCAACTTCGCGCCGATGCCCGGCACGATCACCGGCTACCGGACCCCGAGCGGTCCGGGCGTGCGGGTCGACTCCGGGGTCGAGGGGGGCACCGAGGTCGGCGCGAACTGGGATTCACTGCTGGCCAAGCTCATCGTCACCGGCGAGAACCGGACCCAGGCACTGCAACGGGCGGCGCGCGCGCTCAGCGAGTTCGCGATCGACGGCATCGCGACCGTGCTGCCGCTGCACCGCGCGGTGGTCGCCGACCCCGCCTTCACCGACGCGCCGTTCCGCGTACACACCCGCTGGATCGAGACCGAGTTCGACAACACCATCGAGCCCTACCCCGATACCGCCGCACCGCCCGGTGCCACGGCGCCGCGCGAGACCGTGGTGCTCGAAGTGCGCGGTAAACGAGTGGAGGTGACCCTGCCCGCGCGCGGCACCAAACCGGCCTCCCGACCCTCGCCTCGCCCCCTGCGCGTGAGCGCCGCCGCTACCCCCAGCGGCGACTCACTGACCGCCCCTATGGCCGGAACTCTGGTGAAACTCGCTGCCGCCGAAGGCGATTCGGTGGCATCCGGGCAGCTCATCGCGGTGATCGAGGCGATGAAGATGGAACAACCGGTCACCGCCCACAAGGCGGGCATCGTCGTCGGCCTAATCACCGACATCGGCACCAGTATCGGCAGCGGCGCCGTGCTGTGCCGGATCCAGAACTGAACCGCAGAGGAGCCGACACCGGATGCATACGACAGTCACGGTCGCCAGGACGACCACTATCGCGGCCCGCGCACGCGTGGCGGGCAGGTTCGCCGAGCACGATGCCACGGCGGCCCCGACGGACGCGAAAATCGTTCGCCGCCAACTGTTCCACTATCACGACGACCTGCTCATCCACATCGTCGACAGCGACACACCGCTGCCCGGCGAGCCCGAGGGCCCCGACCTCGGCGCCGATATCGCGCCCTTCGACACCACCGTGCTCGCCGAGCGCTACTACCACTGGCTGCCCGGCCCGGTGGACCCCGCCATGTTCAGCACCCTCGTCGTCAATCGCCTTGTCCCCGAACGCCGCCCGCAGGTCGCGCAGCTGTTCGCCGATTTCGACACCACCGACGTCCCCCACCGGATGGGCACCCGGCGCAGGCAGCTCTTCGCCCTCGGCGGCGTCTATTTCCACCTGCAGGACTTCGAAACCCCCGACGGCGGTGCGGTGATCGCCCAGGCGTGGAAGCAAGCCGACCCGCGCTTCATCCAGATCTGCGACGACCTCGACCCCCTGATCGACAAGTACGACTCGTCGACCTGGCGCAAGCCGGCCGACGCGGTCGCACACCGCTTCTACCACTGGGAGGCACAGTGAACACCCGGCGCGTCGTCATCACCGGAATGGAGGTGATCGCCCCCGGCGGAGTCGGCACCAAGCAGTTCTGGGAACTGCTCACCGCCGGCCGCACCGCCACCCGGCGGATCAGCTTCTTCGATCCCGAGCAGTTCCGGTCCAAGGTCGCGGCCGAGGTCGACTTCGACCCCGAACTGCACGGCCTCACTCCCCACGAGATCCAGCGACTCGACCGCGCGGCACAGTTCGCCGTCGTCGGCGCGCGCAGCGCGGTGGCCGACAGCGGGCTCGAGTTCGACACCATCGACCCGTACTCGATCGGGGTGGCACTGGGCAGCGCGGTCGGCGCGACGATGCGCCTGGAGCAGGACTACCGCGTGATCAGCAATGGCGGACGCCTGGAACTGGTCGACCAGAAGTACGCCGACCAGCACCTCTACCACCATCTGTCGCCCGGCTCGTTCGCCGCCGAGGTGGCCTTCGCGGTCGGCGCGCAAGGGCCGGCGACCGTGGTGTCCTCGGGCTGCACGTCCGGTCTCGACTCGGTCGGGTACGCCGCCCAGCTCATCGCCGAAGGCTCGGTGGACATCATGGTCACCGGCGCCTCGGACGCGCCGATCTCGCCGATCACGATGGCCTGCTTCGACGCGATCAAGGCGACCACCCCGCGCCACGACTCCCCCGAAACCGCCTCCCGGCCGTTCGATGCCTCCCGCACCGGCTTCGTCCTGGGTGAGGGCGCGGCCCTGTTCGTCCTCGAGGAACTGTCCGCGGCCCGGCGGCGCGGTGCGCACATCTACGCCGAGATCGCCGGCTACGCCACCCGCGCGAACGCCTATCACATGACCGGGTTGCGCCCCGACGGCGTCGAGATGGCCGAGGCCATCCGGGTGGCGCTGCACGAGGCCCGGCTGCCCGGCGACTCGATCGACTACATCAACGCGCACGGCTCGGGCACCAAGCAGAACGACCGGCACGAAACCGCCGCGTTCAAGCGCAGTTTGGGTTCACACGCCTATGACACCCCGGTGAGCTCGATCAAGTCGATGGTCGGGCATTCGCTCGGCGCGATCGGCTCGATCGAGATCGCGGCCTCGGTCCTGGCGATCGGCGCCGACGTGGTGCCGCCGACGGCGAACCTGCACACCGCCGACCCCGAATGCGACCTCGACTACGTGCCGCTCACCGCCCGTGAGCACCGCACCGACACCGTACTCACGGTGGGCAGCGGCTTCGGCGGCTTCCAGAGCGCGATGGTCCTCACCACGGCGAAAGGAGTCGCGGCATGACCGCGGTACTCGACGACACCCGCGCGGTGGTCACCGGCATCGGCATCACCGCGCCGAACGGCCTCGGTACTCAGCCCTATTGGGATGCGGTGCGCGGGGGCCGCAGTGGCATCGGCCGACTCACCCGCTTCGATCCGGCGGGCTACCCGGCCACGCTGGCCGGTGAGATCGACGACTTCGATCCCCAGCAACACCTGCCCAATCGCCTTCTGCCTCAGACAGATCAGGTGACCCGCCTCGCTCTCGTCGCGGCCGAATGGGCACTGGCCGATGCCGGCATCGACACCGGCGAGCTCGACGACTTCGACATGGGCGTGCTCACCGCCTCGTCCTCGGGCGGTTTCGAGTTCGCGCAGAAGGAGCTCGGGAATCTCTGGAGCCGGGGTAGCCGTTTCGTCAGCGCCTATCAGTCCTTCGCCTGGTTCTACGCGGTCAACAGCGGCCAGATCTCCATTCGTCACGGTATGAAAGGGCCCAGCGGTGTCCTGGTCAGCGACCAGGCAGGCGGCCTCGACGCGATCGCCCATGCGCGCAGGCAGATTCGCCGAGGCACCGCGCTGATGGTGTCGGGCGCGATGGACGCCACGCTGTGCCCGTGGGGCTGGGCGGCACTGTGGACGAGCGGCCGGTTGCACGCGGGCGCCGATCCCGACGCCGCCTACCTGCCGTTCGACGCGCGGGCCGCGGGCCATGTCCCGGGTGAGGGCGGCGCGATCCTGATCCTCGAGTCGGCGGCGGCGGCCACCGCCCGGGGAGCGCGCAGCTACGGCGAGATCGCCGGATACGCGGCGACGTTCGATCCCGCGCCCGGAACCGGTCGCGAACCGGCCCTGCGCGCGGCGATCGAACGGGCGCTCGCCGATGCCGGACTCGCGCCGAGCGATATCGACGTGGTGTTCGCCGACGCCGCGGGTCTGCCCGAGCACGATCAGATCGAGTCCGACGCCATCACCGCGGTCTTCGGTCACCGCGGCGTCCCCGTCACCGCACCGAAAACCATGACGGGACGGCTGTATTCGGGAGCGGGCCCCCTCGATGTCGCCACCGCGCTGCTCGCCATGTCGACCGGCGAGATCCCACCGACGATCAACGTCACCCCGAACGCCGACTCGCCACTGGACCTGGTGGTCGGTGGGGTGCGGCACGCGACGGTGCGTGCCGCACTCGTCCTGGCACGCGGCTACGGCGGATTCAACTCCGCCATGGTCGTGTCCGCACCCGAAGGAAGGGAAATCTCATGACATTCACCCTCGACGACCTGACCCGGATCCTCCTCGAAGGCTCCGGCGAACCCGAGAACGTCGACCTGGAGTCCGACATCCTCGACCTCACCTTCGACGATCTCGGCTACGACTCCCTCGCGATGCTCGAGACCGCCAGCCGCGTCGAACGCGAATTCGGGGTGACCCTCGACGACTCGACCGTGATCGAAGCGACCACACCGCGCACCTTTCTCGACGCGGTGAACGCCCTTCTCCCCGTTCGCACCCCCTAGAAGGAGTCATCATGTCGAAAATGCACGCAGTGGTCACCGGTGCCACCAGCGGTATCGGGCTGGCCGTGGCCCGGCTGCTCGCCGGCAACGGGCACACCGTCTACCTCGGCGCGCGCACCGCGGAGAACGTCGCCACCACCGTCAAGGAGTTCACCGAAGCCGGCCTCGAGGTGGACGGCAGCGCCGTCGACGTGCGTTCGGGTGAGTCGGTGCACGAGTTCATCGAAGCCGCCACCGCCCGGTTCGGCCCGGTGGACGTGCTGGTCAACAACGCGGGTATCAGCGGCGGCGGCGTCACCGCGGACCTGGTGGACGAGATCTGGGACAACGTCATCGACACCAACCTCAACAGCGTCTTCCGGATGACGCGCGAGGTGCTCAACACCGGCGGGATGCGCCACCGCAGCCGCGGCCGGATCATCAACATCGCCTCGACCGCCGGCAAGCAGGGCGTGGTGCTCGGCGCACCGTACTCGGCGTCCAAGCACGGTGTCGTCGGGTTCACCAAGGCGCTCGGCAACGAGCTCGCGCCGACCGGCATCACCGTCAACGCGGTCTGCCCCGGCTACGTGGAAACGCCGATGGCGCAGCAGGTTCGGCGCAACTACGCGAGCCTGCAGCAGAGCACCGAGGACGCGGTGATGGCGAAGTTCACCGCCAAGATCCCGCTCGGCCGCTACTGCACTCCGGAGGAAGTGGCGGGCCTGGTCGGCTATCTCGCCTCCGACACCGCCGCGTCCATCACCGCCCAGGCGATGAATGTCTGTGGCGGACTCGGGAATTACTGAAAGGGGATCGACCATGTCCGCATCCGTATCCGTCACCACCACCGGCCATGCCGAGCATTCGATCGAGATCGCCGCGCCCGCGGCGACCGTCTACCGGCTGCTCGCGGAGGTGGAGAACTGGCCACAGTTGTTCCCGCCCACCATCTTCGCCGACTACCTCGACAACGACGACCGCGAGCAGCGCATCCGGATCTGGGCCACCGCGGGCGAGAGCGTCAAGCATTGGGTCTCGCGCCGGGTACTCGATCCGGAGCAACGCCGCATCGAGTTCCGCCAGGAGGTCAGCAGCGCGCCGATCGCCGCGATGGGCGGCACCTGGATCATCGAGGCGCTCTCGGTGAATCGGAGCAACGTACGCCTGCTGCACGACTACCAGGCCACCGAGGAAGACCAGCTGAGCTGGATCGACCAGGTGGTCGACCGCAATTCGACCACCGAGCTCGCCGCGCTGAAGCGCAATATCGAACTCGGCGACGCGGGCACCGACGCGACGTTCTCCTTCGAGGACACCGTCGAGGTGGCGGGCACGGCCGCCGATGTGTTCGGGTTCATCAGCCAAGCGCAGCTGTGGCCGGAGCGGCTGCCGCATGTGGCGGGGGTCGAGCTCATCGAACCGGGTCCCGGCATCCAGTCACTGGCGATGGACACGGTGGCGATGGACGGTTCCCAGCACCGCACCATGTCGTATCGCATCGTGTTCCCGGACACCATGATCGCCTACAAGCAGCTGACCATGCCCGCGCTGATGACGCTGCACACCGGGTACTGGACCGTGCGGCCGTCCGAGGGCGGGGTGGCGGTGTCGTCGCAGCACAGCGTGGTGATCAACACCGACAACATCACCGCCGTCCTCGGTCCCGACGCCGATGTGGCGACCGCGAGGGAGTACGTGCAGCGGGCGCTGAGCACCAACAGCATGGCCACCCTGGCCCATGCCAAGAAGTTCGCCGAGGAACGGTCATGAGCTCCGCAGAGGCGAGCGCGGCGCTCCTGTCCCCGGGCGTGCACCGGATCACCCTGGACGCGGCGGGAATTCCGATGTCCGGCCTGCTCAGTACGCCCGCCTTGGCCCTGCCTCGTGCCACCATCGTCGCCCTGCACGGGGCAGGGATGTCCGCCGCGTACTTCCACGGCCGCGCCCACCCGGACGTGTCGCTGCTCAGCACCGCCACCCGGCTGGGCTACGCGGTGCTGGCACTGGACCGTCCCGGCTACGGTGCCTCGGTCGACGCCCTGCCGGACGGTCAGTCGCTGACCGACCAGGCCGAGACCGTGCGTGCCGCGCTCGCCGACTTCACCGCCGACAACGAGGTCGGCGCCGGGATGTTCCTGCTCGGGCACTCCTTCGGCGGCAAGCTCGCCCTCACCATGGCGACCGAGAGCGAGTTCTGCGGCGTCGACGTCTCGGGCTGCGGGCACCTCTACAGCGAGGACACCGAAACCAAGATGTGGCAACGCAATTGGGGCGATCTCCAGTTGTATCCGCCCGGCACCTTCGCCCGGTCGGGCGCGGCGGTGGACTCGACGCCGATGCTGGAACTGGTCGACGCCGCCGCCTGGCCGCAGACCTTCGCCGAACTGGCCGATCGCATCCGGATTCCGGTGCGGTTCAGCTTCGCCGAGCAGGAGAAGTGGTGGCGCACCGACGATGCCGCGCTCGCCGACCTGTCCGCCCTGCTCGCCTCGGCGCCCCGCCGCGGCTTGACCCGCGTCCCGCAGGCGGGCCACAACATCAGCCTGGGCTGGGCGGCCAGGGCCTATCACACGAGTGCGCTGGCCTTTTTCGAAACCTGCCTGCTCGACCCCATCGCGGCCTGAGCGAGAGGACACCGCTGTGACCGAGGAATACACGCTGCCGTTCACCTCCGACGGTGACCTCGACCGGATCGACGAACTGCGCCTGCGTAAGGAACTGGCTGAGCTCGGCCCCGATCCGGCCGCGACCGAGCGCCAGCACGCCAAGGGCAAACTGACCGCCCGCGAACGGATCTCGCTGCTGCTCGATCCGGACTCGTTCACCGAACTCGAACCGTTGCGCAGGCATCGGGCCACCGGGTTCGGCCTCGAGCACAGCAGGCCCTACACCGACGGCGTGGTGGCCGGCTGGGGCACCGTCGACGGACGCACCACCTTCGTCTACGCCCACGACTTCCGGATCTTCGGCGGTGCGCTGGGCGAGGCGCACGCCGAGAAGATCCACAAGGTCATGGATTTGGCGATCACCGCGGGGGCGCCGCTGGTGTCGCTGAACGACGGTGCGGGCGCCCGGATCCAGGAGGGTGTCGCCGCCTTGGCCGGCTACGGGGGCATCTTCCGGCGCAATACCGCGGCCTCGGGGGTGATTCCCCAGATCAGCGTCATGCTGGGGCCCTGTGCGGGCGGGGCCGCCTACTCCCCCGCCCTGACCGATTTCGTCCTGATGGTGCGCGGCACCGCGCAGATGTTCATCACCGGGCCCGAGGTGGTCACCGCCGTCACGGGCGAATCGGTGACCCTCGACGGATTGGGCGGCGCCGACATCCACGCCGAGCGCTCCGGTGTCGCGCACTTCGTCCACGACGACGAGGCGACCTGCCTCGCCGATGTGCGCTACCTGCTCTCCTTTCTGCCACAGAACAACCGGGAACTGCCGCCGGTGGTGCCCACCGACGACCCGGTCGATCGGCCATGCCCCGCGCTCGGCGATCTCGTCCCCGACACCGGGACCACGCCCTACGACATCCGCGCGGTGATCGCCGAAATCGTCGACGACGGCGCGTATCTGGAGATCCAGGAACGCTGGGCCGCCAATATCGTCATCGCGCTGGCCCGGATGAACGGTCAGACAGTCGGTTTCGTCGCCAACCAACCACAGTGTCTGGCAGGCACTCTCGATATCAGCGCCAGCGAGAAGGCCGCACGCTTCGTCCAGATGTGCGATGCGATGAACATCCCGCTGGTCACCCTGCTCGATGTGCCGGGGTTCCTGCCCGGGGTCGGCCAGGAACACAGCGGCATCATCCGGCACGGCGCGAAGCTGCTGTACGCCTACTGCAACGCGACCGTGCCGCGGATCTCGATCGTGCTGCGCAAGGCCTACGGCGGCGCCTACATCGTCATGGACTCGCGCAGTGTCGGTGCCGATCTGGCGCTGGCCTGGCCGACCAACGAGATCGCGGTGATGGGCGCACAGGGCGCCGCGAACGTGGTCTTCCGCAAGCAGATCGCCGCCGCCGGCGACCCCGACGCGGCCAGGACCGAGCTCGTTGCCGGGTACGCCCGCGAGTTGATGCATCCCTACTACGCCGCCGAGCGCGGCCTGGTCGACGACGTCATCGACCCGGCCGACACCCGTTCGATCCTCATCAGATCACTGAACATGCTGCGCGCCAAGCATTCCGAGCCGCCGGTGCGCAAGCACGGCAACCCACCCCAGTAGGAGGACCACATGTCCGATTCCCCAGCGCTGGTCGATTCCCGAATCGATCCGAGCGAAGAGATGATCGCCGCCGTCGCCGCGGTGTTGCTGACCTATGACGAGCAGGCCGAAGAGCTGTCGCCGCCCCAGGCGGTGTTGCCCTACACCCGGTTTCGCGATCCGCGCGGCTGGCGCTAGCCCATGCCCCGACCCGACGATCTGATCGGCACCTGGCAACTCGCGTCGTTCCACGACACCGATCCCACGGGCACGCCGACGCCCGGCCCACTCGGCGCCGAGCCCGCCGGGTTCCTCACCTACACCGCGTCCGGCCACCTCTCGGTCGCGATGATGCGCACCGCCCCCGGCGAACCCGCGTTCATGGGATACGCGGGCCGCTGGAGCGTCGACGACGGCGTCCTGCGCCATCACATCCTCGTCTGCTCACGCACCGACTGGGTCGGCGAGGAACAAGTCCGCATCGCCGAGCTGACCGACGGTCTGCTCACCATCCGCACCACCCCCGACAACGGCCGCGTCGTGCAGTGGCGCAGGGCCGAAGCAGCACAGGAGAAGCATGCGATTCGAAGGTAAGACCGCTCTGATCACCGGATCGAGCGAGGGCATCGGCTACGCGATCGCGGCGGCGCTGGTCGCCGAGGGCGCGAAGGTGGTACTCACCGGGCGCCGCGAGAAGGAACTGGCCGAGGCGGCGGACACCCTGGGCGCGGCCTGGATCAGCGGCGACATCGCCGATCCGGACACCGCGCACCACGCCGTCGACCACGCGGTCGAGCAGTTCGGTGGCCTCGACCTCCTGGTGTGCAATGCCGGAATCCTCATTCCCGGTGCGATTTTCGCCCAGCCGATGGCGGAAGTGAACCGGATCATCGACGTCAACCTGCGCGGCACCATCGCCACCGTCGCCGCGGCGGTGCCCGCGCTGGGCAAGCAGACCGGTTCCTCGATCGCGGTCATCTCCTCCGCCATCGGCCGCAAGCCGGGACCGGGCACCGGCATCTACGGTGCTACCAAGGCAGCCCTGCAATACCTGGTGCCGACGTGGGCAAGCGAACTCGGCCCCAGGGGAATTCGAGTCAACGGCGTCTGTGCCGGCATCACCGAGACCCCGGGCTTCCGCGCGGGCGCCGAGGCGATCGCGGGACTGGAGGAAGGCGTCGTCGCCACGAACGTGATCAAACGCATCGCCACCGCCGACGAGGTCGCGGCGCCGGTACTGACCCTGCTCGATTCCGCGGGCGCCGGTTTCGTCACCGGCTCGATCTGGGACATCGACGGCGGCTACGGACTCGGAGCACACCATGGCTGACCATGACGTGATCGTCGTCGGGGCGGGGCACAACGGCCTCACCGCCGCCGCCTACCTCGCCAAGGCGGGCCTGGATGTCGTCGTCCTGGAGGCCAAGTCGGAGATCGGCGGTGGCGTCGTCAGCGAGGCGGTGACCCTGCCCGGTCACCAGCACGACCTGCACGCCGCCGCACACATCTTCATCCACGGCAATCCGATGATCCTCGACGACGAACTGGGCCTGCTCGCCGAGCACGGGCTGAGCTATGTCTATCCCGACCCCAGCATGTCGGTGGTGTTCCCCGACGACGACTTCATCGCCTTCTATCACGACGTGCACAAGACGGCCGAGACGATCGCGCGGATCTCCCCCGTCGACGCCGAGAACTACCTGCGTTTCTACGAATTCGCGAGCCCGCTGCTCGACCAGCTGCTGCCCGCGATGTTCCGCCCGCCGGCCCCGCTCGGCGCGCTGTTCGCGCAGCTGGAACAGTCCGAGATCGGTCAGGAGACGATGCGGGTGCTCATGATGAGCTACCTCGACGTCTGCCACGAATGGTTCGTGCACCCGAAAGTCAAAGCGGCCCTGTGCCGTTGGGTGTCGGAGCTGCTGATCTCGCCGGACGAGGGCGGCACCGGCGCCTTCCTGCTGCTGATGGTGCCGTTCATCCATCGCTACGGCATGGGTTTCGCGGTGGGCGGCTCGCAGTCACTGTCCGACGCGCTCGCCGCCGCGCTGCGCGGCTACGGCGGCACCATCCACACCGGCGCGAAGGTCGAGCGGTTCCGGTTCGACGGCGACCGGGTCACCGGGGTGCGCTGCGCCGACGGCACCGAGTTCAGCGCGCGTCGCGCTGTCCTGGCCGACCTCAATATCAAGCAGCTGCCCGCGATGGTGGAGCACCGATTCGGCGCCGAGTGGGAGCGCAAGGTCGACCGGATCAAGTCCGCCGGTTTCCGCCTGGTCGCCGGGCATCTCGTCCTGAGCGAGGCGCCCGAGTTCCGTGCCGGGCCGGAGGTCACCGAAGCCGGTTTCCAGGAGGTCGCCCTCGATCTGCCCGACCTGCTGCGTACCTTCGACCAGCTCAAATACGGCGAACCGGTGCACACCATCCCGACGGTCTCGACCGCCACCCGCTGGGACCCCAGCAGGGCTCCCATCCCGCATCACACGCTCTACCTGCTCGGTTACGCCCCGATGGAGCTGGCCGAGGACGATTGGGACAGCCGCAAGGAGGAGATCTTCGATCAGGTCTTCGCCACCTTCGCGCAGATGACCACGAATATCGGCCCCGATCAGGTGCTGTCGCGGGTGGTGCACAGCCCATTGGACATGGAGCGCTACAACGACGCCTGGGTGGACGGCGATCCCGGCCACTTCGGCTGCCAGCTGTTCCAGTTCATGGGTATGCGACCGCTGCCGAACATGGGCTACCGGCTGCCCGCCGAGGGCTTCTATCTCGTCGGGCCGTCCACTCATCCCGGTCAGGGTGTCACCGGTGGCGCGAGAGCCGCCGCGCTGGCGGTCCTCGCCGACCTGGGGATGGGCGCCTGATGAACATCGAACCCGGCCCCGCCGAAGTCCAGGAAGCGATCACCGAGCTCCTGCGCACCGAGGAGCTCGCCGCATTGGCCACCATCGACGAGCAGGGCGCGCCGTCGACCTCGGCCATGCACATCGCCGCCGACGGTCTCATCGCCTACATGCACACCTTCCAATTCAATCGCAAACACGCTCAGATGCAACAGAATCCGAATGTCAGCTACGTGGTGAGCCATCTTCCACCCGACGGTTTCGCGGGTCGCCACGCCATTCATTCGGTGCAGATCCAGGGTCGCGCCACGCTGGTCACCGATCCCGCCGAGATCCAGCGTGCCGTCACCCTGAGCTTCGAGCAGTTCCCGTGGCTCGCCGATATCTCGCTCTACGACAATGTCAAACTCCCCGACGAAGGCCAGCAGGTGTTCTATCGCATCGAACCGACCCGCGGACTGTGGGCCGATCACCGGGTCCGCCAGCTCTGGCGGGTGTTCCTGGAATTCAGCTACGACGGCCGCACCGTCACCGGTTGCCGCCCTTACCATTCGGCGCGCCGAACCGGGTGAGTTCAGGCTGTGAGGTCGCACAGTCTGCTTGACTCGGCCTATCGGAAACTGATCAGCTGGCTGATGTGTTCAACGTTGGGTGGGGAAGATCTCGTCGGCTGAGCCGAGCTCTCGCGATCGTCGCGACGGCCGTGGTCGTGTCGTCCATCGGCACCGCCGCGGCCGTTGCCGCGCCGCCGATGATACGAACGCCCGCAGGCGGCTTCGAGGATTTGATCGTGCCGTCGAGCATGGGCCCGATCAAGGTCCAGGTGCAATGGGCGGCGCGCGGCGGCAGCTCCGCGCTGTATCTGCTCGACGGTCTGCGCGCTCCCGACGACCACAGCCAATGGACCACCGACACCGATGCCCTGCGCCAATTCGCCGGCGAAAACGTTACTTTGGTGTTCCCGGTCGGCGGCCACTCCAGCTTCTACACCGACTGGTACCGGCCCAGCAGCACCAACGGCCAGAAGACGACCTACCGGTGGGAAACGTTCCTCACCCGTGAACTGCCCGATTTCCTTGCCAGATATGGGGTCTCGCGTACCAACAACGCCATCGTCGGCGCGTCCATGGGCGGCAACGCCGCACTCACCCTCGCCGCCCACCATCGTGATCAGTTCCGCTTCGCCGGTTCGTTCTCCGGCTTCGTCAACCCGACCTACCCGATGTGGAACCAGGCCATGCGCGTTGCCATGCTCGACGAGGGCAATTTCAATGTCGACGACATGTGGGGCCCGGCAGGCGATCCCGCGTGGGCCCGTAACGACGCCACCGCCCAGGTCGAGCGGCTGCGCGGCCTGCCCCTTTATGTGACCACCGGCAACGGCATCCCCGGCGCCGCCGATGTGCCCTACGGCCTCGGCAACACCCTCAACGCGATGAGCCTCGAGGCGATGACGGTGGTCGCCGCGGGCATCTTCCGCGACCGGGCCACCGCCCTCGGGGTCTCCGCCAGGGTCGACATCGTCAACGGCACCCACAACTGGCCGTACTGGCAACAGGCCCTCACCACCGCTCGCCCGATGATCTTGGACGCGCTGTCGGCCTGACTCCGAAGCCGCGCCGTGGCCGATTGCTACCGTGCTGACATGTCAGACAGGTCCCCCTCGGCCCGCGTCCTCGTGCTCGGCGGCGCCCGCTCCGGAAAATCCGCCTTCGCCGAGGCCGTGCTGACCGACGCACCCTCGGTTCGCTATCTGGCCACCGCCGTGGTCGATCCCGCCGATCACGACTTCGCCGACCGGATCGCCGTCCACCGTGACCGCCGCCCCGAACACTGGACGACCGTCGAGAACACCGAGCCCGCAACGGTTCTCGCCACCGCGGCGCCCGCGACCCTGCTCGACGACATCGGCACCTGGCTCACCGCCCGCCTCGACGCCCGCGACGCCTGGGACGCACCGCGCGGCACCGTCATCCCCGACTGCGACACGCTCGTCGAGGCTGTCGCGGCCTACCGGGAACGGCTGGTGATCGTATCGCCCGAGGTAGGCATGGGCGTGATCCCCGCGACCCGCTCGGGGCGGCTGTTCCGCGACGAGATCGGCGCGCTGAACCAGCGTCTCGCGCGGGCGTGCGACGAGGCGTACCTCATCGTCGCCGGGCTGCCGCTTCGATTGAAATGAGCCGGGTCGGTCGCCGCCGTGCACCGTGATCCGGGCAAGATGGGCGTCGAACACCCCGTACCACCTCCGAAAGGCTTGCCAGTGACGCACGGATTCGACCCGGTCGCGGCCCCGGACGCGCAGGTACGCGCGGCGGCTGAGCAGCGCCAGACGCAGCTCACCAAACCGGCCGGATCACTGGGACGACTCGAGGAACTCGGCAACTGGGTCGCCGCGTGCCAGGGCGTATGCCCACCCCAGCAGTTCGAACGCGCCAGGGTCGTGCTGTTCGCGGGCGACCACGGCGTGGCGAAGCACGGTGTCTCGGCGTATCCGAGCGAGGTCACCGCGCAGATGGTGGCCAATTTCCTGGCGGGCGGCGCGGCCGTGAACGCGCTGGCCGCCGTGGCGGGCGCGACCGTGCGGGTCGTCGACATCGCCGTCGACGGTGACACCGAACCGTCGGTGGCCCAGCACAAGGTGCGTCGCTCGAGCGGCTCCATCGATCGCGAGGACGCGCTCACCGACGCCGAGGTCACCGCCGCACTGGCCGCGGGTCGCGCGATCGCCGACGAGGAAATCGACGCGGGCGCCGACCTGCTCGTCGCCGGTGACATGGGCATCGGCAACACCACCCCCGCCACCGTCCTCATCGCCGTCCTCACCGGCACCGAACCCGTCGCCGCGGTCGGCCGCGGCACCGGCGTCGACGACCGGGGCTGGATCCGCAAGGTCGCCGCCATCCGCGACGGCATGCGCCGTGCCCGCCCGGTCGCCACCGACCCCGTCGACCTGCTCCGCGTCGCGGCGGGCGCCGACTTCGCCGCCATGACCGGTTTCCTCGCCCAGGCGGCCGTCCGTCGCACGCCCGTGCTGCTCGACGGCGTCGTGGTCACCGCCGCGGCCCTGGTCGCCGAGGACCTCGCCGCGGGCGCGAAAGCGTGGTGGCTGCCGGCCCACCGCTCCACCGAACCGGCTCACGACCTGGCCTTGAAGCACCTGCGCCTGACCCCGCTGATCGACCTCGAGATGCGCCTCGGCGAAGGCTCCGGGGCCCTGACCGCCCTCCCGATCCTGCGGGCCGCGGTCGCCACCCTCGCCGAGATGTCGACCTTCGCCGACGCGGGCGTCAGCACCTCGGCCGAGGAATCGGACACCGTCGACCTGGCCAAGTGAACGCGCTCCGGCTCGCGGTTTCCTGGCTGACGATCGTCCCGATCACCGGCCCGGCAGTCGTCGACCGGCGCACAGCAGGCCACGCGATCTCGCTCGCCCCGCTGATCGGGCTCGCTCTCGGAGCGTTCGCGGCGGGCGCCCTCTGGTTACTGGTCAACGCGGGCCTGACCGCCCTGCTCGCCGGTCTCCTCGTCGTCGGCCTGCTCGCCCTGCTCACCCGGGGCATGCACCTCGACGGCCTGGCCGACACCGTCGACGGGCTCGGCAGCTATGGTCCGCCCCAGCGCGCCCGCGAGATCATGAAGTCCGGCGGTGCGGGCCCGTTCGGCGTGGCCGCGCTCATCTTCGCCGTCGCCGTCCAAGCGGTGGCTTTCGCGACGCTGGCCGATCAGCACCGCTGGCTCGCGCTCGTCCTCGCCGTCACCGTGAGCCGGGTCGCCGTCGTGCCTGCGTGCCGCACCGGCATCCGCGCCGCCCCCGACGCCGGTTTCGGCGCGTTGGTCGCGGGCACGCAGCCGCGCGCCGTCGTGCTGATCTGGACCGCGATCGCCGTCGGCATCGCGGTGTGGGCGGTGCCAGACAACCTCTGGCTCGGCCCCGTTGTCGTGATCGCCGCCCTCGCGGCGACCGTTGTGGTCACCCGGCACTGTGTCCGCCGTTTCGAGGGCCTGTCCGGCGATATTCTCGGCGCAGTAGTGGAGATCACGGTTTCGATTGCCGCAGTGGGCTTCTCGCTGGCGTTATAGCGAAACGCTCAGTTACCGCAAACTCGTACTGGTCACAAGTCCAGGATATCGGCGATTGTGTGCTCCCACAGACCGTCCGGTCAACGGTACTCGGGTGCGTCGCCAGCACACCGGTGGCAATACAGTGGAGCGCATGTCATCCGAGCGCCTCTACTTCCGCCAGCTGCTGTCCGGCCGGGATTACGCCGTCGGCGATCCGATCGCCACGCAGATGCGCAATTTCGCGTATCTGATCGGCGACCGGGAGACCGGCGAGACCCTCCTGGTCGATCCCGCCTACCAAGCGGCCGACCTGGTCGACGTCGCGGAGGCCGACGGCATGCGCGTATCCGGCGTGCTCGCCACCCACCATCATCCCGACCACGTCGGCGGCACCATGCTCGGTTTCACCCTCGGCGGCGTGGCCGAACTGCTCGAGAAGACCAGCGTCCCGGTCCATGTCAACAAGCTCGAACTGGACTGGGTCGCCCAGACGACCGGCATCGCCCCCAGCGAACTGACCGGCCACGACCACGGCGACAAGGTGAAGGTCGGCGCCTTCGAGATCGAGTTACTCCACACGCCCGGTCACACCCCGGGCAGCCAGTGCTTCCTGTTCGACGGCCGCCTCATCTCCGGCGACACCCTGTTCATCGACGGCTGCGGCCGCACCGACTTCCCCGGCGGCGACACCGACGAGATGTTCCGCAGCCTGCGCCAACTCGCCGCTCTCGACGGCAACCCGGTCGTCTACCCCGGCCACTGGTACTCCGAAGCCCCCAGCGCCGCGCTGTCCTCCGTCCGCGAGTCCAACTACGTCCTGCGTCCGAAGTCCCTCGGCGAGTGGCAGGCGTTGATGCCGGGCTGAACGAACAGCAGAAGAGCGGGCCCCTACGCCAGGGACCCGCTCTCGAATGCTGTTGTGACGCTTACAGAGTCCGCATCCACCCGTGGGTGTCGGCGAAGGTGCCGCGCTGGATTCCGGTCAACGTGTCGCGCAGCGCCATCGTCACCTCACCGGGTTCACCACCGCCGATGGCGAACTCACCCTCACCGGACTTCACCCAGCCGACCGGCGTGATCACCGCCGCCGTTCCGCAGGCGAACACCTCACTGATCTCCCCGGATTCGGCGCCCTTGCGCCATTCCTCCACCGAGATCTTGCGCTCCTCCACCGGGTAGCCGGAGTCGGCGGCCAGGGTGAGCAGCGAGTCGCGGGTGATACCGGGCAGCAGCGAACCCGACAGCTCGGGGGTCACCAGCCGCGCCTCCGAGCCGGTGCCGAACACGAAGAACAGGTTGTTGGTGCCCATCTCCTCGACGTAGCGACGCTCGCAGGCGTCCAGCCAGACCACCTGGTCACAGCCCTCGTCGGTGGCCTGCGCCTGCGCGAGCAGCGACGAGGCGTAGTTGCCCGCCACCTTCGCCTCACCGGTGCCGCCGGGAGCCGCGCGCACGTACTCGGTCGACAGCCACACCCGCACCGGCTTCACACCGCGCGGGAAGTAGGCCCCGGCAGGCGAGGCCAGCAGCAGGTATTTGTAGGCCGACGCGGGCTTCACGCCCAGGCCCGCCTCGGTGGAGAACATGAACGGCCGCAGGTACAGCGAGTCCTCGCCACCGGCCGCGGGCACCCAGTCGGCGTCGACGTCGAGGAGCTGGCGCACGGACTCGATGAACAGTTCCTCGGGCAGTTCCGCCATCGCCATGCGCGCGGCCGAGCGGCGGAACCGCGCGGCGTTGGCATCGATGCGGAAGGTCGCGATCTCGCCGCCGGGCTGGCGGTAGGCCTTGAGCCCTTCGAAGATCGCCTGGCCGTAGTGGAACACCATGGTCGCCGGGTCCATCGAGAGCGGGCCGTACGGTTCGACGCGCGCGTTGCCCCACCGGCCGTCGGCGTAGTCGATCGACACCATGTGATCGGTGAAGAATCGTCCGAAACCGGGGGCCGCCAGTACCTCGTCCCGCCGCTGCGCCGGGGTGGGCGCGGGATGCGGGATACGGGTGAACTGTGCGGCGACTGTCATGGTGGGAATCCTATCCGGGCCGATTCGGTGCTGTCTCGCCCCCACTACGGGGGAGTTACTTGGTCTTGGTGTCGACGAAGGGCGGCTTGACGACCGCGGCGCGCAGCTTGCGCCCGCGCACGTCGACCTCCACCTCGTCGCCGGGTTCGAGCTTCGCGTCGGTGTCGAGCAGCGCCAGCGCGATGCCGACCTTCAGCGACGGTGAGAACGTCCCCGAGGTGGTCTCGCCGACCGGCTCACCGTCGCGGAGCACGGTCTGGCCCTGGCGCAGCACGCCGCGATCCAGTGCCTTCAGTCCCATCAGCGTACGGCGCGGGCCGTCGGCCTTCTCCTGCTCGAGCGCGGCCTTGCCCCAGAATTCCGGCTTCTTCCAGCCCACGGCCCAGCCGGTGCGGGCCTGGTTCGGGGTGATGTCGAGGGACAGTTCGTGTCCGTGCAGCGGGTAGCCCATCTCGGTGCGCAGGGTGTCGCGCGCGCCGAGTCCGGCCGCCTGGCCGCCCTCGGCCTCGACCTGCGCGATCAGGGCGCGGAACAGCGGCTCCGCGTCGGCCCACGTCGGCAGCAGCTCGTAGCCGTGCTCGCCGGTGTAGCCGGTCCGGCACACGCGCACCGGGCGGCCCTGCCACTCGGCGTCGGCGTAGGCCATGTACTCCATCTCGGTGGGCAGGCCGAGTGCGGTGAGCACCTCGGTGGCCTTGGGCCCCTGCACCGCGAACACCGCGTAGTCGCGATGCTGGTCGGTGACGGTGATGCCCTCGGGAGCGACCTTGCGTAACTCGGCCACCACCGCCGCGGTGTTGGCCGCGTTCGGCACCAGGAACACCTCGTCGTCGCTGACGTAGTAGGCGATCAGGTCGTCGATCACGCCGCCGTCCTCGGCACAGCACAGGGTGTACTGCGCCTTGCCCGGCTGGATCCGGCCCAGGTCGTTGGTCAGCGCCGAGTTCACGAAAGCCGCAGCTCCCCGACCCGCGACCGTCGCCTTACCGAGGTGGCTCACGTCGAAAAGCCCGACCGTGGTGCGCACCGCCGTGTGCTCGCCGACCGTGCCCGCGTACTGCACGGGCATCTCCCACCCACCGAACGGCGCGAAGGTGGCGCCGAGTTCGACATGAACAGCGTGGATGGGGCCCTCGAGCAGCGCAGTGTCGGTCATGGGCAGAGTTTATCGGGCGGCGCGCCTACCGCTTCCTGCCCCCGTAATTGCGGGGATCCGACCGGTTTCGCGCGTCGCCCGCCGGTGCGAGGATCGCGGGCATGAACCTCCGTCGGAGCGGCGTCTCCGGCTCGACCGGACCGATCGACCTCGGCTGCCTCAGCCAGGCGAACAGCGCGTCCCGCCACCGAGGGGTGCACGGGTGACGCTGTCCGCGTCGAAAGATCGTGACGCCCAACGGCGGTAGTGTTCTGGGTGTGAGTGAGTTGCCCCGAGCACGCTTCGGCCATGTCGCCCGGATGGACGACACGATGAGCCGGGCGGTGTCCCGTATTCCGGAGTCGTCGGTCGATCGCGGCATGCTGCGGTTGACCCGGTCTGCCAACACCGGCGGTCTATGGCTGGCCGTGGCGGCGGCGCTCGCGGTGAAGCCGGGTCCCCCGCGACGGGCGGCGTTGCGCGGCGTCATCGCGCTGGGTGGCAGCAGCTTCGTCGTCAACCTCGTGCTCAAGACGCTGATCCCGCGGCGGCGGCCGCCGGCCGAACTGATGCCGCTGGGCCGCAGGCTGGTCGCCGCGCCGGTGTCGTCGTCCTTCCCGTCCGGCCACAGCGCCAATGCCGCCGCCTTCGCCACGGCCGTCGCCCTGGAGAGCCCGCGCGCCGCGCTCGCCGTCGCGCCGGTGGCCGCCGCCGTCGCCTACTCGCGCATCCACACCGGCGCGCACTGGCCGTCCGACGTGCTGGTCGGCGCCGGCGTCGGCACAGCTGTCGCTCTCACCACCCGCCGCTGGTGGCCGATTCGCGAATCCGACGAGGCCGACGCGCACGTGGTGCACGACGCGCCCATCCTCGCCGACGGCAAAGGTCTGCTGCTGCTGGTGAATCCCCGCTCCGGCGACTCCTCCTACGACCCCACGGCGGACATCGCCGAAGCCCTGCCCGCCGCGACCCTGGTACGCACCGAACCCGGCCGTGACGCCGTCGAGGTGTTGCAGGAAGCGGTCGACGCCGCTGTCGCGACCGACAGCGACACCGCGGATCGCGCGGCGAGCGACCGCACCTCGGTCCTCGCGGTCGGCGCCGCGGGCGGAGACGGAACCATCGCCGCGGCGGCAGCCGTCGCGGTCCGCAACAACCTGCCCCTGGTCGTCATCCCCGCCGGCACCCTGAACCACTTCGCCCGCGACCTCGGCGTCTACGACCTGCGCGAGGTGGCCGATGCCACCGGCACCGGCGAAGCCGTCGAAGTCGACATCGCCGCAGTCGAACTCGACACCACCGACGGCCCCTACACCCACCATTGGATCAACACCGCGAGCATCGGCGCCTACCCCGAGCTGGTCCGCCTGCGCGAGAAGTGGGAAGACCGCTGGGGCAAGTGGCCTGCCTTCGCCGCCGCCCTCGTCGTCACGCTGCGCCGCGCGGAACCGATCCACATCCGGCTCGACGACCGCTGGCACGACATGTGGTTCCTGTTCATCGGCAACGGCCCCTACCACCCGCACGGCGCTGTGCCCGCTTTCCGCTCCCGCCTGGACGAGGGCCTGCTCGACGTCCGCTGGCTCCGCGCCGATGTGCGGTTCTCCCGGACCCGCGCCGTCATCGCCCTGATGCTCGCCGCCATCGGGCACAGCCGCGTCTACGGCGAACGTCAGATGCACGAACTCACCGTCACCTCGAGAACCCCTGTCACCGTCGCCGCGGATGGCGAAGTAGTGGGTATCGCAACCACTTTCCGTTTCTCGGTGGCGGGCCGGATCCCGGCCTACCGCCGTAACGAGGACAACCCCCGCTGGGAAAACCGCCCTCGACCCCACCACCGCCGCCCCCTGGCCTGGCTCACCGACCGCCGACGCTGACTTCCTCACAAACCCGTCTCGTCTCGATCACCATCGCCCACAACAGCCTTGCGCCCCCGGCCGTGGGTACCGAGGATGGGTAGATGAGCTCGCCGGACGGGGGACGTCCGATCACCGCAACCGAAGCCGCCCGCCGCTGGGACCCGTGGACCCCGAGCGTGGTCGCCGCCCGCCTCGCCAGCTGCCCGGCCCCCTGGGCCGTCGCGGGCGGCTGGGCCCTCGACCTCTTCGCGGGCGCGATCTCCCGCGCCCATGACGACATCGAAATCACCGTTCCCCGAACGGATTTCCCCCAGATCGCCGCCGCCTTCCCCGAATACGAATGGGACGTCGTCGGCAGCGGCGAGCTCTGGCCCTATGCCCTGGCCGCGTCCAACCCCGAACTCCATCAAACCTGGCTGCGCGACCCCTTCACCGGCGCCTTCCATCTCGACGTCTTCCGTGAACCGCACGACGGCGATACCTGGATCTGCCGCCGCGACCCCACGATCACTCTCTCCTACACCGAACTCATCCGCACCACGGCCAACGGCATCCCCTATCTCGTTCCCGAGGTCGTGCTGCTGTTCAAGGCGAAAGCCAACCGCCCCAAAGACCACGCCGATTTCCTCCGCGTCCTGCCCCTTCTCCCCGAGTACCGGCTCACCCGGCTGAATTCCTGGCTGACCCAGCTCTACCCGGATCACCCATGGCTGACCGAGATCTACGCGCCCGCCGTCGTCCCCACCACTGCGGAATAGCGACAAACAGGCGGCGCGGAACCAACCGCGACCGGGCGATACCGCCGATCCGAAATCGAACGGTCGCCGAATTCATTCGGCCATCCGGCACCATTCTCGTCGATAGTCGGCCCAATCCTGCGGCGTGGCGGCGAAATCCACATACAAGGCCACACCGAAATTCGCGCGGCCGACGTCGGCGTCGGTCAGGCCGAGACGAATCCCCCGTACCGCGGCGGCAACGGTCTCGGCAGTACCGTGATGGCCCGGGTCGTCGGCCCAGAAGGCGGGTGCTCCCATCAACAGATCGACTCCGTCCGGTGTCACCTCGGCGGCGAGTCCGGTCTGCTGCGCCACATACCCGCTGTAGAGGGCTCGGGTAGGCATCGCCGTGTCATAGGACATCACCGCCACCTGATCGGAACGACGGGCGACCTCGGCGAAATAGGCTTGGCTCCACCATTTTCCGTGATCGGCGACAGCCGAACCCACCGAATGCAATCCGGGCAGCGGATCGATCACCGGCGCCGAGACCGACAGCTGGACGTGCGCCCCCGACGTCACGACCCGAGTCGCGTCGAGCAGCGCGAGAAATCCCGGCGACCCGGACCGAACGGGTTCGAGGTCGTAATGCACTCCGTCGAACCCGTAGGCCAGCACTCGCCGCGCCGATGCCACCACCCGCTCGCGCGAGGCCGCCGATTCCACATCCAGGCCGTCGAATTCGGGCTGCACGATGTCGCCGAGCCACGACTGCACCCGAATTGCCGGTAATCGCGCGTGCACCGCGTCGACAAACCATTGCGCCCGCGGTGCGAGATCGTCGCGCAGACTCCCGTCGTGTTCCAACGGTCCCGTATGGACGTACAGATCCCGAACTCCGGTACCTGCCAGCAACTTCCCGAGTCCGTCGATATCGGCGTCGGTCTTGCGCCCGTCCACCCAGGCATGACCGAGCCAGACCGCGTCTCTGCCTCGCGTCCGCGCCTGTTCGGACTGTTCGCCGATGTTGTGCACCAGCAGGGCGGCTACCACCCCCGCCACCGGCAGCGTCACCACAAGAACCAGCGCGAGCGCGATCACCGCACCCCGCGCCCACCACGACAGCGCCCGCCATTTCCCCCGCATCACTCCCCCTTGTCCGAGTCCCCCGATGCTACCGACAAGCAAATTTACGACAAATCACCCACCCGTGAAACACTGTGCGCCGCTGAATAATTGAATGGAGCACCATGAAGTACGCCGTCACCCTCGGTTCCGCCGTCATCGCCGCCTTCGCGTTCGCGATCGCCACGCCGGCCGTCGCAACAGCGCAGCCCTCGAACTGCCACGCCTCCTACACCCCGTGCCTGCCCATCGTCAGCGATGTGGACTGCGAAGGCGGTAGCGGCAACGGCCCCGTCTACACCGGCCGCGTCACGGTGATCGGCCCCGACGACTACGGCCTCGACCGCGACGGAGACGGCATCGGCTGCGAGTGAACAGCACGAGGGGCGTGCGATGAACGACATCGCACGCCCCTCGGGATCAACTTCTCAGCGGTTGCCTTCAGGACCCCAGCCCTGGTCATTGGGCTTGCCCAGATCGGGACCATCCGGATGCTCGGGACCGCCGTATCCCGGCCCGCCAGTGCCCGGACCACCGGTGCCAGGACCGCCGTAACCCGGTCCGCCTGTACCCGGACCACCGG
>NZ_JBSGVG010000021.1:34180-123913 GCF_053608345.1 Nocardia sp. NPDC055050
AGTGCCAGGACCCCCGTAACCCGGTCCGCCCGTGCCCGGACCACCGGTGCCAGGACCCCCGTAACCCGGTCCGCCCGTGCCCGGACCACCGGTGCCAGGACCCCCGTAACCCGGTCCGCCCGTGCCCGGACCACCGGTGCCAGGACCGCCCGCAGGCCCGCCGTAACCCGGTCCACCTTCTGGACCGCCGTAACCGGGACCGCCGTAACCCTGTCCGCCTTCCGGACCGCCGTACCCCGGCTGCCCGCCGAATCCCCCTGCGGGCCCGCCGTATTGCTGCGGGTATCCCGGCTCCGGGGTCTTCGCCGCGCCGGCGACCGGCCCACCGGTGACAAGCCGGTAGGCGTAGGTCGAGGCGATGATCGTCAACGGGATCGTGACGAGCAGGCCGAGGCCGCACAGCAGCGCACCGACGATGTTGATACCGAACAGCGCCAGCGCCAGCAGCAGCAGCGTTCCCGCGTTGCTCGAGATCGCCGAGAAACTCGACTTGATCGCGGTGACACCGTCCTGGTCACGGTCGATCACGAACTGCATCGTCCACCAGGTGAAGAACGCGACGACCAGGCCCGGCAACACACACAGCAGCAGGCCGATGCCGGTCGCCAGACCGACCAGCAGGCCGGCGATGATCACCGCACCCACATTGGTGAACTGGAAGAACGACCCGAATCCGGGCTTGTTGCCATCGGTTTCGTGCAGCGAGCCACGCACGAATGCCGCCGAGATCAGATATCCGATCACCGTGCTCACGATGGTGCCGAGGATCTGCCAGAGCCCGAACCCGAAACTGACACCGCCGTCATAATCGGTGTCGCCGGAGTTTCCGAGCCCGAACAGGAAGCTGATCACCGCCTGGATCAGGAATGCGACGACCACCATCCCGATCCACACGAGCGCGTTGTCTTTGAATTTCGTCCACCCGTACCCGATGGCGTCACCGACACTGAGCGTCGGTCCCGCCGGAGGATAACCGGGTTGCTGCTGTCCATATGTCATCCGAATCGCTTCCCCTCATCGTTCGAGACGGTCGCTGCCGCTCATATGAGTACTCCGATCCGACGTCACGGTCACGCCGACACAGCCGATCATGACATATGGAAAACGCTACTTGCCGGTGTTCTCGCGCTTCGGGAGTTTCCAGCCGGGACGAGGAAAATGGCAGGTGTAGCCGTCGGGGTAGCGAATCAGGTAGTCCTGATGCTCGGGCTCGGCGTCCCAGAACGTGCTCGCCGGGGTCACCTCGGTGACGACCTTGCCCGGCCACAGGCCCGAGGCGTCGACATCGGCGATGGTATCGACGGCGACGCGGCGCTGATCGTCGTCGAGATAGAAGATCGCGGAACGGTAACTGTCGCCGAGATCGTTGCCCTGGCGATCCTTGGTGGTCGGATCGTGGATTTGGAACAGGAACTCGAGCAACGCGCGGTAGTCGGTCTGCGCCGGGTCGTATTCGATCTCGACGGCCTCGGCGTGGCCCGGGTGATTGCGGTAGGTGGGATTGTCGTTGGTCCCGCCGGTGTAGCCGACCCTGGTGGCCAGTACGCCGGGCTGCCGGCGGATCAGATCCTGCATGCCCCAGAAGCATCCACCGGCCAGAATCGCCTTACGAGTGTCGCTCACACATCCTCCTTCATGAGGGCTCAACGGTCGCACAAAACGGCCACAACCGCCTCTATGGAACACCGGTTTCAGCGCCGGAATTCCCGTCAGTATTGTTGCCGCCCGAGCGTTACCTCAGCAATGTCCACGTGCACTTTCAGGTCAGGCCAGGAAGTAGGAGGAAGACGGCGCGATGCCACGATTTGTCATTTCCCAGTGTTTGGCGATCGGATTGGCGGCAACAGCTCTGATGGGGACGGCGGCGACCGCCACGGGGGCTCACCCCGGCGCCGACGACTCGATCGCGCAGGACGCGGCGCCCTGCGAGGAACTACGACAGGCACGGCAGAACGGCCAGGGAGTCCGCGGGGCGAGCCCGGCGGCCGCGGGCCAGATCGACGCGGTGCTGATCACCGCGAAGAACCGCATGCCGATCGCGGGCGGCAAGATCGTCCTCACCGGCATCGACGCCTGTGGCGACAATATTCACCGGCACATGTCCACCGGGGCCAACGGGCAGGTGAGTTTCCGCGGACTACAGCCCGGGCGCTACCGGCTCACCGCCTATCGCAACGATTCGGCGACGCAGTCGGTCACCCGCGCCGATGTCGACCTGTCGACTCCGTCGCTCAAAACGATCCAGTTCACCGCCGACTGATCGAGGAGGCCGGGCCGGGCGCTGTCATCGCCCGGCCCGAAACCTGTTGACCCCCAGCGCGGTCGCGTGTCCCGTGATAGAAATCACCCCAGAGTGAAAAGGGGTGGTTTCCGCATGGAACCGACAGCCGAACAGCGGGCCGCGCTGGGCATGATCTGCGATACATTTCTCCCTGGCGACGGGCGCGGACTACCCGCCGCGACCGATATCGGCGCGGTCGACACGATCTTCCGTATCCTCGGGCGCAATCCTCGCGAGGCCGAGCAGAAGCAGCTGGCAACGCTGTTGGGACTGTGGGATTCTCGCCTCTTCGGCCTGTTCACCGGCCGCGGCCCGCGCCGGTTCTCCACGCTCTCGCAGGAGCAGCGCGAGGCAGCCCTGCTGCGCCTGGCCGACTCCGGCCTCGCCCCCGCCCGGGCGATCTTCCAGGCGCTCAAGCAGGCTTCCTTGCTCGCCTACAACGTGAGTCCCGGGCCCACCGGAACGAATCCGCTGTGGGCGGAGATCGGCTATCCGGCGCCGGCCGGCCGGCTCGAGACCGCACCGAAGCCGCCGCTGTCACCGCTGCGATTCACCGAATCCACCGCGCTCGAATGCGATGTGGTGGTGGTCGGCTCCGGCGCCGGTGGCGGTGCCGCCGCGGCGGTGCTGGCCGAAGCAGGCCTCGACGTGGTCGTGCTCGAACGCGGAAACTATTACGACGACCAGGATTTCGGTGACGGCGAACTCGACGCGCTGACCAGCCTGTACGCACCGGGACCCGCCGCATCGGCGGAAGGCCAGATCACCCTCGTCGCGGGGACCTGCCTCGGCGGCGGCACCGTGGTCAACTGGAGCACCTCGCTGCCGACGCCCGACACCGTCCGTACCGAATGGGCCGAGACCGGCGTGCCGCAGTTCGCCGAGGACGAGTTCGGTGATGCGCTGGCCGCTGTACAGAAACGGATCAGCGTCACCGACAGCAAGTCACCGCTCTCGGCGCGCGACGGCATTCTCGAGCGCGGTGCGCGCGCGCTCGGCTGGGAGGTGGACACCCTGCCGCGCAATGTCAGCGATGCCTGTGACGCCGGAATCGAGTGTGGGCGTTGTGGCTATGGCTGCCGCCTCGGCGCCAAGCAGTCGGCGACCAAGACCTGGCTCGCCGATGCGGCCGAGCACGGTGCGCGCCTGGTGGTCGACGCCGACGTCCGCGCGATCACCGTGACAGCGGGTCGGGCCGAATCGGTTTCGGCGGTCACCGCCTCCGGCGTCGAGATCACGGTGCGCGCCAAGGCGGTCGTGGTCGCCGCGGGCGCGATCCAGACACCGGCGCTGCTGCGACGATCCGGTCTGCGCAACAAGAACATCGGCCGGTATCTGCGCCTGCACCCGGCCGCGGCGGTCTTCGGCGTCTTCGACGACGACGTCCGCCCGTGGGAAGGAGCGTTGCAGGCCCGCATCAGCAGGCACCACGCGAACCTCGACGGCAACGGCTACGGCGTGATCTACGAGACCGGCCCGGTCCATCCCGGTCTGGCCACCGGTTTCATGAGCTGGCGCGGCGCGGCGCAACATCGGGCCACCATGCTCGATTTCGCGCGCACGAACTCCATCGGCATCATCACCCGTGACCGCGACCCCGGCACCGTCTCGATCGACAAGTCCGGCGAACCGGTGGTGAAATACCAGCTGTCCGACTACGACGCCGCGCACCTGCACACCGGCATCGTCGGCGCCGCCTCCATCCTGGAAGCCGCGGGCGCGCAACGGATCTTCTCCGGTCATCAGGCGGGCATCTCCTTCGAACCGGGCACCCGCGGTTCGCTCGCCGAATTCGACGCCGCGGCGAAGAAGGCGGGCTACGGCCCCGGCCGCTGCTCGATGGGCGCGCTGCACATCATGGGCTCGGCCAGGATGGGCGGTACGCCGGAACTCTCGGCGACCGACCCGGACGGTGCCACCTGGGATGTGCCGAACATCGTGGTGGCCGACGGGTCGAGCTTCCCCACCGCCCCCGGTGTGAACCCGATGGTCACCATCGAGGCGATCGGCTACATGAACGCGAAACGGCTCGCGGCCCGGCTGGGCTAGTGGTGTCGATGTGCAGTGGACACGTAGTGTGGTCGGTACACATGTGGTGATCCACCGCGCGGCCGGGCCGGCGCGAATTCGCGGAAAGGGCTGAGATGGACAAGGCGACGCAGTTGGTCGAGTTCGAGACCATGCTCCTGGGTCGCCACAGCCTGAGATCGCGCCGGGGGCCCGACGCCATGGACCGCAGCGCCTATATCTTGCTGAGCAGGCTGCGGATGGGTGGGTTGATGTCCATCGGTCAGCTCAGTGACGCACTGGGCTTGGATGCCTCGACTCTCAATCGGCAGACCGCCGCCATGATGCGGACCGGCGCGATCGAGCGGATGCCGGATCCCGAGGGCGGGATGGCGCGGAAGTTCCGGGTCACGTCCAAGGGTGAGCGACGGTTGAATGCCGAACGGGCCTTGATCGTCGACGCTCTGGATTCGATCCTCGAGGACTGGCCGGCCGAGGATATCGCCGCCTTCGTCGGCTACCTGCGACGATTCAACACCGATATCGAACGCCGGTCAGGGGAGTACTGGCCACGGCCGATCACGGCCCTGCCCGCGGATCACTAGCGCAACTGCGACCTACCTCACGACTTCTCGATCGAGTTCGCGCGCTCAATGATGTGTACTATACACATCTGATGCAGTATGCATATCTTGTGCTCTGTACATAATTTGCCTGTTTGTCGATAGGAGCGGTACGTGGGTATCTCGGAAAAGACGGCACGACCCGGGGTGGTCGTCGGCGTCCTCGCCTTCGGCGGCACCGTGGCCGCGATTACGCAGACGGCGGTGGTGCCGATCATCGGCCAACTCCCGCAACTGCTCCATACCAGCGCCGCCAACGCCTCGTGGGTGATCACGGTGACGCTGCTCGTCGGCGCGGTGTTCACCCCGGTCGCAGGCAAGCTCGGTGACCTCTACGGAAAACACCGCATGCTGCTGGTCTCCGGTGGATTTCTGATCGTGGGCGCCGCGATCGCCGCCATGTCCTCCTCGCTGGTACCCATGCTGATCGGACGCGGAATCCAGGGCATGGGGGTCGGTTTGATTCCGTTGGGAATCAGCCTGATGCGCGATGTGCTTCCCGCGGAGCGGCTGGGCTCCTCGATCGCGCTCATGAGCGCGTCGCTCGGGGTCGGTGGCGCGTTGGGTCTGCCGGTGTCGGCCGCGGTCGCGCAGTATGCGAGCTGGCGGGTCCTGTTCTGGGCCGCGGCCGCGCTGAGCGTCCTGATCGTGGTGCTCATCGCAACCCTCGTTCCGGCCGAGGCCACGCGCGGTGACGCGGGTGGACGGTTCGATTTCGTCGGCGCGGCGGGACTCGGCGCGGGACTGGTATTCCTGCTCCTGCCGGTGTCGAAGGGTGCCGGGTGGGGCTGGACCAGTGCCACCACGCTCGGGCTGTTCGCCGCCTCGGCGGTGACCCTGGCCGCGTGGGGATGGTGGGAATTGCGGACTTCCGACCCGCTCGTCGACCTGCGCACCACGGCCCGGCCGCAGGTGCTGCTGACCAACGCCGCCTCCGTCCTGGTCGGCTTCGCCATGTACGGCCAGGCACTGATCGTGCCGCAGTTGATGCAGTTGCCCGCGGCCACCGGTCACGGCATGGGACAAACCATGCTCGGCATGGGTCTGTGGATGGCACCGGGTGGCTTGATGATGATGTTGTTGTCACCGGCGGGCGCGAAACTGTCGGCCGCACGCGGACCCAAGGTCACCCTCGCGGTCGGGGCACTGATCATCGCGGTCGGCTATGGCTCCTCGGCCGTGCTGATGGGTTCGACCTGGGGTCTGATGACGATGGTCTGCATCACCAATATCGGTGTCGGCCTTGCCTACGGCGCCATGCCCGCCCTGATCATGGGCGCGGTGCCGCTGTCGGAAACCGCCTCCGCCAACAGCATCAATACGCTGATGCGCTCGCTCGGTACGTCGGTGTCGGCCGCCGTTGTCGGTGTGGTGCTGGCCAATATGACGACCGACTTCGCCGGGCACGCCGTGCCGTCGGAGGCGGGGTTCCATGTCGGCCTGCTGATCGGCGCCGCTGTCGCGCTCGTGGCGGCCGGGACAGCGATGACCATTCCGCGCCGACCGGCCGAGCCCGCCGATCTCGATTCCGAACTCGCGACACTGTCGACGCGGCCGGTATCGGTGGCGAAAGCCTGACGAGCCGGCCTAGGACCGTTTGATCCCGGCGAGCACCGCCCGTAGGACGTCCAGGTCCGGGGCGGTGCTCATCTGGTTTCGTGGCGCCCTGGCATGGAGCCTGCCCTCGTCGATCAGGTCGCCGATGAGCAGCTTCGTCGAGGTCAGGGGCAGGTGCAGGTGGGCGGAGACCTCCGCGACCGACAGTGGCGTGCGGCACAACTCGACGATCGCGTCGTATTCGGGCGCGAGCAGACGTGAGCGGGCGCCCGAGCGCGCGTCGACGAGCAGGGTGGTGAGCTCGAGGTCGGGGCGCTGCGCCTTGGCGCGCCCGCCGGTGACGGCGTAGAGGCGCACCAACGGACCAGCCTCGTCCTCGTACCAGTGTTCGCGCTCGTCGCTCATGGTCGCGGCGAGACAGCGGGGAACTGGCCGGAGATCGCCGACTCGGGATCGGACGCCTCGGCCAGCGCCGACGGGATCAACACCACGACCCGCACGCCGCCGTAGACCGATTCCGACAGCCGCACCGAGATGCCGTGCCTGCCCGCCAGCGTGGCCACGACGAACAGTCCGAGCCGCGAGGTTCCGGCCAGCATGCCCACGCTGAACGCGGGCGGGTCGGCCAGCATCGCGTTACGTTCGGCCACATCGCTTTCCGACATGCCCAGACCCTGGTCGACGATCTCCACCGCGACCCCACGACCGACCACGATCCCCGACACCGCCACCTGGGTCTCGGGTGGGGAGAAGGCGGTCGCGTTGTCCATCAGCTCGGCGAGCAGGTGGATCACGTCCGCGACGGCGTGCCCCGAGACGCGCACATCCGGCATCTGCTTGGCCGCGATCCTGGTGTAGTCCAGGCTTTCCGCGATCGCGCCGCGCACCAGCTCGAACAGCGGGACCGGTTTGCGCCACCGACGGCCCGGCTGTTCGCCGCCGAGGATGATGAGGTTCTCGGCGTTACGCCGGGCACGGGTGGCCAGATGGTCGAGCTGGAACAGCAGATCGAGCTGATCGGCGTTGCTCTCGTCGCGCTCGGCACGGTCGAGCAGTGCGAGCTGGCGGTGCACCACCACCTGGCTGCGGTGCGCGATGTCGAGGAAGACCGTGCTGATCCCCGCCTTCGTCTGCGCCTCGGCGACCGCGGCCGACATCGCGGCCACGTGGGCGCGGTTGAACGCCGCGGCCACCTGGCCGAGCTCGTCGGTACCGAAGTCCAGGCTCGAACCCTCCGCCGCGGTCTCGACGGTCTCCCCCGTCGCGACCCGGCGCATCACCTCCGGCAGCCGCTCGTCGGCGAGTTCGAGGGTGTCGTGGCGCAATCGGTGCATCCGCGCGATGAACCGATTCGCCATCACCAGCGCGACGAGGAAGGCGGCCACCGCGGCGAGCGCGATCAGCGCACCGCCGAGCAGTGCGCTGCCGGTGTCGCGTTCGCCCTGCTCTCTGGCGATGACGTGGGCGTCCCCGCTCTGGTCTTCCCACAGTTTCTGCAAGGCCAGGCCCACGTGTTTCGACGCGTCCTGCCAGTCGGCCAGACCGATCGGGAGCCCGGCCTCCCCGTCGCGTACGGATATCGGTCCGCGCAACAGGATGGCGTCCTGCATCGCGATGACCTGCTGCCACTGCGGGCCTGCGGTGATCTCCGAGAGCTGCGCCAGGCGGCGGCCTTTCAGTACCGTCGCGGAATAGGCTGCCTCGCCGCGGAATTCGCCGATCCGACGGCCGAAGTCGACCAGCTGCGCAGCGCTCATCTCGCCGGTGGTCACTGCGACGGAACCGAGCGAGTCGGCTTGTGACAGCGCTTCGGCCGCACGCAATTGTTCTACGGCGTAGCCCAATTCGATGCCGACCTTCGCCTCGGGCGCGACCCGGGCCGCCAGCATCGACGCGGCGATGATCGTGCCGATCACCCCGGTGTAGAACCCGAAAACCTCATCGGGGGAAATCCGCAGGAATTCCACGCCGGTGCGCACGGTCGGCACCATGGAGAACAGCTTGTTGTATCCCTCGATGTCCTCGCGGGAACCCTCGGGATTCAGCGCGCGAGCCGCGTCGCCTTTCGCGATCACCGCCGCGAGCGCCTCGTCGGAACGCTGTTTGGCAGTGGCCAGCGCGGGCGCCGACGACACGTCACCGGCCAGCCGCAACAGCGACAGCCTGCGCTCTTCCTGGAATGCCGACACCATGAGAATCGCGGGCCCGGTGGTACTGCTCGCCAATTCGGCCCAGTCGGTGGAATCCCTGGCCGAATTCACCAGATAGACAGCTCCGCCACCACCGACCACCAACAGCATGACACTGGAGATGAGCACCATCGACAACAACCGGATACGCACACTGACCCGGCCACGAACACCGGTACGCCTGATCTTCAAATCTGAAATCTTTCCGCTCCCCGGAGCGCCCGGGCGCCCCGCTGCGTACCGGTGCCGCCAATGGGCCACCCACCACGCGTGTCTCGCCGTGAGACTAACCGACGGCCCGACCGTGTGCGCGAAGTCGCGAATTGTCGAAAAACACGGTGTATCAGGCTAACTCACAGCATCTGAACGCCAGGTGCGGTTTACAGCGCCGCCGCTCGCACCCGATGGCTTGACAGATGACTCAGCACCGCTTGATTCGCCTCCCAGCCGTCGGGGAACTTCACCGGCACCCCGAGGTGGACCGGGTCGGCGGAGGGGTGGGCGTCGAGGAGTTCGGGGATGCCCGCGCGGCCCACGAGGATGCAGGCGTGGCGGTGCCGGGACGCCAGCACACACAGCCGGCCCGCCTCCAGGTGGAAGGCGCTGGCGTCGCGGCGGCCCGAGAGCGGGTGCAGCACCAGGGTGACGTCGTATTCGCGACCCTGGAGCCGGTTGGCGGTATCGACAGTGACGGGTTCGGCACAGGTACCGCGCAGGGCGGTGCGGATGGCGTCGGCCTGGTCGCGGTGCGCGGTGCCGATCGCGACCCGCTCGGTGGTCACCGGGCGGCTGCCGGATTCGGAGTGGGCGGTAGCGCCGCGTTCGATCAGCCGGGCCGCGATCGCGGCGATCGCGGCGACGGCGTCACGGTCGGTGCGCAGGGTGTGCCGGGCAGGCAATTCGTACCAGCCCCAACCGGATTCGGCCGCCTCCTCCAGCACCGCGTCGACCGGCCCACCCAGACCGCGGGTCGTGAAGTCCAGGCGCCGGTCCCCGAGTCCGGTGCCGGACTGGAATTCGGTGAAGGGGTAGAACGCCTTCGACACCACCGGTGCGGCGGTGGCGGGCAGCCGCCAGGACACCGGCAGCCGGTGGGTGGGAATGTGATCGTTGTTGGCCAGCATCACGCTGACCGCGCTCATCGTCGGATCCCAGGTGAGACCGGCCCAGCGCGCGGTTTCGACGGTCGCGAACGGGTCGAGCTGTCCCGGGTCGCCGACGAACAGCCCGCGATCGAACCGATTCGCGATGCGCAACAACATGTCCGAGCGCATCTGGTACGCCTCGTCGATGATCGCGTGCGACCAGCTGCCCTCGGTGATGGTGGCCCACTTGGCCGCGGTGCCGATGACGATGGTGCGGTCGGCGAGGTCGCCGGGTTGCTTGGCGACCCGGACATTGCCGTGCCGATCCACCCGATCGCTCACGACGTAGGCCGCGCTGGACAGCCGCCCGATCCGCAGTGCGGGGTCGGCGGCGGCCAACCGGTCGATGAGGTCGTCGACCTGCTCGTTGGTCTGGGCGACGATCATCCGCTGGTCGCCGTCCTCGGCGAGCTGGCGAGCCGCGCGCACGACCAGCGTGGACTTGCCCGCCCCCGGTGGGGAGTCGACGACGATCGCGCGATGGCTCTCGTCGCGCAGGTCGGTGAGAATTCCGGCGACGGCCTCATCGGGTGTGGTCACTGGAGTTCGTCCCCTTCCTCGTCGGTCGGCGGAGTCCATTCCGGCGGCGGGCCCCCGTGGGTCCACGGCGTCTCCTCGCGCGCGGGCAGATTCAGCATCCCGTTGAACGGTGCCGGTTTGAAGCGGGCGAAACCGAGGTCATCGCCTTCCTCCGGGACGCTGCCCGGCTCGGCGACGAGTTTGCGCCCCATTCCGCCGGACAGTTCGAGAACGATCGTGTCACCGTCGATCTCGACGACGAGCCCCGACTGTTTCGGCCGCTCGACACAGGTCAGTTCCTCCCCGGCCACGGCGATGAAGGGGTCGGTGGTGCGAATGTGGATGTGCGGGCGCAGTTTCGGACGCGATCCCGAACGATCGAGGCGCTCCGGCTCACTGTGGGTGACGGTGCCGCGGAAAGCCGCTCCGCTGACACGGTGCTCGAGCATGCGCAGCGGATCATCGAAAGCACACTGCCCCTGCAGGGCTTCCAGCGCCCGTTCCCGCTCCAGCAGTCTGCGCACCGCGGGAACGGCGGAATCGCGGCGGGCCTGCGGAATACCCTCCGCGACATCGGCGGCGAAGCGGGAGAACGCACCGCGATCATCGGTCCACCGGTTCTCGACGCTGGCGCCTTCGGGCAGTGCGCTCAGCAGCTCGATCGAACGCCACATCAGCTGCCAGGTGGGTTCGAGCTGGCCACGCAGCGAGCGCTCGAGCCGTTCGGCCGCGACAGATCTGGCGGAGTCGTCGAGTGCGGCGTTGTAGGCGGCGATCAGCGGCGCGAGTTCCTCGTTGTCGAATCCGGGATCGGTGGCCGGACCCGCGGGCGGCGACAGCAGCGGGTCCTCGGCCAGGGCAGCGGCTTCCGCGCCGGTCGACCCGGGCGGCGGATCGATCCAGCCGAGCAGGGCCGCGAGATTGCCGTCTTCGAGGCTGGATTGGCCCGACGCCCAATGCGACGACAGCGCGGTCGTCATCGCGGGCAGCACCGCCGAACCGGGATGTTCGGCGCGATCACCGAACCAGGTGAGCCAGCGCCCGAGCAGCGGAATCGACTCCGGCACCGGGTTGTCCCCATCGATCCGGTGAAATCGCACCGAACGCCCCAGCAGTTTCAGGAAATTCACGCCGCCGGGGTTCGGTGTCCACATCTGGGGCGCGTCGAGACACCGCGTGTAGGTCTCACCCGCCTTGCTGGTGAGCTCCTCGGTTTCGACGAGAAACGTCGAAAGATACGGCAGTACAACATCAGCCAGTTGCTCGATGAACCGCAACCGCAGCACGCGGTCGCGCGGCTGCGGCACCGTCAGCACGTTCTGGTCGCCGGCCGAGGTGCCGATCATGATCGCCACCGGCGCCGCCGCCTCCCCCGCCAACCGCAACGGCACCGCGACCAGCGGCCGCTCGGCGAGGTGGATGTGGCGCACCGCCGCGGTCGCCTGCGCGCGGCCTGCCCGCACGGCCTCGGCCTTGGCCAGGGCCGCCAGGACGCTCATCCGGCGATCTCCCACCGCAGCCGATGGGCGGTCCGCAGCATGGCCGTGATGTCGGCGTGCTCGGGGCCGGGTTCCAGCGTCCCGTCGGCCAGGCCCAGGACCGTGTGGATGTTCTCGATGCCACCGACCACATCGCACACCCCGCGGCCCAGCGCGTCCACCGAACCGCAGGTGCGGGCCTCGTCGCGGCAGGCGAACGCGAGCTCGCAGCTCGACATGCACTCGGGCGCGTAGCGGGCCGGGATGGCGGCGATCGTCTTCTCGAGGTTCTCCCCCGGCGCGAAGGTGGCCTCGGGTGGCAGCAGGTCGAGCAGGTCGGGAATCGCGGTGAGCCTGGTCAATTGGCGCGAGACCGTGGCGAGTTGCTTGCGCAGATCGACGAGTTCGGCGGTCGGCCGATTCGAGAAGTCCTTCGCGCAGACCAGAATCACATTGTGCGACACGATCTCCGGTGACTCACCGATCTCGGCCATCAACTCACGCAAGGCGATCACGTACACCGCGGACTGCCGCGCGGCGGCCGCCACCTGCGCCGGATCGGCCTGCCCGTCGATCACCGGGAAAGCCTTGACCTCCACCACATGGAACTTGCCGTCCAACTGCACGGCCACCACATCGGGTTCCAGATAGGCCGTCGCACCGGCGATATCGAGCCGCAGCATGGGGTGGTCGAACAGGGTGCCGTCGCCCGCCGCGATCGCGCTCTTCAGCAATTGCCTGGTGCGTTGATACCGCACCGCGTTGCCGGTGTTCTCCCCCACCGAATTCAGGTCGTGGTAGGCGACTTCGGGAATCGTGAGTCCGAGTTTGTCACGCAACAGGGCGAGCAGTTCCGCGCAACCGTTCGCCTTCACCATCGCCTCGAAAGCGTTGCCGCGCGTAATGGCGAACTGGGACTGACCGAATTGTGGCGGGAACCCCAGCGATTGGGCGATCACAGTCTTGTCCACCGCGGCCGCGTCGAGCAGGGCGCGGCGGGCACATCCGGGATTGGCCGTCAGCGCGGCGATGGTGCGGGCATTGTGTCTGGTCGCGGGGGCTTCGCCGCGCAACTCGTCCAACTGTGCTGCGAGAGTGCTCATTTCACCTCGATTCGTCGCCGATCGGCTACGCCGAGCCGAACACCGAATAGTTGTGCGGCCGGATCCGCCAGCTGATCCGCCGCCCGACACGCGGCCGAATTGCGCTGCCTCGCGTCCTCGTCCTCGTGCACCGCGAGCTCACGCCGCGCGGCCTCGATCACCTTCGCCGGGTCGAGCGAATCCGGGGCGGTGGAGATGCCAGGAATCGACACGGCGAGCCGCCACAGTACGCGCAAACCCGACGTTTCCCCCGCAGGCTGCGCCGAAAGATGTTCGGCCAAGCGAATAGCCGACACCAGCAGCCCGACCCGGGGACTCAACGGGCCGACCATCCGCCGTTCCAGCGGCCACGAACTCACCGCCATCAGACCGCGCGCGGGGGCCAGCAGATCGGTGGTGAGGGCCGCGCACAGGTAGTACGGCCGGGCGTACGGCGCCGACCGGAAGGAACGCTCCTCGTCACGGCGCAGGCTGGTCAGCCGGGCGGGCAGCAGCTCGCCGGAGAAGAACGCGTCATGGGTGGCGAGCACCAATTTCGGCGACGACGGCACCGACAGCAAGGTCAACGCGCGATGCACATGTTCGCGCACCGGCACCCCCGGCGCCTCCGACGCCTCTTCCGGCATCGAACCGAGAACCGCCGCGTCCCAGGCCAACTCGGCCCGACGCAGTTCGGCGCGCAATTGCCGCGCCCCGGCCCGATCCCCACCGGCGGCCGCCCGTCGCACCTCGGCCCGCAAACCGGAGATGCGCACCTCCAGCTCCTCGGCCGAGTCCGTCACGAGTCGGAGCGTATCCACAGCTACCAGTATTGTCCAGTAATTCCCAGTATTTTCGGGACAGCCGAACCGATGTGCCGCACACCCGTCCACCCGGACTCGTGATGCGAGCACCGATAGCGACCGAATAACCTGGGGCAATGACAGCTGTTGCAGATCGTTCACTCGGACCGGAATTGGCGCGCACCGAAACCATCGCCGCGGACACCGACGTGCTGGTGATCGGGTTGACGTCCTCGGAGAACGGACCGGCCATCGTGCCCGCCGACCTGTTCGGCGACGTGCTCACCGCCGAGGTTCGCGCGGAACTGCTGGACGCTCTCGGCTCGGTCGGCGCCAAGGGCAAGCCCGAGGAACTCACCCGGGTGCCCGCGCCCGCCGCGCTGGCCGACGTCACCAGTGTGCTCGCCGTCGGACTCGGCGCGGCCGACAAGGTCGACGCCGAACAGGTACGCCGCAGCGCCGGTGTGGCCGGGCGCGCGCTCAGCGGCACCGAACTCGTCGCCACCACCCTGTCCGGCATCGATCTCGGTGCGGCGGCCGAAGGGTTCTACCTCGGCGCGTACACCTTCTCGTCGTTCAAGTCCAAGAGCGCGCCCAAGCCGGACGAGCGCCCGGTGGTGCGCCTGGAATTGCTGGTGCCCGGACCGGAATTCGGCACGCTCGAGCTACTGCGCGCACAGCTGGTCGCCGAAGCGATCGCCACCGCACGCGATTTCGTCAACACCCCGCCGAGCGCGCTCTACCCCGCCGAGTTCGCCGAGCGGGCCCGGATCCTCGCCGTCGGGGCCGGCCTCGAGGTCGAGGTGCTCGACGAGAACGCGCTCGCCGCGGCAGGCTACGGCGGCATCATCGGCGTCGGCCAGGGTTCCTCGCGTCCGCCGCGCCTGATCCGGATCACCTACGCGGGCGGCCCGAAGAAGATCGCGCTCGTCGGTAAGGGCATCACCTTCGACACCGGCGGCATCTCGATCAAGCCCGCCGCCAACATGGAGAACATGACCTCCGACATGGCGGGCGCCGCGGCGGTCATCGCCACCGTGCTGCTGGCCGCGCGGCTCGGCCTGCCGGTCACCGTCACCGCGACCGTCCCGATGGCGGAGAACATGCCCTCGGCTACCGCACAGCGCCCCGGCGACGTGCTCACCCAGTACGGCGGCACCACCGTCGAGGTCATCAACACCGACGCCGAGGGCCGTCTCATCCTGGCCGACGCGATCGTGCGCGCGATCGAGGACGAGCCCGACTACCTGATCGACGTCGCCACCCTCACCGGTGCGCAGATGGTCGCGCTCGGCACGCGCACCCCGGGCGTGATGGGCACCGACGAGTTCCGCGACCGCGTCGCCGCGATCTCGCGCTCGGTCGGCGAGAACGGCTGGGCGATGCCGCTTCCCGCGGAGCTGCGCGCCGACCTCAACTCCAAGGTCGCCGACCTGGCCAATGTCGCGCCGCACCGCTGGGGCGGAATGCTCTCGGCCGCACTGTTCCTCAAGGACTTCGTGCCCGAGGGCGTGCAGTGGGCCCACCTGGACGTCGCGGGTCCGGCCTACAACACGGGCGGCCCGTTCGGCTACATCGGCAAGGGCGGTACCGGCGTCCCGGTGCGCACGCTCATCACCGTGATCGAGGAGATCGGCGCGGAGTAGTCACTCCCCCAACTCGGCTTCGCGAGCCCGCCGCTCCTCGATGCGGCGGCGGGCATCGAAGTCGCGCATGCGTTGCGGGTAGCCGGTGCGGTTCACGTCGTAGACGGGGATCTTCAACGCGCCGGCCAACCGCCGCGCGCCCTTCTCACCGACGATGCGACGGGTCCACTCACCGTCCGCGGCCACCAGCACTGCTGTGACATCGGTCACAGTCGTTTTGGGTTCGACGAAGGCTTCGACGCCGCGCCGCGTCCGCGCCCAGTCCGCCAAGGCGCTCACTTCCGACGCGGTCTCGCGAGCGCCTGACCTGCTCGCACCGCGCCCACCACGGAAACGATCCAGCAAACCCATCCGGCTCGACCTCCTACATTCCGGCGGAATTCTGCTCACCGCCGTACATTCCATGGTGCCAGCTTCGCCCGGATCGCCGCCCTGCGCTACACCCGCGACAGACGAGTGCAAGGATGGTTGCCGGAACAAGAACCAACGTTTCCCGGGTGCTCCGCCGAGACCGGCGGGGTGGACGAAAGCCGCGACCCGCGACGGATGTCCGCCGGGTACACACTCAGAGGAGTCAGAGGACATGGCCTTCTCCGTCCAGATGCCAGCCCTTGGTGAGAGCGTCACCGAGGGCACGGTGACCAGGTGGCTGAAGCAGGAAGGAGACACGGTCGAGGTCGACGAACCGCTGCTCGAAGTCTCCACCGACAAGGTCGACACCGAGATCCCGTCGCCGACCGCGGGCGTGCTCTCCAAGATCGTCGCCCAGGAAGACGACATCGTCGAGGTCGGCGGTGAGCTCGGCGTGATCAGCGATGCCGGCGAGACCCCCGCCACCGCTCCTGAGCCTGCTGCCGCACCCGCCGCGCCTGAGCCGGCCCCCGAACCCGAGCCCGCACCCGCCGCGCAGGCACCCGCCGCCGAGGCCCCCGCCCCGGCCGCCGCGCCTGCCGCGTCCGCTGCTTCCGGCACGCCCGTGAAGATGCCCGAACTGGGCGAGTCGGTCACCGAAGGCACTGTGACCCGCTGGCTCAAGGCCGTGGGTGACACCGTCGCCGTCGACGAGCCGCTGCTCGAGGTGTCCACCGACAAGGTCGACACCGAGATCCCGTCGCCGGTCGCGGGCACGCTGCTCGAGATCACGGCGCAGGAAGACGACGTCATCGATGTGGGTGGTCAGCTGGGTGTGATCGGTAGCGGCCAGCCCGCGGCCGCCGCGCCCGCACCGGCTCCCGCCCCGGCACCTGAGCCCGCCCCGGCGGCTGAGCCTGCCCCGGCACCCGCGCCTGCGCCCGCCGCCGCGGCCCCGGCACCCGCGCCGAAGCCCGCTCCGGCACCGGCTCCCAAGCCCGCTCCGGCACCCGCGCCTGCCGCGTCCGCTCCTGCCCCGGCGTCGTCCAACGGCAGCACCCCGTACGTGACCCCGCTGGTCCGCAAGCTGGCCGACGAGAACAACGTCGACCTGTCGACCCTCACCGGTTCCGGTGTCGGCGGCCGCATCCGCAAGCAGGACGTGCTCGCCGCCGCCGAGGCCAAGAAGGCGCCCGCCGCCGCTCCGGCTCCGGCCGCTGCCGCCGCACCCGCGCCCGCGGCCAAGCAGTCCGCCGCCCCGAAGCTGGCCGCCCTCGTCGGCACCACGCAGAAGGCCAGCCGGATCCGCCAGATCACCGCGACCAAGACGCGCGAATCGCTGCAGGCCACCGCGCAGCTGACCCAGGTCCACGAGGCCGATGTCACCAAGATCGCGCATCTGCGCCAGCTCGCCAAGGCCTCGTTCAAGGCGCGCGAGGGCGTCAACCTGACGTACCTGCCGTTCTTCGCGAAGGCCGTCGTCGAGGCGCTCGGTGTGCACCCGAACGTGAACGCGTCCTACAACGAGGACACCAAGGAGATCACCTACCACGCGTCGGTGCACCTGGGGATCGCGGTCGACACCGAGCAGGGTCTGCTCTCGCCGGTCATCCACAACGCCAGCGACCTGTCGCTGGCCGGCTTGGCCCGCGCGATCGCCGACATCGCCAACCGCGCGCGCACCGGTGGGCTCAAGCCCGACGAGCTGTCCGGTGGCACCTTCACCATCACCAACATCGGCAGCGAGGGCGCGCTCTTCGACACCCCGATCCTGGTCCCGCCGCAGGCGGCCATGCTGGGCACCGGCGCGATCGTGAAGCGCCCGGTGGTGGTGACCGACGAGGCCGGTGGCGAGTCCATCGGCGTGCGCTCGATGGTGTACCTGCCGCTCACCTACGATCACCGTCTCATCGACGGTGCCGACGCGGGCCGGTTCGTCTCCACCATCAAGCACCGGCTGGAAGATTCGGCGTTCGAGGCCGATCTCGGCCTGTAGTCGAGGAATTCATGAAGGTGGTCATCGCCGGTTCGTCCGGCCTGATCGGGACGGCGCTCGTCGCGGCACTGCGCCGCGACGGGCACCAGGTCTCTCGCCTGGTGCGGCGCACTCCCGCCGCACCGGACGAATTCGCGTGGGATCCCGCGCGCGCCCAGCTCGACGAGCGGGCGTTGCGCGGGGCCGACGCGGTCGTGAACCTGTGCGGTGCCGGCATCGCCGACCGTCGCTGGGACGGCGGCTACAAGCAGTTGCTGCGTGACAGCCGCATCACTCCCACCGATGTCCTGGCCACCGCGGTGGCCGCTACCGGTGTGCCGACGCTGGTCAACGCCAGCGGCTCGCACTACTACGGCGGCGGGACCGGTGACGCGATCGTCGACGAGACTTCGCCCGCCGGTACGGATTTCCTGGCCACCCTGTGCCGGGACTGGGAAGCCGCCACCGAACCGGCCGCCGAAGCGGGCGCGCGCATCGTGCTGCTGCGCAGTGCCGTGGTGCTGGCCCGCAACGGCGGCATGCTCGGCAAGTTGCACCCGCTGTACTGGGCAGGTCTGGGCGGACGCCTCGGCAGCGGCCGCCAGTACCTCCCGTGGATCTCCCTCGACGACGAGGTCGGCGCGATCGTCTTCGCGCTCACTCACCCCGAGCTCTCCGGCCCGATCAATGTCGCAGGCCCCGCCCCCGTCACCAACGCGGAATTCAACCGCGCGTTCGGCCGCGCACTACGCCGGCCGACCCCGTTCATCGTCCCCGGTTTCGCCCTGCAAGCCCTGGTCGGCGAGCTGGCCGACTCGATCCTGCACGGCCCACGCGCCATCCCCGCGGTGCTGGAAGAGGCCGGGTACACCTACCAGCACCCGACCATCGGCGCCGCGCTGGCCGCCGCTGTCGGCAGAGGGTGAGCTGATGCTGATCCGCGACGCCGACAAGGCCGACCTCCCCGCCGTCCTCGCCATCCACAACACCAACATCGCCGAGTCGACCGCGATCTGGGACACCGACGAAGTGGACCTGGACGACCGCCTCACCTGGTTCGCCACCCGTACCGATGCCGCCATGCCGATCCTGATCGCCGAAATCGACGGCGAGGTGGCCGGCTACGCCTCCTACGGCCAATGGCGTCCCAAGTCCGGCTACCGCTTCACCGTCGAGAACTCGGTCTACGTCGACAGCGGTTTCCAGCGCCGCGGCGTAGCCACCACCCTGCTCACCGAATTGATCGCGCGCGCCATCGATTCCGGTCGCGTGCACGCCATGATCGCCGCCATCGAGTCCACCAACAGCGCGTCGATAGTCCTGCACGAACGCTTCGGTTTCCACACCGTCGGTGAACTCCCCGAGGTCGGCCACAAATTCGGCCGCTGGATGGACCTGACCCTGATGCAGCGCAACTTCCCGGTCGAACCCTGAGACCCTCTTTGGCCGCACCGGACCCCCGGCGTAACGTCAGAACGGTGAACGACACGCGCCCCACCGCGTCCGCTCGATTCGATACGACCCCGATCGTGGTCGAGGATCTCGGACTCATCGACTATCACGCCGCCTGGGAACTGCAACGGCAGACCGCCGATCAGCGCGCCGCTGGCGAAGGTTCCGACCGGCTGTTCGTGCTCGAGCACCCGTCGGTCTACACCGCGGGCCGCCGCACCGAGACCGAGGATCTGCCGATCGACGGCAGCCCGGTGGTGCAGGTCGACCGCGGCGGCAAGATCACCTGGCACGGGCCCGGCCAGCTGGTCGGCTATCCGATCATCCGCCTCGCCGAGCCCGTCGATGTCGTCCACTACGTCCGGCGCCTGGAAGAGGCCCTGATCCAGGTCGTGTCCGGGCTCGGCATCACCTGCGGCCGCATCGACGGCCGCTCCGGGGTGTGGCTGCCCGCCACCGAACTGCTCGCCGAGCGCAAGATCGCCGCGATCGGGGTGCGCGTGCAGCGCGGTGTCGCCCTGCACGGCATCTCCCTGAACTGCAATTCCGCCCTCGACGGCTTCCAGGCGATCGTGCCCTGCGGCATCAAGGACGCCGGCGTCACCACGCTGACCCGCGAACTCGGCCGCGAAGTCACCGTCGCCGAGCTCAAGCCCCTCGTGTCCGCCGCGATTGTTGCCGCGCTCGACGGTGAAATTCCCGTTCAGCCCCATGACATTGATCGCACCACCGCCCCGGCGAACGCACAGGCCCCGAGCGTAGAGTCGGTCCGGTGACTTCCGTCGACGCCTCTGCCCCCGCCGGACGCAAGCTGCTGCGCATCGAAGCGCGCAACGCGGAGACACCGATCGAGCGCAAACCCAAGTGGATTCGCACCCGCGCCACCATGGGCCCCGAATACACCGAGCTCAAGAGCCTGGTGAAGTCCGAGGGCCTGCACACCGTCTGCGAAGAAGCGGGCTGCCCCAACATCTTCGAATGCTGGGAAGACCGCGAGGCCACCTTCCTCATCGGCGGCGAGCAGTGCACCCGCCGCTGCGATTTCTGCCAGATCGACACCGGCAAGCCCGCCGCCCTCGACCGCGACGAGCCCCGCCGCGTCGCCGAGAGCGTCCAGTCGATGGGCCTGCGCTACTCCACCATCACCGGCGTCGCCCGCGACGACCTCGACGACGGCGGCGCGTGGCTCTACGCCGAGACCGTGCGCGCCATCAAGGCGAGCAACCCGGCGACCGGCGTCGAACTCCTCATCCCCGACTTCAACGCCGACCCGGCCCAGCTCGCCGAGGTCTTCTCCTCGCGCCCCGAAGTCCTCGCGCACAACCTGGAAACGGTGCCGCGCATCTTCAAGCGCATCCGCCCCGCCTTCCGCTACGAACGCTCCCTCGCCGTGCTCACCGCCGCCCGCGAGGCCGGCTTGGTCACCAAGTCCAACCTCATCCTCGGCATGGGCGAAACCCCCGAAGAGGTCACCGAGGCGATGCGCGACCTGCACGAAGCGGGTTGCGACATCCTCACCATCACCCAGTACCTGCGTCCGAGCCCCCGCCACCACCCGGTCGACCGCTGGGTGAAGCCGGAGGAATTCGTCGAGCATTCCAAGGTCGCCGAAGAACTCGGCTTCGCCGGTGTGATGGCGGGCCCGCTGGTCCGTTCCTCGTACCGGGCAGGCCGTCTCTACGCCCAGGCGATGGCCCACCACGGCCGCGAGATCCCCGAAGCGATGGCCCACCTCGCCAAGGAAGGCACCGCCTCCCAGGAAGCCAGCTCGGTCCTGGCCCGCTTCGGCAGCTGACCTAGACTAAGGGTCCCCTCACCCCCTCGGAAGGACCCATGTCGAAGTTCGAGAACGTCTCCGTCAGCAAGAAGGCCAACGTCTACTTCGACGGCAAGTGCGTCAGCTACAGCCTCGAGTTGCCCGATGGCGCCTCGGTGTCGGTCGGCGTGATCCAGCCGTCGTCGCTCACCTTCACCACCAATGCTCCGGAGATCATGGAGCTGGTCGCGGGTGAGGCCAACGTGACCTTGGCCGGTACGACCGAGCCCATCACCTACCGTGCGGGCGAGTCGTTCAAGGTCCCCGGCGACAGCTCGTTCGACATCGAGGTCGTCGACACCCTGCACTACGTCTGCTACTACGGCTGACGAACCGGAGCCGGGGCGACCAGATCGGTCGCCCCGGTTCGCCGGATCTACTTCACCAGGAACTCGTCCTTGTACAGCCGGTTGGGCCGCGGGGCCGTGGCCTCGCTCAATTCCACCTGAAAGTCACTCTCGCGCTTGGTCCTCGGTCGGTAGCTGCCACCGAAGGTGACCATCACCGACCCACCGACGCCGGTCGTCCCGCGAGCCGACGTCGTTTCCCGGCCGGCGTTGAACACCGTCGCCACATCGCGGCCGTCGTTGCCGACCGCGATCTTGCCGTCATGGAAGAACTGCACGAACGTCCCGTTGTCCGCGCCGACGGTGGCAGCCACCGTGTGACCCTTCTCAGGGTCGAGCTCGAACTCCGCGTCACACTGCTGGCGCCGATCCACGGGGCCGGGCTCACCGAGGGTGCGCCCGATGCCGAGCAGCACGGTCTCGCCGAGGGCGTTGTGCCGCACGCGAGCTTCTTCGGTCCACAAATGGGTGGTCGACCAGACCTTCACGCGCCCGTCATCGAAAAGCGACACCCGGTCGTCGGTGCCGTTGCTGATCAGATATTTCGCACTGTTGGGGGCCATACCTTCCATCTTCCTCGCTTTCGCGCGCCGAAATCACCCGTTCGGGCGAGTAGATCGCCCGTAACGCTCTGCGCGCCAGGTCAGAAGCTTTTGTGCGGTACGCCGACGGTGAGACCGCCGTCCACTACGAACTCCGCGCCGGTCGAATACGAGGACTCGTCGGAGGCCAGATACGCCACCAGCGCCGACACCTCATCCGGCTCGGCCGCCCGCGCGAGCGGAATCTGCAGGAAGTCCGCCGGGATCCCCTCGGTCATCGGCGTGGAAATCAGGCCCGGATGCACCGAGTTCACCCGAATTCCCTGCGGCGCGAGCTCCAGCGCCGCCGACTTGGTGAGCCCACGCACCGCGAACTTCGTCGCCGTGTACCCGTGCAGACCAGGACTCCCCCGCATCCCCTCGACCGAGGAGATGTTGACGATCGACCCGCCACCGGCTTCCTTCATCGCCGGAACGGCCGCCTGCATCCCGAGAAACGTCCCGGTCAGATTGATATCGATGATCCGCTGCCACTCGTCCAACGCGAAGTCCACCAGCAGGTTCCCATTGACGATCCCCGCATTGTTCACCAGCACATGCAGCCCACCGAACTCCTCGACCGCGGCCGCCACGATCCCCGCCCACTGCTCCGGCTCACGAACATCGAGATGCCGATAGGCCACCGCGTCCCCGAGTTCCTTTGCCACCGTGGCGCCTTCGTCATCGAGCACATCGCCGATCACCACCGAGGCCCCCTCGGCGACGAACCGCCGAGCATGCGCCGCCCCCATCCCGCGCGCACCACCACTGATCACCGCAACCTTGCCGGCCAACCGTCCCATATCCGCATTCTCCTTCGTAGAAACCGAACCTCCTCACACCGTAGGAGGACAGCCCACCCGACGGACAGTATTGCTAGAACGCGTTCCAATTTCGCTTCCTGCGCGGACGATCCCGGCGAGCGCCACGACCGGAAACAGAAACAGCCAGAGGTTGGGAATCCACCACATCAGGCTGTACTCGCCCCGAATCACGTAGAAGTTCAGCGCCATCAGCCCTGCGGCGGAGGTCAGCGACAACGACACGATGATCAGCGGGATCGAGTAGGCCGAGCGCCTGCCGAGCGCGAGCCCGGCCAGCCCCAACCCGATCGCCGCGGCATCGAGTCCGAGAAACGACCAGTTCCACTGCTGGAGAAACTCATCCGACCCGACACTGATCAGCCCCAGCGCGGTGACGACCCAGTAGGCGAGGAAGCCCAGGTCGGTCACCAACATCACTCGCTTCACCACTCGCAGTTTTTGCATAACCACGGTTACATAATACCGGGTATGTAAACTCTCGTGTCAATGCCGAAAATCGTCGATCACGAAGAGCGTCGCCGCGCGATCAGCGCTGCGGCGTGCCAGGTCATCGCCACCAAAGGCTTGGCGCACACCACCGTCCGCGACATCGCGGCCGAGGCCGGATGCACCACCGGCATGGTCGTGCACTACTTCGCGGACAAACGCGCTGTGCTGCAAGCGGCGCTCGGCGCGGCATCCACCGCTGTCGCGGACCGCGTCACCCGCATGGCCCCCGAGTCCGCCGATCTGTACGAGCTACTGAGCCAGTGCCTGCCGATGGACCGAACCCGTCGTATCGAATGGCAGGTGTGGATCGCCTTCTGGGACTGGGCCACCCACGACGCCGAGCTCGCCGACGAACAACGCGCGCGTTACCGAGCCTGGCGCGAGGCACTCGAACTGGTCCTGACCTCCGTCGGCTACCGGCCGGGCCCCGACCTCGGCAACGCGGCCGAGTCCCTCACGATCCTCATCGACGGTATCGGCATCCAGGCAGTCTTCGACCCTGAACGATTCCCCCCGGAACGTCAGCTGGAACTCCTGCGAAACCAGGCCGAACCGATTCTGGCCGAGCTCGCGACGAAATCCTGAATTCGCGCGATCAGCAGGCGATGTTGGTCGCGCCCGACGACTCGAACGAAATGTGCACGTGGTCATAGTGGTTCTGCGTCGGGCTGCCGCGATCCTCCATGTAGGACCACCCGTTGCCGTCGTTGTATCGCTGCTGCCAGATCACGTAGGTGACACCGAAGCGCGCCTTGTTGGCCAGCACGAAGTCGGCGATGGTATTGCCCAGCGCGAGGTTGCCCGTCATCACGTCGAGCGCTTGCCCCGCGCCGTGGTCACCGTCATAGCGACCGTGCGCACCACCGATGTCGGAGACCCCGAACATCTTCTGCAGCAGGTTACCGACCTGCGCCACATGCGGCAGAGTCCCGTTGAACTCCGTCCCGCACAACACCTTCACCTTCAGCGCCGACAACGCCGCCATCTCGTCATCCGCCCGGACGATCGGCCCCGGCTGCGGCGCATCGTGCGTCGGCGCGGCGGCGATCGGGTCGACCTCGATGGCCGACGTCGACAGCGGTTCGACCGAGGCCACCGCCTCGACCTGCGCACCCGGCCGCATCACCATCATCAACATGCCGGGAACAGTCGCCGCGAGACTGCATACGGCCAGCGGCAGCCGACTCTTGGGAGCCGACGGTTTGCGATGCGAAGCAGTCACGTTGTCTATCACCAGTCATTGTCGAGAGCAGGTCACCGTAAGATTACGAAATGGTCGCGGAAAAGTCACGCCCAGATACGCACCAACAGTTGGACCAGCATCTATCACCCAGCGCGATCCCGCAATCCTTTCGCCGCGTGTCGTTACAAAGACGGCCTGTCGCGATGATCGGCGCAGTGGTTTCCCACCTCTCCGGGACCAACCCGTCAAGGATCGGCATCGCGAGGTCCTCCGCGATCCCGCGTCTGCGTGGAAACCCTTCGATCCCACCATCTGGGAGCCGGATTCTGTAGTCGGGTCGAACTTCCGACGCGCGCTATCGGCTTGTTCGCCGGGCAGCGGTCCAGCGCACTCGGACTGCATCCGTCCACCCCACCGGCTGCCGGACATACCACCTCTGACGAGCACCGCACCGAATGTCGGTGCCCCTTGCTACTTTTCGTGCATTCGATCTCCACGAGCTCAGCGAGGACGCATGACCGCCGAAACCACCTATCTCGAACTGTCCGACGACGCGGGCTCCTCGCACAAGTTCTACGAGGTAGTCGTCACCGGAACGAACGTCAACATCCGCTACGGACGCATCGGCGAGCAGGGTCAGTCCAAAGCGAGCTCCTTCGCCACCGAGGACAAGGCGAAGTCGGCCGCGCAGAAAAAGATCGGCGAAAAGGTTCGCAAGGGCTACGCCCCCGCCGTCATGGGCGCGCGCGAACGCCGCACCGTCACCCGTCGCAGCATCACCAGCCAGCGCTCCACCGCCAAGTCGGCCCCCGTGCTGTGGCGTTTCGATTCCGGCGCCGCCGCCTTCGGCATCTTCGTCGACGAGCAGCGCTGCTGGGTCGGCAACGAGGACGGCGAGGTCTTCACCCTCTCCCCCGCCGGCGTCGTCACCAACAGCTACAGACTGCCCGACGCGGTCAAATGCATCGTCGCCGACGACTTCTGGATCTACGCGGGCTGCGACGACGGCCGCGTCTACGACCTGTCCGGCAAAGTCCCCCGCGCCGCCTACGACGTCTCCGCCGACGACGTCTACTGGCTCGACATCCACGACGGCATCCTCGCCGCCTCCGACTCCGCGGGCGGCCTGACCGTCATCGACCACGAAGAGGAATCCCTCTGGTCGGCCCGCAGCAAGGGCAACTCCGGCTGGATGGTCCGCGTCGACCCCACCGGCGTCTACCACGGCCACAGCGCCGGCGTCACCAGGTACCACCTGGAAACCGGCCGCTCCCAGTGGAATTCGTCCACCCGTGGCGCGGTCCTGTTCGGCTGGCAGGAATCCGACACCGTCTACGCGGGCACCTCCCACAACCAGGTCGAGGAAATCACCAAGCAGGGCACCGCCACCCGCACCTACCAGTGCGACGCCGCCGTCTTCTCCTGCGCCGCCTCCCCCGACGGCCGCTATGTCTTCGCCGGCGACTCCCACTCCTCGGTCTACTGCTTCGACGCCACCGGCACCCGCCTGTGGAAACTCGCCACCGGCTGCGGCTCCGCCTACTCCATGCAGTACCACGACGAAAAGCTCTACCTGGTCACCACCTCCGGCGCCCTGTCCTGCCTCGACGTCAGCGAATCCGCCATCCGCGACGCCGACCAGGGCGTCCTCCCCACCACCCGCTCGGTGAAAGCCCCCGAATTCTCGGCCGTAGCCCCCAGCACCACCCTCGAACTCACCACCGACGTCGGCACCGGCGTCATCGTCGAATGCCTCCAACACGGCGACTCCCTGCGCGTCCACGTCATCTCCCCCGGCTACGACCCCGGCTGGAACGTCCAATTCCCCCGCGACATCCGCCTAGCCGGCGCCCGCTACGTCGTCGACGCCGTCTCCGAATCCGCCCGCGGCGGCTTCTACCGAGTCCGCGGCGACATCCGCCGCCTGGGCTGAGTCCCCCAGCGGCCCAACCCCGACAGGTCACCACCCATCCCATCGACTAGCCGACGACGATGACCTGGACTCCGATCACCGCATCGGAACGCACGCCCGACGTCGCAGCCTCACCGCCAGCCACGAACGACTACAGTCCGCCAGTCATGAGGTGACGGCTGTGGCCGGCGGCGGGCTGCGTAGTCGGACCGGTCAGCTATAACGCCGAGTGCCGATGCCGCCGGTTGTGTCCGGTCTCGTGTCGCGTGTCTCAGGCTTCGTCCGGGCTCAATGCCGCCAGGGTGACGAAGATCGGCACCCCAGGTTCCGCCGTGATCCCTCGCCCGCGCAGAAACGCATCGATCATCCCCCACACCAATTCGTGCACCCTGCTGACGAATTCTGCGGAATCCGGTTTCGCGTCACTCAGCCACAGATCGGTCAGCACGATCATCACACCGACGATCGCCCGCGCCAGATATTCGATTCCCTCGGCATCCAGGGGAATCGAGCCCGCCACCGCCCGAGCCCTTTCCGCGAAGCGACCCGCCACCGCACTGGCGAGGTCGTACTGGCCTGTCGCGCCCTCACGATTCGCACTCGTCTGTGTCAGGAACCGGAAGACATTGGGGTGGGCCAGAATTCCGACGGCATAGTCAGTGAGCGCGCGATCGATAGCGACGTTGGGTGGCTGCAACAGCAGGGTCAGGTCCGTTCCCGTCGCGGCGAACGCCGAGTCGGCGAATCGTATACCGATGGCCGCGTAAAGGTCGCCTTTGTCGGTGAACTGCCGATACAGCCGCGGCTTCGTGATCCCGGCCTCGACCGCGAAAGCATCCATGCTCGGATAAGGCCCGTCACGATCGAGCACCCGAATCGCGGCGTCGACGATGACATCCCGGCTCACCGGCGGAGGTCGTCGACTGGCGCGGGTCACGGTCGAGAACCATACACGTACCAGCAGTACGATTGAGGTGATCCACGCACCGAGGGCAAAGGACTCTTTACAGAAGATGAGTCGTACCGGCAGTATCGTTGTCCGTACCGGCAGTACGAACTTCCGGACATCGCATCGAAGGAGACGGTCCGTGTCGGATGCCCTGCGCCAACTCACCGCAACACTCGGCGCCCCACCGCCACCCGACTTCGCCGCCCTCACCCCCGACGAGCTGGCCCTCCTCGACAACTACGTCAGCGCCGCCCTCGACCACCGCAAGGCCGCCCTCGACGACGCCCTCGACACCGGCATGCGCCTCATCCCCCGCCTGGCCCGCCCCGCCGTGAAGAAGGTGCTCGGACTATGACCGCGACCCACCACACCACCGTCGAACTAGCCAAACTGGCCCGCGTCCTCGACCGCGACCCCGCCGACCTGGCCTTCCTCGCCACCCTCCCACCCGCGGCCCTCCGCGAATTCCGCGACCAGATCACCGATCTCACCGCCCGCCGCGAAGCCCGCCGCATGCAGCGAGTCGGCGCCGCCGCCAAACTGGTCCCCGCCCCCATCGCCGCCAAGATCACCGAAGCCGCCTTCGGCCCCGTCCTCGCCGCCGCACTCGCCGGCTCCGTCGACCCAGCCCGCGCCGTAGCCATCGCCAGCGCCCTCTCCCCCAGTTTCCTAGCCGACGCCACCCTCACCCTCGACCCCCGCCGAGCAGTCGAACTGATCGCCCAGGTCCCCGGCCCGATGGCCGCAGCCGTCGCCAGCGAATTGATCAGCCGCGGCGACTACCTGACAATGGGCAACCTCGCAGGCTCAGTCCCCGACTCGGTCCTCCGCGCAGCCCTCCCCCACGCCTCCGACCTCGACATCCTCCAGGTCGGCTACTACCTCGAGGAAACCTCAGCAGCCGACCGCCTCCTCACCATCGTCACCGACCGAGTCCCCGGTGTCATCCGCGCAACCCACGACGCAGGCGAATGGCCCAAAGCAATCACCCTGCTAGCCCTCCTCGGCCCCACCGAACGCTCAAAACTGGCAGATGTCGTAGCCGCCCAAGACGACGAAGTCATCGACGGCCTAATCGCCGCAGTAGAAGAAGTCGACGCCTGGGACACCCTCCTCCCCGTAGCAGCAGGCATGTCCCCGCACCCCCTACAACGCCTGGCCCAACGCCCAGCCATGCAAAACCCCACCCTCCTCACCAAAATCGCCGACCTAGCCCTAACCCAAAACCTCTGGCTCTCCCTACTCCCCCTAGCCACCCACCTCTCCCCCACCCAACTCCACACCGTCGCCGCCCGAGTAGCCACCGAACCCGACGACTCCCTCACCACCCTCATAGAGCAAGCCCACGCCGAAAGTCATTGGCCCACCCTCCTGCCAGTAGCCCTCGCCCTCTCCGACCCGGACCGCAAACGCCTGGCTTCCCTCCCGGTAATGCACCGCCCCGCCTACCTCACCGCCGCCATAGAAGCCACCGCCACCCACAACCTCTGGCCCGAAGCCCTCCCCCTCCTCAACGACCTCCCCACCACCACCCACGACACCCTCGCGAACACCATAAACACCCTCACCGACAACGAATTCCGAGCCGCAGTCCAAGCCGCCCCCACAGCCGATTGCGCCACAACCCTGATACAAATCCTTCTCCGCCAGGACCTCGCCGCTCGATCCCGCTCCCTCACCCTCCTCAACGAAGCCGACAACCTGGAAACCCTTGTAGGCACCATCACCACGCAAGTTCCCACCATCTGGCAAGGCTTGTCCGGCATCCGCACAGAAATCCCCGAACAACTTCGCAACCTGCTCGTCGCACAAGCAACTCGATGCGGTCAACCAGAACTCGCGGACAGCTGACGGCCAGCTGATCGTCCAGAGACCTATCAGCATCCTTGCGACGAATAAGTCGTGATGGATGGCTGTGCGGGATATGTATTGCGGGACAGCATGTTCCGAATCGAGCAGAGCCGGAGAGCATGGGGTTGAGCGATAGCCTGGTCATCGCGGTCGGGCAATCAGGGTTGTCGGCGTGGGAAAAGGAGTCGGATAGGGAACATGCTCGCCCGGACCCGGCAGCCCGGACCTACGCAGCCGTTGTGTCGCGGCAGTAGTCTCCTCCGCGCCGGTGATGGTCAGCTGTGTGCGTGCCGCATCAATAGCGGACTCGATGGCCGAAGTGCACCAAGATCAACGACGAGGGGCTGCCCGCCATTGATCCGCGCTACCTGCTGGAATTTCTACTGAGTCGAGCCACCACAGCACGAATCGGACAACCGCTTCGGCCCACATCGCACCGACCATCAGCGCTGCAGCCTGGCCGAACTCGCCGTCCCTATCCCTTCGCTGGTAGAACAACAGTCGATCGTCACCACGTTGGTCGACCGGGAATCGCGCATCGAGTCCCTGCGGGCGGCGCTCCACTCGAAGGAGAACGCTCGGTACACGCTCGCGGACGGGCTACTCGGTAGCGAACTCGCGATGGACGAAGGCAGCAACCGAGCGACGGGTCCGACAAGGATTGAGTCAGCTTCCGCTACCCGGCGTCTTGCCCCACAACAACTTTCGCGTTTTCAGGAGCGTCTGCCACCAAGTTGATGTGGGCATTGACAAGTACCGACCGAGTAGCTGGACGACCAATCGTCCGATCCGGAGGGTTAGCCATCGTGGACCGGCTCCAGGTTGTCGACTGGCTCCTTTCGACTCCTCACCGAGCCAGATTCACTGTCGCCGAGGCGAATAGGATCCGAGCCACTCGGCGCAGCGCCCTGGTCCATCTGTCAGGATGTGAGTACGGGCACGTGCAGTAGGGGTCGATGCTCGTTGCAGGATTTCTGCAAGTTCGGGATCACGGGCCGATGGCCGTCAGGAGGGATGAGATTGACCAGCGCACACGGCGAAGTCACCATGCCGACCCAGGTTCGCCAGGTCGATCGGGCACTCCGGGATATCTATATCGACTCCGCGCTATTGGATATCAGCGATCTCGACGGTCGGCCACCCGCGGAGGTCGAACCGCGCGCGCTGTCACGCGCGCTCACCGCCCAGGCCGTCAGGGTCGTCACCGGATTCAGTCACCACGAGGCCGCCCTCACAGTGATCGACGGGGCGTCCGACCAGGGCATCGACGCGATCGCGGTGGTCGATGGCACGGACCCGCACATTTACCTCGTCCAGGCGAAATGGAGCAAGGCAGGTAAAGCACACAGCGATCGTTCGGCGGTCATGGAGTTGCTGGCGGGGTTGCGGCTGATCGACGATGGCGACTTCGAGCCGTTCAACCCCCGCGGCCGCGCACTCGCCGCACACGCCCACGCTGAGATGAACCGGCGGCCGGTTCCTGTTACTCAAGTCATTGTGCTGATGCGGGCCGACGAGGTAACAGCCGGCTTTACCGACGCGTTGGTCAATGGAGAGAAAGAGTTCAATCGACACGGCAACGTCCTCGACCATCGGATCATCCTTGCCCGCGAGGTGTGGGAGTCGATCCGAAGCGATTTGACGCCGCCGCCGGTGAATCTGGACGTGGAGCTGTTCCCGTGGTTCGAGATCGGATCGCCGCATCCGTCCTTCCATGGCGTGGTGAACGCCGCAGATATCGCTCGCTGGGTCGAAACCGGATCAGATCTCTTCAGCGCTAACATTCGAAATCCTCTCGGTCGGACACCTATCAACAATGAGCTGATCACGACATTGACTGAGGAGCCCGCAAACTTCTGGTACTTCAACAACGGCGTCACAGTGCTCTGCGAGGAAGTCGAACGAACCGCACACAACATGCGATCACCGCATAATCGGCCACTGTCACTGATGCTGCGTGGAGCAAGCGTCGTCAACGGCGCGCAAACCGTGAAGTCGATTGCAGAAGCTGTTCGCCACGACGATGCGGCCGGAGAGGCGCAGGTCAGCGTGCGCATCATCGTTACCGGCGCGGCGAAAGATTTCGCCAAGCGAACAACGCAGGCGACCAACCGTCAGAACCGGGTCGAGGCACGCGACTTCATCGCTCTAGAGCCCCTGCACGCGGCAATCATGGAGGAGATGCGCGCCGAACTCGGACTCGAATACAGCGTGCGGCGGGGTGAACTCGAGCCGCCTGCGGACGCGGGCTGTTCGGTGGTGGAGGCAGCGTGCGCGCTGGCATGCGCTCACCCTGACAGTCAATACGCGGCGCGAATCGCGACCACGTTGGATGTGTTGTGGGAGCGCGGTTCTCAGGGCATTCACGATGTACTGTTCCGTCCGCGGCCCAGCGTCTACCAGTTGTGGAACGCGGTACTGATCCTGCGCGCCGTGCAGCGCACCTTGCATCAATTGCGAAGTCATTTTGCGCGCCGTGGGGTGGTTCTGATGGATCACGGTATGTATCTGCTGACCCATCTCGTGTTCCGGAAACTCGACGCGGACGGATTCGATGAGGCCGATCCCGATCTGGCATGGTCCGCTCAGGCGATCGGACGAGTTCCAGACCTGGTGAAGCAGCTGGTTCCACAAGTGGCGACGACAATTGACGAGCGTTTCGGGGACCGTGCGCGCCTGCAGGCGGTGTGCTCGGACATCGACCGATGCAGAGAGATTGCTGAGTACGTTTTGTCCGGCGACACACCGTTCTCGGATGCGAAGGCACGTCAGTACCGCAGGAGCACCGCACCACGACCCCGCCGCCGCCCAAACGCCGTGACAGTGTTGATAGACAAGGGGATTCTGGCCGAGGGCACTGTACTCGTCCTGTCAGACAACTTCCCGGTGGAGACAGCGGCATTGGCGAGCTGGCTGGCTGCGGATCCCAAGCGCACACGGGCAACGTGGGTCGCGCACCGGCAGCGCCCCGTCCTGTGGGCGGCCGACGGCAACCAATACTCCCCGTCTGGTCTTATCGCGCACATGTGGGAGCTCGCCGAATGGACGGGTCGACCGGTCGCCAACCAAGGCACGACCCGGTGGATGACACAAAGCGGAGAAACCTTGGCGGATCTGGCTGGGCGGGTTCTCGACCAACTCGAGGATTCCACGGAAGACGCCGAGTAGTGACCTTTCCAACCACGCCTTACCGCCGGCGTTGGATGATTGCAGCAATCGCAGGTACTCGGTGATCCGATTTCGTCGACGTGGGAGGTCGAATGGAGTCCAGGTTTCGGCAGATGCGGCACCCGGAGCATCGAGCTGCCACCAAGGCGTTGGCACGCGAACCCCATATCACCGAACTCAACAGCTATGTGGGTGAGCTCAGAAATCGGTATCCGGAGCGGTTCGTGCCGCTTGTATCCCCTGAGTTCGGTGGAGTTCAGGCACGACTGATGTTATTGACGCTATCGCCCGGACGCCAGACTCGCGACGATGTCGCGCAAGGCTCTGGATTCCTGTCGGCCGACAACACCGACGTGGCGGCGGAGCGGATCTCAGCCGCGCTCGAATTTTCCGGAATCGACCGCCGCGACTGCGTCCCGTGGAATATATACCCCTGGTATGTCGGAAATTTCCGGAGTCACTCCGGTACCGAACAAGCGAGAATGCTCAGGGAAGGAGCAGATCTTTTGATTCAGGTGATCGCTCGGTTGCCCCGCCTGCGGTCAATCTTCATATTCGGCGACTTACCCCGACAAGCATGGGGCCACTTCGCGCAGCAGTACCCGCGAACCAATCGGATGCTACATAGGACCCACCATCGCAGTACCGGACCGGCTGGCTACATCGGTTCGCGGGAACAGCAAGCGGTGTGGCAGCAACAGCTGCTCGACAAGATGGTTCGGGCGAAGAAGTCATTGGACCAGCGGTGAGCGATTTTCATCCTGCGTGGCCCGAGCACTGCTGTCCATCGAGTCCCTGCTGGTACGACGCTTCCTGGTCGGCCGCTCCACCTCCTCGAAGCCGAGGGAGTCCGATTCTCCCCATACGGCCGCGCTGATTCGACCCAGCGCCTCAGCCCCGCCGAGCTGAAGCAGCTGCAGTCCGACGAGGTGCCGATGTGAAGCGCCGCTCGAGACCGGAACAGTCACACTCGCCTCTCCTCAGAGCTCATCGAGCAACGCCGAAACCTGCGCGGACAATGGATTATCCGGGCCACGCAATACCAGCAGATCATCGCGCAGCGGCTGGAGTATCCGGCGCGCGTCGGCGGACGCACCGGCATCGAAGTACAGCTCACCGAGCGACAGCCGCATTTCCAGGGCAGCCTCGCTACAGTCGCCGCCCGCGGCGACGATATCGCTCAGCAGCTGGTTCATGACCGCGAAACCGCCGTCGATATCGCCGATCTGCATGCGACAACTCGCAGCCATCGAACGCATCTCCCACGCCGACTCGCTGAACCGGCCTTCTGTGCGCCGGTAGGCCTCGGCGAGCGATTCCAATTCTGTTCGAGCCCGGCGGTATTCGCCACCGAGAACCCACGCGCCGACCACCTTTCGGCGGAGCTCGAGCACATCGACGTGGTCGGCACCCCGAGCGTCGGCGGCACTGTTGATGACCGCTATCAAGGCATCCGCGGCCTGCGCGAAGCGGTCGGCCTCGACCAGTTCCTCGTATCGATGCAGGGCGGTGTCGATCGCAGTGCGCAGGTGCAGTGGTGTCAGCGGCGCGGTGATTTGCACGGGAGCGGCGGACACTTGGGTCGGCTCGACCTGCGAAGTTTCCAGTGGGGCGTTGGGGCGGCGGAAGATCCGAGTAGGGTCGGGCAGTCCCGGGAGATACAGCTCACCGGGTGGGATCGGGGCTCCCGGCGCGGGCAGGAATGGCAGCAGGCGTTCATAGACCGCGTAGGCATCGGCAGGGCGGTCGCGCGGATCCTTGGCCACCAGGGCCAGCACCAGTCGCTCGAAGTCTACGGGAACATCGCCGCGGAATTCACGCAGGCCCAACGGAGCTACCTCGATGTGCATACGTTGCACCTCGTAGGGCGAATCGTGCTCGAAAAGTGGTTTTCCAACCACCATTTCATGCATAAGGCATCCCAGCGAGTACAGATCGGAGCGGGGCGTCACCGGGTGGTCGTGAATACGTTCCGGCGACATATAGCGCAGCGTGCCGATCTGCTGACCGGTTCGAGTGATCTTGGCCGCGCTCTGATCCAGAATGGCGGCGATCCCGAAGTCGATCACCTTCACCGAGCCGTCGCGGGTGAGGAGCACGTTGTCGGGTTTGAGGTCTCGGTGCACGACCGGTAAGGCATGCGCGTGCGAGAGCACGGTGGCGATCTGCGCCGTGACCGCCGCGACCCACGACAGTGGCAGCTGGGCATCGGGGTCGAGGTAGTCGCGCAGGGTGACACCATCGATCAATTCCATGACCAGGTAGACATTTTCGAACGAGGCATCGAGCACCGCGTCGTACACCTGCGGCACTCCGTGGTGCCTGATGCGGGCGGTGACCCGAGCTTCGCGGCGAAATCGCTCGGTGAACTCCTTGGCGAGTTCGCCGGTTTCCACCTGGTCCACCCGGATCCGTTTGATCGCGACCGGCCGGTCAAGCACGATGTCGTAGCCCCGCCACACCGCGCCCATGCCGCCCGAGCTGATCAGCGCGGTCAGCTCGTAGCGTTTGTCGATCAGTTCCCGCATCTAGTCCCCTGCTGCGTTATCGCGGCTCATGCCGCCCCTGTGTCACCATGTTGCCTTCTGATCATCCGCCACGCAGCCCGACCGAGTTGCCGATCGAGGGTCGCCTTGAATTTCGGGTCCGATTTGCTGAAGTACCGCTTACCGAGGTCCACCTGGGTGGCGTAGTTGTCGATCATCTTGTTCTCGAAGACTTCCTCGAACTTGCCTTGGAAGTCTTCTTCGTTGCTGTTGGCGAGGGCCGCGAGCTGCAGGTCGGGGTCGTCGAGCGCCTGCTGGAACGGTGCGGCGACGTCGGCCTCGGTGAATTCGGTGCCGAATCGCTCGTTGAACTGCGAGATCAGTTCCGAGAGCAGCGACTTCTCCGGTTCCTGCGCACCACCGGTGCCATCGCCGAATCCGGGCAGCACCACCGCGCCGTCGGCGCTGAGACTCAGGTCGAGTTCGCCGGTCTTCTGCAGTTTCAGGTAGCTGAGATCAACCTCGCCGACATCAACGCCACCGTCGGACCGCCGGGGCAGCATATTGAGCAGGTGCTTGCCGTAGAGGTGGAGCAGTTCGAGGTCGATGTCGCGGTAGGGCACGATCTGGGCGAGGAACCCGTACTTGCGGACGTAGTCCTTGAGGTCGGATCGGAAGGCTTCCGCCTGGTCCACGTCGTCTTCGTCGTCGCTGTGTAGGAGTTCGGCGAAGCGGTTCACTGCGGGAGCCAGGTGCACATACAGCTCGGCGTGCAGCTTCTGCCATTTCGCCTGCGAACCGGCCGCCTGCTGTTCAGCCTGCAAATAGGCGTCGGCGAAGGCGCGCATCTCGGCCTGCAGCAGGATCGGCGGGACCAGTACCTTGTCCTGCGCGAGGTAGAGCAGGTTCGGGTCGGTCGGCATCGACTCGGCCTGTTCGTAATACGGCCGGAACGAATTCTGGATGTCCTCACCGTCGTTGACGAAGTCGAGGACCACCAGGTCGTCCTGCGTCTTGCGTTCCTGGGTGCGGTTGAGCCGCGAGAGCGTCTGCACCGCCGCGATGCCCTTGAGTGACTTGTTCACATACATGGTTGTGAGCAGCGGCTGATCGAACCCGGTCTGATACTTCTCGGCGACCACCAAGATTCGGTATTCCTGCTGGCCTTTGCCACCGGAGCGGGTGGCGATGTCGTCGGCGCGGGTGTAGCCGAAGGCCTTGGGCAGCTGGGATTCGGAGAGCCCGCCGTTCTCCTTCGATTCACTCGTCTCCTCCCCTTCGAAGTCGAGCGGGCCCGAGAAGGCAACGAGCACGCCGAGATCCGGGTACTGCTGGCCGTAGCCGGTGAGGTCGAGATGGTCGCGGATGGCGCGGGTCATCGCGACAGCGCTCTTACGAGAGTCGGTGACCACCATGGCTTTCGCGCGACCCCCGAGCCGACCGCGGGTGTGGGCGATGAAATGTTCGACAACCACCTGTGCCTGCTGGTGCACCGTCGACGGGTGGGTGACAGCGAACCGCGCCAGCAGCGATTTCGCCTTCGCTTCGGGCACCTCGCGGTCGTCGGGGTTGTCGTTGACCAGACGGTAGAAAGTCTTGTAGGTGGTGTAGTTGCGCAGCGGGTCGAGGATGAAGCCTTCCTCGATGGCCTGGCGCATCGAATAGGTGTGGAACGGTTGATATTTGTCGCCAACCAACGTGCCGAATGCCTCGAGTGTCTTGGCTTTCGGTGTCGCGGTGAACGCGAAGTAGGAGAGGTTGCCCGCCTGGCTGCGGTCCTCGGCTTTGCGCCGCAACCGTTCGTCCACCGTCAGTTCGACGGAGCCCGAGTCTTCGTCGTCAGCGTCGAGCCCGAGGTCGCGCAGCGCGGCCCGCACCGCCGTCGCCGCATCACCGGACTGTGAGGAGTGCGCCTCGTCCACGATGATCGCGAACCGCCCGCCCAGCAGTTCGGTCGGTGTGCGCTTCAGGTAGTCCAGCAGCGCGGGGAAGGTATGCAAGGTGACCGTGATGATCTTCCCGGATTCCTGCGAGAGAGCTTTCGCGAGCTGCCCCGATTTGGCGCCCAGCTTCTCGTCGATCTTGACCACCAGACCATGCACCCGTTCGAACCCGCCCACGGTTTCGCTGAGCTGGCTGTCCAAGTTGCGCCGGTCCGTGATCACGATGATCTTGTCGAATACCGGTGTTCCCGGCTGCAATCCGGCCGCGTGCGCCGCCGGATCGAGCTGGGCGGCGTCAGTCGGTGTGTGCAGATCGGTGAGACGGTGTGCGAGCCAGCCGATGGTGTTCGACTTCCCGGAGCCGGCCGAGGCCATCACTAGATAGTTATGTCCCGCACCATGTTTCGCGGCATGTGTGGTGAGCTTCTTGACCACATCCCACTGGTGATAGCGCGGAAAGATCGTCGAACGGGTCGACTTGCCCGACGGGCCGGACGAGGACTGGGTATGCACGAACCGTTCCAGCAGGTCCAGCCAGTTGTCCGGATGCCAGATCTGTTCCCACAGATACGCTGTCGCGTGCTTGCCGTCCACCGGACTCGGATTACCCGCCCCACCCGGCTGTCCCGGCCCCTCCGATCCGGTATTCAACGGCAGGAACCGGGTGTTCTTGCCCTTCAACTGGGTGGTGACGAATGCCAGCAGCGGGTCGACCGCAAAGTTCGCGATCACCCGCTGCCGGAAGATCAGCTCGCTCGGATCCCGTTCCTCGCGATACTGCTTCTTCGCGTCCTCGACGGTTTGACCGGTGAGGGGGTTCTTCAACTCGGCAGTGGCGACGGGGATTCCGTTGAGCAGCAAGGCCAGGTCAAGACGGTTGCCCTTGTCGGCCAGCTTGGTGGCATACGGCAGCTCCCGCACCACCGTCAGCCGGTTCGCCCGGTAGCTGTCGAGGGCATCCTCGGAGGTCACTAGGTTCGGCTTGAAATACGCTACCCGAATACGGACCCCGTGATCCTTCACGCCCGACCGCAGAACCTCGATCAGGCCCTTCGAGTTCAACTGCTGATCCAGCATCCGGGTGAAACCACGCTGGGCTTCATCGGCGTCGCCGCCGTAGTAGAGAACAAGGTCATCCCACTCCGGCTGCTGGGTAGCGGCGATGAAGGTGAACAGTTCACCCATATCCAAGCCCACGTCCGCGCGATACTCATGCGGATTGCCCACGCGCCAACCACTATCGAGCATGGCGGCGACAATGGCGTCGCCGAAGACGAGTTCGCTATGGACTGGACTCATGCGGTTATACCCCCTGGATGGTATTTCTGCCACTGGCGGTGGAGACGTCGAATTGGCCGGTTACCGCGGCCGTAATGAGCGATTGGCGGCGTTCCGCGAGAAGTTCCATCTGACGAATCAGCAGCGACTTCATCGATACGTCACGCCGATGCGCGCTATCCAACTCTGCAACGACCACCGCCTGCAAACCTGGATCAGGAAAAGGAAATCGCTGCGGTTTCAGCTGTTCACGAGTCAAATGCGTCATCGTGCTGGTATTTCCCTGGACCGCAAATACTCCGAGCCGTTCTGCCACCAGCAAACAGTAATACAACCAGCGCGACAGATCGTTGCCACGAGCCCGAATCCGATGTAGCGCCTTCTGGTAGTATATCTCGTTGATCGAGCCATCCCAAAGCGCTGCACGCCCTGGCCAACTACCACCCTCGCACACAAGTAAGTCTCCGGCGCGAAGACGATAGCGTTCCTGCTCCGCCGGAGGAAAATCCATATAGGCGAGGCTCTCCATGTCGAGATGGTCCCATTGCACGTTCGCGACCCTGAGGTACGGCCGGAGATACTCCCCGGCCACTCTGTCCTGGTTCAGCATCTTGCCCAGTTCGACGTCAAATGAATAGCTGACTGCGGCAATTCTCCAGGCCTGCGGTACCGAGCCCAACCACGGAAGTCCACTCTCCTTCCGTTGACCATCCACATTGCGCCCTCGAATTGCATCGAATGCGCGACTTACCTCTGAGCTATCGACTAGCGAAAGTTGATCTCGGCGAATGCGAACTATCTGGTCTATGCGGGAGGTTTCGGCGTCGAGGAAATCTGCGATGCGGCGCTGCTCCTCCAGCGGAGGCAATGGGGTTCGAAGCTGCTCGATGTCTGGCATGTAGATCGTCTTGTGAGTGGACCCCATCGCGACGCGCTTTAGATCAGGCGCCATACCCCTGAGAACGTGAAGGAGAAATCGGGAGTCCAGCCGAGAATCACATGTCCATGTTGCGAAATCCTGACTGGTCGCCATCGCAGAACCCATTATCGCCGAAAACCCAACCGATGCTGTTCGCGACAAGATTACAGTGCCAGCCGGATGCAACGTCGCAGATGAGTTCGCCATCCCAACCTTGCTGATCTTCTCTTTGGTTGTCGAGATTACGTCCACGCCGCCACCCCTGAGCTGCCAAACATCCGCGAGGGTGACCCAAGGAACCGTGCAGTCTTCCCAATACTCCGGAACCTTGCGGCTCGGCGTGTGCCCGGAGCCTAACCGTGCAACAAGTCGGATCGGCACGGTTGGCCAACGGGCGGCCACCAGCCACGGCGCGATGTTGCCGCCGCTCAACGAGTCACCCCCTCGAGAAGCATCTTAATCTCCGATTCCAGCGTACGCAATTCAGCGTCGATCACCGCCAATGGCCGCGGAGGTTCGTACACATAAAAGTGCCGCGTGAATGGGATCTCATAGCCAACCTTGGTCTTGCTGTGGTCGATCCACGCATGTGGAACATGTGGAATAACTTCGCGTGCGAGGTACTCCTCGACATCTTCCTTCAGCGGAACGTTTTCATAGTCGCGCAGCTCCGGGTCAGGTTCGGGTTCGCCTTTGATCATTTGAACTTCCCCATGCGCGTCGCGGATTCCGACGGCATCACGGAGGACCTTGGCGAATGGCGCGCCGGAGGGCCATGGTTCGCCGGCTCCGACCACTGCGTCTTTCAGCGTGTTGATAGTTTCGGTTTTGGTCTTCCATCCGGTCCCGGCCAACGGTTGCAACAGCTTCCGGAAGGCTGCGGTATCGGAGTAGAGCTTTCCGATCGGACCGGAGCTCTCCAGCTTGTCGAGCGCTTCCTCCGTGAGCTCGAACCGCAACGTGAGAGGGCGTTCGACGGTGATCCGCCGGTACCCGAAGTCACTATTGTCGAACACCTTCACTTTACCGTGCTGCGCGTGCTCCGGATCGGCTGCCGCATCGATGGCGTCGCGGTACAGCACCGTGATGTCCTCGATCTGCGAATCTGACACTCGTTTACGCTTGTCGCCGAGCGACTTTCGCATCTTCTCCGAGTACTCCCGCGCGTCCAGTAGCACCACCTTGCCCTGGTTCGCGGGGGCCTTACGATTGGTGAGGATCCAGAAATATGTCGAGATACCGGTGTTGTAGAACAGCTGATCCGGTAGCGCGACAACCGCTTCCAGCCAATCGTTCTCGATGATCCACTTGCGAATATTGGATTCACCGGACTCAGCGGCGCCCGTGAACAACGGTGAGCCGTTAAAGACGATGGCGACCCGACTACCGCCAGCCGAGGCCGGGTTCATCTTGCTCAACATGTGCTGCAGGAACAACAGCGAGCCGTCGTTGATGCGGGGTAGCCCGGCGGCGAACCGGCCAGCCTCACCGAGACTCTTGTGCTCCCACTCGACAGCCTCCTTCACCTTCTTCCATTCCACACCGAACGGCGGGTTGGCGAGAAGGTAGTGGGCCTTGAGGTGCTGGTGGCCGTCATCGCTGAACGAGTTGCCGAAAGCGATATTGCCAGGGTTCTGACCTTTGATCATCAGGTCGGATCGGCAGATCGCCCAAGATTCGGGGTTGAGTTCCTGGCCGTAGACCTCCACGCGCGCTTGCGGATTCAGCGCGGTGATGTGTTCTTCAGCGGCGCTGAGCATGCCGCCGGTGCCGCAGGCGGGGTCGAGGACGCGGCGGGTGACGCCGGGCATCTTAATCAGTTCGGCGTCGGGCGCGATGAGCAGGTTCACCATCAGCTCGATTACCTCGCGCGGGGTGAAGTGCTCGCCGGCGGTCTCGTTGGACTGCTCCGAGAAGCGGCGGATGAGCTCTTCGAAGATGTAGCCCATGTTGTGGTTGGAGACCACCTCGGGACGCAAGTCGAGGTCGGCGAACTTGCCGATCACCTTGTAAAGCAGGTCAGCGCTGTCGAGCTTGCGGATCTGCTGGGCGAATTCGTACTTCTCCAGCACCTCGGCGGCGTTCGGGGAAAAGCCGCCGATGTAGGTGAGCAGGTTCTTGGCGACGTGGTTGGGGTCGCCGAGGACCTTCTTCAGGCTCAGGTCGGTGGCGTTGTAGAACGCGGTGCCCGAGGCGCGGCGCAGGAACGGGTCGACGTCCACATCGCCGCCACTCATCTGCTGGGCGACGGCATGCACCTTCTCGCGGGTCGGTTCGAGCACACATTCCAACCGGCGCATCACGGTGAACGGCAGGATCACCTTGCCGTAGTCGGACTGTTTGTAATCGCCGCGCAGCAGGTCTGCGACCGACCACGCGTGGTTGGCCAGTTCGGAGTGCTTGTTGGTGTTCACTTCCTGCCTCTCTGCGGCTTCGGCTCCTCGGAGCCCGGGGTGTTCGGTGGTTCCAGTGCGCCGGCTGTGAGACCGGTGCCGAGCAGACCCGCCAATTCGGTGACCGAGTCGGCGGCGCGGCGGGCGGTGACCCGCAGGTCGTGCAGGTGACGGAAGGCAGCGCCGTAACGCTGCTGCTGCGCCAATGGGAGCAACGGTATGCGAATACGGGTCGGGTCGTTGCGGATCGTGGTGCCCATGGTGGCGTGCGAGTTCTCGGGGCTGCCGACGAACCCGGCGAGGAACCAGGGATCGAGGCGGGCCGGCTCGGTGCGCAACACCATGAGCTGGGGACCGACGACGGCGCCCACATCGGACTTTCCCGCCACCCTGGCGCGCACTGATTCCGATCGGCTTCCGGCGATCCGCGGAACCAGCACATCGTTGAGTTCTATGAGCTGGGTGGACAGTCTCGACTGCTCCCCCAGCACACCCGTCGGCTCGGTACCGGTCACCACATCACGCACCTCCAGGACGGGACGCCCTGCATCCTCACCGGTGGATCGCTCTTCGGGCAGCGGCTGCGCTTGTAGTCGGCGTAGCGCGCCGCCTGCGGCCAGGTCGGCGAGGGTGGCGGTGCGCCACGTGGTGCTATCGATCCGCTGCCAGTCGCCGAGTTGACTTGTCACAGAGACCAACTCGTCTACGCGCTCGGCCAGTTGGACCTGCGCCAGCCGGGCCGTGTCGGCGAGACCGGCGGCGTCAAGGGCGGCCCGCACATACCTGGCGGGCGTGAGGTCGACCTCGTCGTCGAGCAGATCCATCACCCGCACCGGCGTCGCCGCATCATCGATCACCGCCGAGCCGGGCACGCCCTCCTCGAAGCCACGCCACGCATCGACGACGGCATTGGTGAGCAGCTCCCAGTCGATCCGGCCGCGTTCCACGCCCGCGAGCAGGGAACAGTCTGCGAGCCACACCTCGTCCGGTACTGGCAGCGCGGGGTCAGGGCGTCGCAGCACCCACAATTGCAAACCGATATGCATAGGCTGGGCCGCGCCGGGCGGCAAGGCGATCACCGAACGCAACGCCCCCGCCCGCAGCAGAGCCGCCCGGATACGCCGACCGGAGGTCCGCATCGCCATCGCGGGCGGCAGCAGCAACAACGCGACGCCGCCGGGACGCAGATGCGCCAGGGAGTGCTGCACCCAGGCAAGCTCGGATTCGCTGCGCGGCGGCGGTCCGTACTCCCAGCGGGGATCGAGCGCGAGGTCTTCGGAACCCCAATCACGTTGCCCGTACGGTGGATTGGTGAGGACCGCGTCGACCTGAAGGCCAGCGAAGCCGTCGTCGAACAGACTGTCACCGGTATGCACCGTCACCTCGGCCGCTGGGGCCAGTAGCCCGACCAGGACAGCCGTGCGCTCGGCTTGTACCGGCAATACGTCCTGCCCGTAGTACGCGTGCGCGCCGGTGCCGACAGCTTCGGCCAGCAGCGTTCCTCCACCGCAGGCGGGGTCGAGAATCCGCTCGGGTGTCACTCCAGCCGCCAGCACCAGCTCGACCATCAGCCGGGCAATCGGTATCGGCGTCGAATACACCCCGGTTGTCGGCCCCTCCTCCAGCCCACGCTCGGACAGCACGTCGAGCACCGCCCGCGGACCGGAATCCATGGCCAGCGCCCTGATCGCTGCGCCGACTGCGGCCGGCATATCCGCGAGTTCCACTGCGGCGCTCTCTGTCTCGAGAAGCTCCGGCAGCGACACGATCAATCTCGGCACCTGTCCGGGAAGTACGTGCGTCCGCAGCAACGTCCGCAATCGCGCCGATGGCGTTTCCGCCGCCTCGACCCCGTGCGCGTCGAGCCACCGCTGGACTTCGGTCAGGTCGAACAGTGGCCGCGACTCACTGCCACCCGACGCGGCCGGGAAGTTCGCATGCCTGCGTCGCCAGTTGCTCACGGTCGCGCGGGTGACACCGGCCAACCGGGAGATCTCCGCGGCGGTCACCAGCGGTGCGGTCTCCGACATAAGCCTCCTCCATCCCACATGTACACACTATGTGTTCCTACAGCTTTGCCTAGAGGCAAGCGGAAGTCAATCGCAAACTATTGATTGACAATGCTTTCACTGTCTCGTAAAGTTCCGCTCAGGCCGATCGGCCGCACCCGTCCACGAATCACTGTGGGCGACAGGGGTTATCACGCATCGGATGCACAGCGACCGGCAACGCCACGTCGCAGCGTTCGGGAAGGGGAGACATGGCTAGCCATCGAAAGCATCGCGGTCACCGCCGTCCGCACCGCACTACCCGTGAACTCACGGTGCGCAGCGGCGCCGACCTCCGGCGCCGGTACGCCGGAATACCCACCACTCGGTGTGCCGGCGGAAAACGTCGGTATTTCAATCGCGGCGATGCGGAGCTCGTGCTAGCCAACCTCGGCCCACAGCGCCGGGAGAAGCGGTCCTACGAGTGCCCCGGATGCCACGGCTGGCACCTGACCAGTCAGACCCTGGACGAATACCGCACGAGCCAGCTCGAACCGCGCCCCACCAGCCTCCGATTCACCGATATTCCGGCATCAGGGCGGGTGCCGAACCCTGCCGAGCTCGCCGCGCGATCGCCGGCGCGGCGGGGCACTGCGGTCGTGCCACCACGTCCGGCGGGCCGGACCTACTCAGACCACGGCAAACGTCTCCGTTTCCGGGCCCACGCGGTCGTCCGGTGGGCGCTACGGGCGCTGCGCAGTCGATAACCATCCCATTCCCTCGCGGCGGACCGAGCCCCCCGCCTGCCCACCCCAAAAGGAAATCGAGTGACTGACAACCTCTCCTTCGCGGCCTTCGACGTCGAGACCGCAAACCCCAAACACGGCAGCATCTGCGCAATCGGCGTCGCCGTCGTTCACAAAGGCGTTCGGGTAGCGACACATTCGTGGTTGTGCCGCCCACCTGCGACGGTCGGCGAGTTCGCGCCCCGCAACATGGGAATCCACAAGATCACCCCGAGCACGGTGGCCGGGGAGCCCACCTTCGCGCAGCGATTGCCTGAACTTCTGGACACGATCGGTGACCTACCGGTGGTAGCGCACAACGCAGTCTTCGACATGGGAAACCTCACCCGCGCTTGTGAATTCAGCGGCGTCATGTTGCCGGGATGGCAGTACGGGTGCACCTACGCCTGGTCGAAGCGACAGCTGCTGCTCGGTGGCCACAAGCTCAATCAGGTCGCTGCGGCGCTCGGGATCACCCTCGACAACCACCACGACGCCGGTGCCGACGCGGCCGCCGCCGCCGACATCGCGATCGCGCTGGCACGAATGGCTGGTGTACGCGATCTCGCAGATCTGGCGCGGTTCAACGGAACCCGACTGACTCACCTCAGTGGAGTACGGCGATGAACGATCCGATCGACACGCCGAATGGCCTCCCCGGAAACCCGCCTGCGGTCCATACTCCGACCACCCTGGCGGCAAATCATTATTTAGCCCGTCACCCGGCCCCGGCCGCCAACTCACCCGCTCGACCGCACCCGGTGCCGCCGCGATCCGCTCCACCGATACCCAACTATCACGCTGCGCCACAACCTGTTCCGCATGGATACGGGATGCCGCCCGGCTACCCGATGCCGATCGTCTCCATCACCCAGAACAACGGGATCGGCGCGGGCCCGATCGTCGTCCGGCGCGGGGTCAATCACGGTCTGCATCTGGTCCTGACACTTGTCACGTGCGGACTGTGGCTGCCGATTTGGATCATCGTCGCCATCCTTGACGCGATGAAACGACCGTGAGCACCCCGTTCGCCTGAGCATGTTCTCGAAGTCCAATCGCCCTCCCAGAGGGCGGCATACACATCGAAGAGAAGGCAGAAGTCTTGATGAACTACCAATCCGCACAGTGGAATTCGACAGGTCTGTTGGCAAGGCTCGTTCGTGGACTGGGATTCAGCGCCGTGACCATGGTCGCTGTCACCGGGTGCGGTGTAGGCCAAGGCACCGACACGGCGACTCCTATTGCCACATCATCAGTTCGGGTGACAACTGGTGCTCCATCGGTCACGCCCATCCGGATGGTGCCGACTACGACCGCAGTCGCGGCCGCGCCGACGACGGCCGTTGTTCCGGTCGCGCCGCCTACTACCGTCGCTGCTCCTACCGTCCTCATGCCCGCGGTGGTGTGAATGAATCTGCAGGAGGCGCAGAACCGGATTCAAGCGGCCGGCGTCTTCTTCTCCCGTTCAACCGACGCGACCGGGAAAGGACGAGCCCAAGTGCTGGACCGCAATTGGGTCGTGGTGGCACAAAACCCGGCGCCGGGCGTCCCGATCGGCGAGGGACAGGCCGTGCTGTCGGTGGTGAAGTACGGCGAATCCAACCAATGCTGACCCGGGCGATTCCCACCGCGGGGACCGTTCCTGCACGGATCGTCCGGTGGCTGGAACCAGACGGCGACTGACGACTGCCGCGCCCCCATCAATCCGAACCACAGGGAGAAACCGTGCACGGCTTCGCAATCGTCGATAGGCAACCGGTCGCCGACGTCACCGCCATCTGGCAGACCACCCGCACCGAAAACCTCGTTCGCCACACTAATGCGGTGGTCATCGAGCACAACGACCCTGAATACAACACGAAGGTCCAGTCGCTCACAGCGAATCGGTGCGTAGTTCTCACTCAGGGCTCCGAACTCCCACCCAAGCTGGTGCACGCACAGCACATCGACTTCCTCGACGACTTCCTCGACCGAATCACTGCTCATCAAGGCCGCATCCTCGAGGCGACCACGAACTATTCACGGCGAGAAAAGACGAAACTGATTTGTCCGCAATTTGCGCCGGTCGCAGCACTCGCCGCACCCGAGGCCGACGAACCTCGATTCCGTGCGCTGGCGGTCGCCAACTATGTCTGTGCGATGTGGACGGCATGGCTATCGGCCGAGGAACAACGTGTCCGCCGAACGGTGTCGCCGAAGACCGGCAACTCACCTTGGATCATGACGCCAGACCTCAGCAGCCGAACCATCGCAGAATTTCCGACCGGTTTCGCCGAGGGCGTGAAGCCCAACTCTCGGTAGACCTGCGGTGAGATCCGTAAATTCGTCAGCTCGCGATAGGCATGCTCCAAGCCTCACCGATGGTGGGGACTCCACTCATTCGACCAGGGGGATCGTCCATGCAGCAATCGCCATCCGCCACCACTACTTCCGATGTTTCAACAGGTCGGCTCATCGACCTTGTCACAGCGGCCGTGACCGTCGACACGACGTTGCCGACGGCAGTTGCCGAGACGATACTGGCAGCCTTCCCCGAGAGCGCTACCCCCACGACGTCCGACGCGGGTGGGGCGTTGGCAGGGATGTTCGTCCGCTCGATCACGGTCAACGGGTTCCGAGGGATCGGACGTGAGACCCGTCTACCCGTACAACCTTCGCTCGGTTTGACGCTCGTGGTCGGCCGAAACGGTTGCGGCAAGTCCAGTTTCGCCGAGGCCGCAGAGTTCGCGCTCACTGGCGACAACCAGCGGTGGGCGAACAGGTCCAAGATCTGGAAGGACGGTTGGCGAAACCTGCACGAGGGCACGACACCACGAATCGCTGTCGAACTGCAGACCGAGTGCCCTGACAACCCGTTGACGATCACTGGAAGCTGGGGTGCGAGCACAGCTCTCGACGCAGGAGAGTGGACTGCGAAACGCAAGTCGGGTGAGGCCGGCCCACTGGATCGTTCGCAACTCGCCCAGCCGCTCGAGCTGTACCGACCCTTCCTGTCCTACAGCGAGCTGGGGTCCCTCATCGACGGGACACCGAGCGGAATGTATGACGCGCTACACAGCTTGCTCGGCCTCGATGACCTGACGACCGCGCTGGCATCGCTGCAGCGCAAGCGCCTCGACCTGGACAAGGCACTCAAGGACGTCAAGCGCGGCAAGGACTCACTGATCTCGGAACTCGCGATCGTCGAAGACGATCGGGCACGAGTGGTCGAAAAACAGCTGCAGGCACGCATTGTCGATGTCGACGCCATTTCCCGGACGGTGGTCGGTTCCGGCGAGGCGTCCGGAACCGGATCAGCCCTGTCGGCGGTGACAGCCGTCGAGCTACCGACGGAAGAGGCCGTCTCCGAAGCCCTTGCACAACTCACGACCGCGACCAGTCGCCTCCTCGGAGCCGCAACCTCGGACGCCGAGTCGAGTGCCAAATTGCTGAAGCTCTTGACGCTGGCGTCGGAATTCACGGATGGCGCCGACTGCCGATGCCCAGTGTGCGGCGAAGGTGAACTCGACGAACGGTGGCGAGGCAATGCTCGACAGACCGTCGCCGAGATCCGGACCCGCACAACAGAGCTCGCCGAGGCGGAACGACAGCACAGCACGGCATCGGCCGCCGTTCGCCAGCTGATCAGACCGCTCCCCGCGATCCTGTCGAACTGCCCGATCGAGTCGGGTGACGCCGTCAACGCGTGGCGGCAATGGGCCGAGCTCGCTACCGCCGAACCTGCAGCGCTGCCCGCCCAGCTGCGAGACCGACATCGGCGGGTTCACGAGGCATTTGCCGATCTGAAGACCCGTGCTCACACCGAACTGGCTCGGCTCGACGACGTGTGGTCACCCCTTGCCCGACAGGTCGCCACCTGGGCCGACAGCGCTAGTGCGTGCGTCGGCGCGGCCGAAGAACTGAAGACGGTCAAGACCGCGGAGATCTGGCTCAAGAACGCGGCTGTAGCACTACGCGACGAGCGGATGCGACCGCTGACCGAACTGTCGCAGCGGGTCTGGACGACACTGCGGCAGCAGAGCAATGTCGAGCTCGGCGGTGTCGTACTGGAAGGCACGGCACAAACTCGACGGGTCAGCCTCGACGTGACAGTCGACGGTGTCGCCGGAGCGGCTCTCGGGGTCATGAGCCAGGGCGAGCTGCACTCGCTCGGACTCTCGTTGTTTCTCCCCCGAGCCACAGCTGAACAGAGTCCATTCCGATTCCTGATGATCGACGACCCCGTCCAGTCGATGGACCCGACGAAGGTCGATGGGTTGGCTCGAGTGCTCGCCGACGTCGCTCGCACGAGGCAAGTGATCGTATTCACCCACGACCTGCGGCTTCCAGAAGCAGTGCGGCGCCTGCAGATTCCCGCGACGGTCCTCGACGTTCAGCGCCGGGAACGATCTGTAGTCGAAGTCCGGGTTTCAATCAACCCGGTCCGCCGCTACATCGACGACGCCCGCGCTCTGAGCCTCACCCGTAATCTTCCGCGCGAAGAAGCCGACGAGATGATCGCGCTCTGCTGCCGACTCGCGATCGAATCCGCCGCCACCACCCAGGTCAGGAGAGTCCTCGGCGAGCACGGGTTCCGGCAATCCGACATCACCGAACAGCTCGACAAAGCCGAACGCACCGTGCAGAAGCTGGCACTGGCTGTGTTCTACGACCGGACCAGGGAATCCGACATTCTCGCCCACCTCGACCGCGAGCTCGCCCCCTGGGCCTCGACCGTTGTCCGGATGTGCAACAGCGGTGCCCATGGCAGCACCCGTGACGAACTCGGCGACCTGATCAACCGCGCGGAAAGGATCGCCAAGTGGCTCAACCGTTGAGCTCCGTCAACTCGCGTCTTCGGACCGCAGACAACCTCATCACGGACGCAGGATCCGATATTGGTGGGATGTGGCCCCGAGCCAGCGCCTGGATGTTGCGAATCGCCATGGAGCAGGCTATTCGGGAATTGTGGCGAGCCGTTTCACCGAAGATGGAGCGAGTGACAGTGCGAGCGCAACTTCTCGTGCTACCCAAGTACATCGGTGAGGAAGCGGCCGGCGAAGCGCGACTGCTGTGGTCAGAGCTGTCGACGACGGCACACCACAACGACTATCAGCTCGCTCCGGCCGTCGAGGAACTGCGGCGCTGGCAGGAAGCCGCCGAACGAGTTGCCAATGCAATCGACGCCGCGATCAGCGCAAGAAACGCTGGCGCGACACCACCGAGCGGCTGACGAGCGAATCCAGTAGTACTGAATTCAGTTCCAAAACCCTTCACAAGAATAAATCTGACGACAGAACAATCTCGCAATCGAGCATTATTTATTTGCAATCATGCGGGACTTCAGATTAACTTCCCACACACAATCCGGCACCAGTTCTCCACCTTCGTATTTTGTGGTTGCCACAATGTCAGCGCCAGCTTCTGTCAGGTAGTGAATTTCATCGCGGAAGTTCAGATCCGTACGCCTCACCAGGCCGCCGCGCGGCGCGATCACAGAATGTAGATCGTCGAAGTATATTTTCTCTGGCATATCGGCTACCAATGCCGCAACCGGAATGGGGATCGAAGTCCCCCACTCTAGGCGGTGCACTGACAACTTTATCCCGAAGGATACCCACCCCTCTTCCTTATCGGGATTGAAATCTATTTGAACCAACCCGTAGTCGCGTCGCATCCAAGCACGTTTTTTTTCAACTTCCTCATAAAATTCAGAATCGCCCATTATCTGGTCGACACTTCTTACACTCGCCCCATTGCGGAGTCCGAACAGAGAATCGGAAATCGCTACTTCTGCAATGAATTCATGAAACCCCATCAGCATCGACCTCGCGCTCCTCTTCGTTTGCACACGTCGCACTCTCGACGAATATCCAGAAATATCTGATGCATCATTCTATACGCTCAAGCGCCTTAATGAGGAAGTTCATCTCTGCCGCCTTGTTCTTTGCGTTTCCCCAATTGTGCGCGTTCATCTCTGTCATTGCCGCCCGCGATTTATCAATCAGGTCCGCTCGAAGATCGGCATTGGAGTATATCTCGGATACGACGCGGCGTAGCTGAGCATCATTCGGCGTACCGTTCGACATTCGCAAGCCTTCTACGCCGATCGACCCGTCATGATGGGCAAACACACGTACTTCCTTGCCACCAATGTGCACATGCGCCCCCTTCGTCGCCCAGTCCGCGCTCATCGATGAGACCCTGACAGGGCAGGGCGTTAGCCCAAGAGGGTCGGCCCATGTCGTGGGGTTATCTGGATAAATGTTGGGGTTGGGCGACGGCGTAAGACCCAGAATGTCTTGAGTGAGGTAGCGGCCGGTTTCCGGGTCATAGTAGCGATGGAGGTTGTAGTGGAGTCCGGTTTCCGGGTCGTATTGTTGACCCTGGAAGCGATGCGGGGTGTCGGGGCCGGTCCAGACCGTTTGCCCCCAGAGCGTTGCGGTCGCCGTTGAGCCTACTTCTCCGGTTGCTGGATCAGCGAGGTGACTCGGACTGCCTTCTAGATTGGTGACGATCGCCCAGAATCTGTCGTCGACAGATTGAGTCAGGGGGATGTGGGTTGTGGGATGGTTGGTCCAGGTGTGGGTACGCGCGCCGGCGTAGTTTGCGGTCGATTGTTCGGTGAGATGGACCCCGTCCCAGGCGAATTTGGTATAAGTGTTGCTGGCGTAGTGTTGCTTGCTGGTTCGGCGACCGAATGCGTCGTAGGTGTAGTACCAGGTGGTGTTGTCCGGAGTGGTTGCTTCGACAAGTTGGTCGAAGGCGTTATACCGGTAGTGCCAGATAGCTGGCTTACGGGAAATCCGGGTCTTTTCTTTGCGGACAAGGCGACCAGCCGTGTCGTAGAAGTAGCGGGCACGTCCGGTGCGGACGAGGAGGTTGTTGCGGTACTCCGCACGCTGGTCTGTGGAAGGCACGTCCATTTGGTAACCGGCGGCAATGGGATCGGGTGGTACCGGTGATGCCGGAACCGCGACAGTGGTGAGATTCGACAAGGCGTCGTAGGTGTATTCCTCGGAGGTCCCGGCGCCCGGGCTCGCAATGCGGGTGATGCGACCGATAACATCCAGGGTGTAGTCGCGCCGTCGGCTCGATGCGGGCGTGGTAGTGGTCTGGCTCGTAACGCACCCATCCGGACGCCAGGTGTAATCGTCGCGCTCGAGCAATTGGGTGGGTGAGCTGGTCCGCGGATCGAGCTGGACGAGTTCGCGGCTGAGGGTATAGCCGGCGGGACTGTAGGTATTGTGTTGGCCGATCCCCGCACTGCGCCAGCTATTCTGACGCCCCATCGCATCGTGGGTGAAGTCGAATCGGTGCCCGCGTGAGGTTAGGGCGGCGACTTGTCCTGTCGGCGTGTGTTCGTACGTGGTTGTCGCGCCACTGGGAGTCGTGTATCCAATTCGGCGACCGTGACGATCGTAGTCATAGGCAATGGTTTGGCTGTCGACACGTTGGGCGAGCATGCGCCCTGCCGCGGTGTGTTCGAAAGTGACAGTGTGGATGGTGCTGTTGTGGTTGCCGTTTCGAGCAGTCGCGAGCCGGCCGGTCGGGGTATAGGTGTTGGTAATCCATTCACTGGTGTCGGTGCTGACGCCAGTGAATCGGCCGAGGACATCGTAGGTGAGGCGGCGTTGAACACCCGCAGGTGTCGTGATGATGGCAGGTCGATTGAGCAGGTCGAACTCGGTCTGGGTGACCGATCCGTTGTAGTCGGTTTCAGTGCGGACGTTGCCCGCCAGATCGTATTCGTAAGTCCAGGTGTCGCCGAGCGGGTTGGTGACCGAGGTGAGTCTGCCTTCGGTGTCGTGGGAGTAGGCGGTGATAGCGCCGTCGGGCGCTTCGCGGGTACTGACCAGGTCAAAGGTGCCGTAGGTGTAGCGGGTGAGCGCACCGATCTGGTTGGTGTGGGTAAGTAGGTTCGCTTCGCCGTCATAGGTCCACGACTGCGTCGTGCCATCGGTGTCTGTGTGGGAGAGCAGCTTTCCCTCGGCGGAATACCAGTGCGTGCTGATACCACCGACCGGGTCGGTAATGATGGTGGGCTGACCGAACATGTCGCGCTCGACAACAGTGACCGCGTTGCCGGGTTCGGTGATCCGGATCGGCAGGCCAGCGGCGTCGATGTCGATATGGGTTGTGGCGCCCGTCGACATCGTGATCGAAGCCGGAGCGCCGCACTGATGGTGGGTGTACGTGGTGGTCACACCGTCGGCATCGGAGATGCTGGTGAGGTTGCCGTCGTCGTCATATGTCCGGGTAATCGTCGTGCCGTCGACATCGCTCACAATGGCCGGACGGCGCGGTGCGGCGTAGCTGATCGAAATCACTTCCCGGTCTGGGCGGCGGAGCAGGACCAGATCGCCATCGAGGTTGTAGAGATAGGTGGTGATGTTGGCGTAAGCGTCGACATAGCGGACCGGCTGGCGGTACTCGTTGTAGTCGGTGACCGAGGACGCGCCACGCGGATCGATCAGGTTCCGAAGACACAGGTCTTCGTCGAACTCAAAGGTTGTAGTGGCGCCAAGCGAGTTGGTGTGGTGTGTGCGGACCCGCCGGAATTCGGGAAGGACTTCGTATGCGAAGGTCGCGGACAGGATTCCGTCGGACCCGACCTGCTTCACGACCCGTCCGGTCCGGTCGTAGGTGTTGTGCAATTCCGTACCGCGGGAGTCACGCCATGACAGCATCCGCGCGTCGCTGTCATACCGGTAGTGCGTGGCGGCGCCGACGCCGTCGATGACCGTGGTGAGATTACCTGTTGTGTAGATGAATTCACGAACTCGGGTTGTTGCGGGAGCACCGTCTGGATCTGCGCCTACGACGGCTAGACCAGTGACGCGAGCGCCTTCGGTGGTGATTTCGACACGGTAGCCACCGGAATGGGTGATATGGGTAGGCGTGCCCTCGGGGCTGTAGTGGAATCGGATGTGATTGTGGTGGCGGTCGGTAATCTCAGTGATCGCGTAGCCGTCGCCTTCAGTGCCGAACCCCGGCAGTGCAGGGTCCGGGATGAAACCCCAAGTAAGTTCGCGGTCCGAGTCGTGAACAAGATAGCCGCCAGTTTCGGTGCGCGTTATGGTCGCGCGGATTCCGTTGTGCACCGGGCGGACCGGGACGTCGGGAACGGTGTGGGGGAACTGCCACACCTCGCCGTCGGGTCCGACGAATCGGACTCCGACTTGGTCGACGGTCACCCGCATGTCAAGCGTGGCCGCCCACGACGGCCCGAACCAGCGACCGAACCGATACGACGAGCGATGGCGACGGGTGAGTACCAACGCCAACACGCCGGGGAGTTCGACATCGGTTGCAGGAAGGAGGAACTCACCGGTCGCGACGTCGACCGGGTCACCACAGTCGGTGGTTTGCTTCGCGGTCTTGTTCAGGTCCGGCTTCTCGGAGCCGGACTGGTCGGGAAGCTTGCTCGTCTCCGGCGTGCTCGCCGGTTTCGTGGTCCCTGGGGTGTCCGGGTTGTCAGTTGTCTTCGACGGTGTATCAGGTGTGCTGGCCGGATTCGTGGGCGTGTCCGGCTGTTTCGTAGTCGACGGTGTTGTCGAGGTGTCGGTGTTCTTCGTCGCCGCAGGACTAGTGGTGGTGGTGTCAGCGTTCTTCGAGGTCTTCGACGGGGTCTTCTTGAACGCCTTCGCGATATCACCGAACGCCGACTTCAACTGCTTGAGCAACGGCTTCAGCTTCGACATCGTCTTGGCCAACTTCGAAAACAACTTCGAAATCGTCGCCACAGTCTTCGCGATATACGCAGTCGCCTGGACCGCGACCAACGGAGTCGCCAAACCGACCGAGAACACCAACTCCGCCGCCCACACCGCAAGACGACCGACAGTCTGTGCGACCAGGTCACGCACAGTTTCGCGGACCGCGGCCACGATCCCACCCGCCATACGGATCGCTGAAGCTGCCGCAGTCGCGGCGGTGTTGGCCGCAGTGAGCAAGTTGGTGGTGTTCGACGCCGCCGATTTGTAGGCGGTGGCGGTTTGACCGGTCCAGTCCGCGACATCGGCTGTAACTGCGGCGTTCTGGGCGGTCGCTACCTCGCTGATCCGGGCGGCAACGTTGTCCCAGGTCTTGGCATAAGCCTCGATCTGGGCAGGGTCACCCGCGATCCAATCCAAAGCATCCTGCAATGGTTGACAGTGTTCGATCAGCCAGCCGACGCCGTAACCGGCCAAGGTCCCGAGGGGGTCGACGACGAGGGAGACGGCTTCGGCACCGAGACCGGCGACGCCGAGACCGACCTCGATCCAGGAACCTCCCGAGATCGCGTCGGACAGGTCGGTGACCGAGCTGACCAAGCTGATCCCGGTGGACCAGTCGGTGGTGTCTTCCTTCGCAGCGATCAGCGGGTTGGCGGCCATTACAGACCGGACTCTTGAGTCTTGAGCGCGGCGGCGTTGGTGGTGTCACGGCCTGTGAACGCGTCCGCGACCGCGGTCAGGTTCGAACTGGTGTCACCGAAGGCATCGATGGCGGCCTGGATCGCGTCGATGCCATCGGTTTCGACCGAATCGACGAACAACGGACCGAGGAAGGCACACAGTTTCCCGAACGCATCCGACGGCGCAGAGACGGCTTGGGCTGCTTCGAGGGCTTCGGTCAACCCTGAACCGGCAGAGGTGACGTTGGTGGCGTGGGTTTTGATCTTGTCCGGGGAAATGCTGAGTTCCCCGCCTACGCCTGTCATATTCAGTGCCCCGCCCCTCGTGTGATGCCACCCCGGTCGGCGGGCACTTCCTGGCCCGTGACCTGCGATGTCGAACCTGATCGACCAGGTCGCCACCACCGAAATGAACCGGCAGGAAAGACCTGCGGCACGCAGTGCCAATCGCCGAGCGTAGCGGATACGACAGGGTTGGTATGTGCGGTGAAATCGATGGAACCGGAAGGAGCTTCGGTGCGTCTAAGGATGTGAGGGAGTGCCATCTTCTTGGCACATTGGGCTCACACGGCGGAGCATGGCTCGGCTGTGGGCGTCTCACGAACGGCGGGAACTCGCCAGCGTGAAATTGTGGGGCGGTGTCGTAGGCTATGCGGAATGACGGGGTGGCCGGGTGTCGGGAGGACTCGGAGCGGCCATGGGGTTGGAGCGGGGTCCGCCGGACGGTATGGCTCAGTGATCGGGAAAGACGGAGGATGCTCGTGCGGCGACGGTCTGCAGTGGTGACCACGGTGGTGTGTGGGGTACTCGCGGTGTCGGGGTGTTCCACCACCGAGAGCGGGAACGCACAGCCGAGTTCGGCTGACCCAGCGGCGGCTGCCGCGGCACTGTGGGATCCGTGCAGTCAGATCCCGGACTCGATGTTGACCAGATTGGGGCTCGACGTGGCGTCGAAGCGATCCGGCATCCTCGGGGCAGAAGAGCCAGGCTGGAAGATCTGCGCGTGGGATGACGCTAACTACCCCTCCGGCTTTGGCATCGGTGTCTTTTCAACGATCCACACGGTCGACGAAGTGCGGGCGAAGTCGACCAACATCGAGTTCAAGGACGTCGTGATCGCAGGCCGCGACGGTGTGCAGTTCCGGCAAAGCCACTACGACGCTAACGAAGACTGCTCGATCGTCTTCCCGACGTCGACTGGATTCACGCAACTCGACATGCTCAACAGCGGCGTCAAAGAGAAGTCAGTGCCGCCATGCCAACGACTGCAACCGATCGCGGAAGCGATCATCCCGCTCTTTCCCAAATAGAACTTTCGAAATTAGGGGGGTGTCATGACTTCAGAAGACGAGAAGTCCCGCTGGCAGTATCTGAACGAAGAGGCGAAGGCAGGCCGCCTCTACCTCGACCCCTCGGTCGCGACAAGTTGTCGCGACGCAAGCAACAAGCAGATCGACCTCTTTGTCCAACTGAAGAACGACCTACAGTACGTCTCCTCGGTGTCTGGTCTCGGCCGGTTCAATGCAGCTGACGAGCTTGCAAAGATGCTCGGCATGAAGGCCATTGGCGGAGAGCGTGATTTCGACACCGCCTTCAAAGAGCACATCGAGGTGCTGACGTTGATCCGGGACACCATCGAAATCTCCGTGAAAAAGTACGAGGACCAGCAAATAGCTCAAGCGCAGGCAACGAACGCGTTGGGCAACGGCTACTGATCCACCCCGACCGCTGACCAGTCCACCCGACGGGCAGGTCACATCCGCTGCGGTGCCGCGATTCCCAACTGCCCCAATCCGAGTGCCAGGGTGCGGGCAGTCAACTGGCACAACGAGATTCGGTTCAAACGTATCGGTTCGTCAGCCGCGAGGACCGGGCACGAGTCGTAGAAGCTGGTGTAAACGCGGGCCAGTTCGTAGAGATAGCCCGCCAGCCGGTGTGGCTCCAACGTGTCGGCCACCTCGGCGAGGACAGTGCCGTAGCCATCGAGACACAAAGCGAGTTCCCGCTCCGCTGGTTCCATCGGCCCGCCGATATCCACGATCGCCGAGGTTGCGGCATCAGCTTTGCGCAGGATCGAACAGACCCGAGCGTGGGCATACTGCAGATAGACACCGGTATTGCCGTTGAGCGTGGTCATGCGGTCCGGGTCGAAGGTGTAGTCCTTGACCCTGGATGTCGACAGATCCGCGTACTTCACCGCACCGATTCCCGCCTGCTCGGCGATCGCATCGAGCTCGGCATACGACAGGTCCGGGTTCTTCTCGGCGACCACCACACGCGCACGCCCGACAGCTTCGTCGAGCAGATCCATCAACCGAACCGTCCCGCCCGCACGGGTTTTGAACGGTTTGCCGTCCGGCCCGAGGATGGTGCCGTAAGCGACATGAGCAACTTCGATCGCCTCGGTGAGCCAGCCTGCCCGCCGTGCCGCTTCGAATACCAGCTGGAAATGCAGAGCCTGCCGCGAGTCGGTGACATACAGCAGCCGGTCGGCGTGCAGTGACGTGATGCGGTACCGGATGGTGGCCAGGTCGGTGCTGTCGTAGCCGTAGCCACCGTCGCGTTTGCGGACCATCAGGACCGCCGGCTGATCATCGGGGCCTTTGACCTGTTCGGACAGCACGACGACCGCACCGTCACTCTCGACCGCGACGCCCTTGTCCAGCAGCTCGGAGACGGTATCGGCGAGCTTGTCGTTGTAGAACGACTCACCGAAGTAGTCGTCCGGAGTGAGCAGCACACCGAGCCGGTCGTAGATCGCGCCGAACGCCTTCTCGGACTCCGCGACGATCTCCCGCCAACGGGACACCGTGTCAGGGTCACCGGCTTGCAGGGCAACCACACGGGTCCTGGCCCGGTCCGCAAAGCCTGAATCCGAGTCGAATTGTTTCCTGGCCGCCTTGTACAGGCTGTCGAGCGCCGACACCGAGCTGGTTTCCCTATCGAGTTCCTCTGTATGCCAGGGAGATTCGGGGTGCTCGTCGATGTATTGGATGAGCATGCCGAACTGTGTTCCCCAGTCACCCAGGTGGTTCGCGCGGACGACATCGGCGCCGAGGAACCCGAAGACCCGGGCCAGACTGTCACCGATGATGGTGGTCCGCAGGTGCCCGACGTGCATTTCCTTCGCCACGTTCGGCGCCGAGTAGTCGATGACGACCCGTTGCCCGTCTTCGGCGGTGGGGACGCCGAGCCGGTCATCGGACAGGCGCGCTGCGACGGATTGCCACACCGCTGTATCGGCCAGGGTGATGTTCAAGAACCCTGGGCCTGACACTTGTACATCAGCGATCACACCATCCGCGAGATCGATCTGAGTGACGAGCTCAGCGCCGAGCTTCGTCGGCGGGATACCGACCCGCTTCGCCAACGGCAGCGCGACATTGGATTGGAAGTCGGCGCGATCGGAACGTCGCACTACCGGGTCCGCATCCGCCGCTTCCGGACGGACTCGGGCGATCGCCTCCGACACAGCGGCAGCGACACGTCCGAGCAGCGGCACAACACCGGCAGAGCTCACCTTGGGTTTCCTTTCGCGTGGATGGTGAACTCATTGTCCCAAGCACATCAAGCGGAATATCGGCCGCGACTCAGCAGATCGCGCCTCCCTGCACTGAGCGTGGACGGGCAGCAGGCTCGGTAGCAAGCACAAGTCACCCACAGACGTACGCTGACCTGCGAAGTCCAACGCATTTCAGAAGGGTGTGCTGATGACCGTCACTGCTGGCCGGTTCGCTGTCGGACTGATTGCCGCGGCCACATTGGCGTTGGCAGGATGTGACGGCAACCCGCCGACGACAACACCTACGGGGTCGGTGTCGCCGACGACGGCGTCCGCGCCCTTGTCCGAGGGGCCCGCTGCGTCGACGTCGTCGACCCGCCTCCCAGAAGCCACCACCCCGGCCACTTCGGCTGAGTTGACACCGCACGCCTCACCAGCACCACCCGCATCCTCACCCGCGATCCAACAATCAGAGCCGACCTTCTTGTATTGCGAGAACGGCACCGCGATATACAGCGATCAGTTGTACGTAGTCGGGGATCCACGCTGTCCACAGCCCACCGCTAACGAAGACCCGCACGGTCGCGACTACCAGTGTGATGCGCAAGGAACCAACTGCACCTACCCCGATGGCTCTCCAGTCCCGGGTTATCGGCGGTGCGGCACACAGTGTGGTGAAGCACCGACTTCTGGTGAGGTTCAACGCAAGTGGATGGAATGCATCGCAGTGAAATCGGTAGAGCAATGTCGAGCGGAGCAGTGAGGAGTCGTCGACAAAGTCGCTGTGCCCGTTCCAGAGCCCATACCTCTGGGACGAGGAAGAACAGCCAACAGACCTGCGCCCCGCCGTGTATCTGCGAGACCGCATCTACTGTGACCAGACCCTCCGTACCCCACCCATGAAGCGCCTTGATACTAGGGTTGACCATATGGAAAAACGCGTCCAGGTGAAGATCTGTGGTATCAGGTCCGAACTCGACCTCGCTGCGGCGTTGAGTGCTCGGCCCGACGCCGTGGGGTTCATCTCTGGTATCACGCACTTCAGCGAGGACGCGCTCACGCCGGAGCAGGCCGCCGCCCTGTCCGCGCAGGTATCGAGCCGAGTCGGCGCACGCTCGGTGAAGCGTGTGCTGGTCACCCACCTCGAAGACGCTGACGCGATTTTGCAGCTTGCGCAGACGGTCGATGTCGAGGCTATCCAGGTGCACGGCTTGGTGAATCGAGCCAACTTGCGAAAGGTATACGAGCACAGGGGCAATCGCGAGATCCTGCGGGCGGTACATGTCACCGACGAGGGTGTGTTCTCCGCCGTCGAGGATGTCGCCAAGTATTGCGACGTTATCCTTCTGGACTCGCGCACGCCCAGCCGTCTCGGGGGAACCGGGCAAACTCACGACTGGAACATCAGCAAGAAGATCGTCGAAGCGATGGCCGGGCGCAAGGATGTGGCATTGGCCGGTGGGCTCACCCCGGACAACGTCGGTAGGGCGATCGACCTTGTGCAGCCCTATGGAGTGGACGTCAACACCGGCGTCGACGACGCCGGCGGCAACAAGTCCAAGGCGGCATGTGCTGAATTCGTCAAAGCCGCGACCCGGGAGCTCGCCTCGACTTGTCGTCCAGCACAACAGCACTGAGCACCAGCGTCCCGCCGATCACCGCACCCACCGTGATCGGCGTGTTCGTGAAGATCGCACTCACCACGGCCGCGAAAACGGCTTCGTTGAGTCCGATGATGCTCGCAGTTGTCGCGTCCAGGCCTCGTAGGCCCAACCAATAGAGGCAGAAACCCGGTCCGAGCAGTAGCGCCCCGACCAGGACGAGCGATCCGGCGGTCCGAGCGTCCGGTGGATCGGTCAGGATCAGTCCGCCGCCGAGCACACTGGCCACCACCAACTGCCATCCCGCCGACGCGATCGTCGGTCGCTGTGCCGACTCCCGGGCGATGAGGCTGACCAGCAGCGCGACACACACCGCGCTACCGACCGCGAGGACACAGCCCAACAGCGCTCTGTCCATACCGATTTCAGCCGAGCTGCCCGGTACCGCCACTGCCACCGCGGCACCGACCAGCACGAACTCGACGCCGACGAGCACCGTCGGTCGGCGCCGCCCGCGCACTATCTCGGCGGCGAGCAACAGCAACGGCGCGATCAGGTGCAACGCCACCACCACGGGCAACGGTCCGCATTTCAACGCTGCGACGAACAGCAGCAAGTTGGCTGCCTCGAGCGCGCCCAATCGCACATAGAGGCCGGGCGATTCCAGCAGTGTTCGAATCGGACCTTGGCGCCGTGCACCCGCGACAAGCAGCAATGTCACCCCGCCCCCGGCAGCGACCAGCGCCGAGGAGGCGAGGGAACCCTCGAGCGCCGCCAGCGCGGCGCTCGACATGCCCCACACGAAGGTCGCCGCGAGCATGATCCACGGCGACGATCGTGTGAGCGATGACCGGACTGCGGTCAAAAAATGTAGGTCACGATAGGCAGCACCACAGCAGTGAACCCGCCGAAGACGCCCGCCGCAATAGCCCGCTGGGAGAAGTTGGGGAATCGGCTGGTCAGCCAGGCGAGTGTGCCGAACGCGAGCACGAAGGTGCCCCACACGATCAAGCCACCCGCGGCAGCACGCTCAGGGAGCGGGGCCTCCTCGGCCAGGCCCGCCTTCAACAGGGCTCCGAGCCCTACGATCGTCAGTCCGGCGGCCGATGCCAGCACGAACATCGCGAAGCCCACATGGCTGTTCATCACCAGGCGGCGTGACCCCCATTCGGTCACCACCCGGCCATCGCTGTGGTGCGCGCCGTCGACCTGGCAGATCAGGTCGAAAACCCTGCCGGGGTTGACGGTTTCGGCAACCGCGGTTCGCGCGTGCACCATGGCCTCGACGGCCAGGGTCGTCGAGTATGCGGTGATGAACCCCTCGCTCGATGTCCGGAATCCGCCGCGACTCGGCAGTTGCTGAGTCATCACCTGCAAATCGAACAACGCGGTCAACGCCGCCCGGACAGCCGGATGAAAGATCAGTGTGCCATCGGCGACCAGCACGGCACCGACTGCCGCATGCAGCCCGAGGTGGGTCCAGATGTGGGCGACATCGCCGCGCAGGAAATGCTCGTCCCCGTTGCAGTTGGCACCGCTGGCGAGCCCGTCGAGCATCCGTTCGATCGCCAGCTCGGATGCCCGCCGCGCCCGCCTGCCGCCCACCGACGCGTACTCGGGACGGGCCAGCACCGTGGCGATGTGTGCCGCCGAGTACAGCGGTTCGGCGCGGACGTCGTCGGACAGCATCGTCAGCGCCAGAAAGGTCACGCCACGCAGCGTCGCCCGCGCCACTTCCACGTCGTCGGCCGCGTACGGGGCGAGTGCGTGCATCGCGGCAGTCGTCGCGGTCAGGGACACGGGGCCGACAGATCCGGACATCCGATACCCGCCCGATTCGGCATCTTGTTCCTGGATCAACGTCCTGATGCACTCGCGGACGTCGGAATCGGCGTCGGCCACCCCGAGGCAGTGCATCGCCCGCAGTTGCCACGCGATATCGATCGGCCCGGTGAACTCCCCCGCACCCGCGGTGGGCGGCACGATCATCTGCCGACGTACCAGATGCAGCACCTCGTCTGCCCGCGGAACGGGAATGCCTGCCGCGGTCAGCGCGCACACAACCTCCGCGGTGTTCTGCGGATTCGGCGGCACATCATGGACCCAGCCCCAGCCTGCCCCGCCCGCGCCATCAGAGAATTGGTAACGCTCGAACCACTCGACCGCCAGTCTCATGCGTTCATCGAGATTGGACATGTCCCCACCTAACCGATCTGTGTCGAACCCATTCCAGCCCAGGTTCTTTCACTTACTAGATGCTCCCAGATGCCCATTGAGTTCACGAGCACCGTGGCGAACGACCTGTGAACCCGCAGGTCCTGTCGGTGGGGCGGCGTAGTGTCACGCATATCGGCGTTGCGGGTGACCAACCGGAGGTTCGCGATGGACGTGCTGCTCGGGATCGGAACACGTAAGGGTTTGTTCTTGGCTCGTAGCCGGGATGGGCGGGCCAGTTGGACGGTGTCGCCGCCACAGTTCCCGGTGGCTGATGTGAAGGCGTTGGCGATTGATACCCGGCGGGGGACGCCACGGGTGCTTGCCGGGGTGTTGAACAGTCATTTCGGGCCCACATTGGTGGTCAGTGATGATCTCGGGGAGACGTGGAGCGAGCCGGATGACGCGCCACTGGCATTTCCCGAGGACACCGGGGCCGCGCTGGGCGGCGTGTGGCAGATTGCGCCTGCTACCGATGCCGAGCCGGATGTGGTGTACGCGGGTGTCGAGCCGTCTGCCTTATTCCGGTCGGCTGATCGTGGCCGGACGTTCGAGCTGGTCAGAGGGTTGTGGGACCATCCCCATCGGCCGCAGTGGGAACCGGGTGGTGGTGGGTTGGCCTTGCATACTGTGCTGCCGCATCCGGTCGATACACAGCGGATGGCGGTGGCCATGTCCACCGGTGGGGTTTATCAGACTGCCGACGGCGGCGAATCGTGGACGCCGACGAACAAGGGTGTCACCGCGGACTTCATGCCCGGCGAATTGCCGGAATGGGGGCAGTGCGTGCACAAGGTCGCTCTCGATGCCGAGTCGCCGAGCACAATGTATTTGCAGAACCACGGTGGGGTGTTCAGGAGCACCGATGCGGGTGTGAGCTGGCAGTCGATCGACGGTGGGTTACCGCCGTCGAATTTCGGCTTCCCGATCGTCGCGCATCCGCGTAAGCCGGGGGTGATCTACACCTTCCCGCTGGTGGCGGATATGGATCGCTTCCGCTTTCCGCCCGATGCGGTCTGCGCGGTGTATCGCAGTGCGGACGGCGGCGAGACGTGGTCCAAGCTGAACGACGGCCTTCCCACGGTCCCGTTCTGGGCTGCGGTCATGCGCGATGCCATGTGCGCCGACAATGCCGACCCGACCGGCATCTATTTCGGCACCCGCAACGGCGAAGTGTATTGCAGCGCGGACGAAGGCGACCATTGGCGGCTCGTGGCCGACAAGCTGCCCGACGTGCTGTGCGTGCGCGCCGCGGTCATCGGATAGCGCGATGGCTCGCGTCTGCCTGCCCTCCATGCTCCGCACCTATGTCGACGGCGCCAAGGAACTCGATGTCGACGGTGCGACTCTGCAACAGGTCCTCGATGCGCTGCGCGAACGATCACCCGGTTTGGAGCGCCGTCTCCGCGATGAACGCGGAGTTTTGCGCCGGTACGTGAACTTCTATATCGACGGTGACGAATGCCGTCTTCTCGACGGCCAGGACACCGCTGTCGGCGCACGTACCGAGGTGATGATCATCCCGTCGGTTGCCGGCGGATGAAGCCTATTCCATTGGGGTGCAATGAATCCCGCTACCGGTAATAGGGCGTTGCCTGCACCCAATGGAACCCCCGTGAAACAGCCGGGAACTGCGTCAGGTCGACCTGGTCCAGCTGCATCCGTACCGGACGTCCACCGAGGATGCCCTCCAGAATCAGCCGATCCGATTGTGGCTGTACATAACTGAATGTCGCGAGCTTCCACTGGTGTGCCGTGTCTTTCGACAGCGTGATGGTGTGCTGGTCGGTGTCGATTCGAGTGGGGAAAGAGACCAGTGAATCATCCAGCCGCTGCACGGTCATGCCCTGGGGGATATCGAAGATGATGCGGCGGAATCGTTCGGTGGCACTCGGCATTCCGCTGCTGGACGGTGCTTCGCGGAAGTCGACCAGTGCGGGCACCTGCTCCCCCGCGATCGAGTACTCGGTGACGTTCCAGATGCCGTAGAGCGGCGACTTGGGCCGTGCGTTGCCGTAGGTGTGCCAGCCGTCGTATGCCTCGACGGTCGTGGCACCGAGCAGCCATACTCCCATCAGCACCTGGGCGGCCAGCAGTATTCGGTTGCCACGCGCAGTGGACAGCAAGGGTGTCGACGTTCGAGCTACGACGGTGCGGCCGAGTAGGGCCCGAACGATCCGGATCACATCCGGTGCGGCCAATACTGTTGCGTACAAGAACAATTGCAGGGCAAAAAGCTTCACCGGCACATCGAACGTGAGATTCATCAGGAGCACCTGCAACGCCACAATGACAGCAAGAACAGACCCGATTCCCGCGGTCACCGGCAGGATGAGAAGAAGCGCCGCGACGACTTCCGCCGCACCCAGTGCCATCTCATACGGCTCCGACAGCGACGACTGCGCCCACAGCACCGCCATCGGGCTCATCTGACCGAACGGTTCGACCAGTCGCTCGAGATTGAACGACATCTGCGACGGCAGCACCTTGATCATCCCGTACAGCACAAGGGCGCTCGCCAGGGAGATTCGCAACAGCAACCGGAACCACTCGTACAATCGCGTGTAGTTCGGGCGGCGCCGGTCGAGGACCGACCAGGCGGCGGTCACCGGCACGGCAACCAGGAGCAGGGTGAAAACAGCCACCCATTTCGCCGCTGTGTCTCCGCTACCGGTGACCGTGTAATCGATGGGTACATCAAAGATCTGGGTGCCGACCCAATCGGTGAGCGGATGCAACGCCGTCCATTCGGCGACCTCGCTCACCATCTCCTGTGGCACACCGAGGGTGCGCAGCAGCGCGTGCAGCAGCCACGCCCCCGCCATCCCGACACCGACAACGATGAACCCGAACCGGAAGAGCACACGGACCGCCGGATGCCACCGCGCCACAGCCTCCCGCTCGATGCCATCGACCTCGGGCTCCCGCTGAGCCAACACCCCTGTAACCATCCGTCACTCCTACGGTCGAAAGCCGTGCGGATGAGACGCTATGGCAGCAGGCGTGACTCGGAAATCCAGCAAAGTCGTTGCCCCGAATGCTCGGGGCGGCGCGTGGTTACCGCAGGAACGAGTCCACTCGGTTCGTCGCCGAATTTCCCATGCCCATGATTCGAAGTCCGACATAGCAGATGAACACAACCACGGCCACGGTCACCATCAGGACCGACGCGGCTGCGACGACGGGCGCGATGGCGATCAGTGAAACGCCGAGGATGACACGGTGAACAATCACGGTCGGGGGGTCGAACCGGTTGAATCCCCTGGTTATGACGGCGTCGACGATCAGCGCCAGCGCGCAGACGACGAGCAGTATCTGTTGTGCGAGTGGGTCAGGAAAGTGGGTGATCTTGGAGTAGAGGGATGCGGGGTCCAGCTGAGGCGCCAGCCAGATGTGCAGTCCGCTCGAGACGACGGAAACTACCAGCAGCCACCACGAAAAGGTACGACCACGATTTCGCCGGGGCGGCGGTGCAGCCGGGTAGTAGTGGTGGTTTTCCAGCCGCTGGTTCAGATCACCGCCGATATAGGCATGGGAGACTTCCATGCCCGGCAACCGAGGTTCGTGTGGGTGCGACATATCAACTGCCGCCCTGAGTCATGTTGAGATTGCCTTTGATCTTCACATCCTGGACAACCTGAGCAAGCGGATGCGCGCTGCCGATGTCGGCGGAGCCGTCGATTTCGGCGTTCCTCACCTGTTGCTCACTTCGCGGTGGCTCGCTCGGCGCGGCGGTGAGCCAAATCTGCACGATGAGACCGAGCACCAACAGCACCACACCGAAGGCGACCCACCCCGCCGTCCGGTTGTCGGTGAATATCGCAGTGGCGATGTTGACCACCGCCGCCACCGCGACAGACGCCGCCGCACCGACAAGTCGTCGCCCGAATGCGTCCATGTCGACCTCCGAAATCCATAGTGCCCGACCTACCGGGCTCTCAGTGTTATCGAAACCTGTTGGTATCGACGAAGAATCAGTCGTCGTATCGAATTCTTGGCGGACGCGGAATCGGTTGCGTCAGTGTGTTTTCGCCGAAATCGGGGGGCTGCGGTTGCCGGTGGGTTTGGGTAGGGGTTCGTGGTTCGGGTCGAAAACTGTCGCCGGGCACGGAATTCTGGGGCGGTACCCGATTCGATGCTCGCCGTGGCTCGTTCGCTGTCCATGGCGGCGTCAGATCCGCGTCCCCGACCAGGGCGCCACGCAATTCCGCTTCCGCGGCGCGTTCGGCTGCGAGCACCTTCGTATTGGAGGCCTGAGCGAACTCGCGACGGGCTTCGACCTCGGCATCCGCGTCGGCTTCGGCGCTCAGCTTCTCGTACAGCGTCGGCGGTCCGGTCAGCTGCATCAACTTCACCAGCACCGGAAGCAATTCCAGCGACAAGAAGAGCAGGAACAGCATGAGTTGGGCTCGCCCGAGGCTTGGCCTCGAATCACTGAGCGAGTCGAGCGCTTCGATTCTGGCGAGCAGTCCGTCACTGTTCGCCGAGCGGGAGCGGTAGTTGGCCATATCGCGCTCGCGATCGGCGATGAGTCCGTCCAATATAGGCTGACGGCGGCTGATCTCGGCTTGTGCCGCGATCGCGTCGGCGCCCGCGGTAGACGTTGCCTGCTCCTGCGCGGATTTCAAAGCAGCGTCGGCGATGCCGTATTCCCGTTGGGCCGCCTCCCGCCGGGCTGTCGCGGCAAGTGCGGCTGGCCCGTTCGCGCCTTCGACCATGCTTCCGCACGTACCCGCGATCTCGCAGGCCTCTGCATCCAACTTGACTTTGACGTCGTCCGATGCGGCATCGAGGCGCTGCTGCGCTTTCTGCACCGCCGGATTACTCGCGATAGCCCCGGGATCTGTTCGTGCCTTCATCCGCAGCTGGTCCAGCTCCTGCTGGAGCACCGTGATCGACGCGTATTGGGTGTCGATGGAATCTTTGTAGTCCTGTTCCTTCTGCTGCTGCTGAACTTTGACCTCGGTGAGAATCTCCGACTCGAAAATGCGCAGCACCAACGGTGTCGAGATCACCGCGCCGAGCAACAACGCGAGCACCACCCGGGGTATCGCCGCATAGAGGTTGTTCCGAAACGACTTGTGCCGATGCATCCCGACGACGAGCAGTCGGTCGAGGTTGAGAATGACCACGCCCCAACCGATGCCGAGCAGAATGGCAGCCCACAACGGGGCGTGCACGGCCATCTGCAGTGCGAAGGCGGCCGAGACTGCTGCGACGGCAGCGGTGGTGAGAAGCACCCCGCCCATCGACAGATACTTGAATCGATCCGACGGCGCTCGCGCGAGAAGGTCCTCGCGAACACCGACCAGCGCTAGCAGCCATCGGCTGAACACTATGACACCTCTCGACCACAATTGTTGTGCACCAACGTATTTACTCGATCGACTACCACGACAACTCCGCCCGAGTGCCTGCACGGATCTCGTCGTAGCGGATCAAGGCTCGACCCAGCCCTTGGTCGGCGGACTCGAGTAGGGATTGCGCGTCGGCCAATGTCTCGCCGACACCGGCCAACACTCCGGCGTCGGCGACGCGGGACAGTCGGGCGAGCAGATCGCGGTCGACGTCGCAGTGCGCGGCCAACGCAGCGGTGCGCACCCGATGTTCGCCGCGTAGGACATCGACCTTGCGTTCCGCTTCGAGGTATTCGCGATTCAGGTCCGCCCACCGCGCTTCGAGTACGCGCAGCTCATCGATTGCCGCACTTGCCCGTTCGGTGAGCAACGCCTGGCACTGCGCGCTGAGCACCACGACGTTCTCGGCGGCATCGAGAACCGCCTGCTCCGCGCGCTCGGTGTCGGCGATCAACGCCTCGTTTCTGCCGAGCAGCTTTTGCTGCTGCTCCCGCAGTGCGGGTAGCTCTGCCGACAATGCGCGCAACCGGTCCAGCTCGGCGAGTCTGCGGGTGATCCGTTCGTGCTCGGCCCCGAGCGCGACCAACTCGTCCTCGGTCGAGCGCAGGGTGTCGTAGGTTCGCCGTGCGCCGGCGACTCGCTCGGCCGCCTCGGTCAGTGCCGCGGTCTTGCGGTCGAGCGTGCGCGCCACCGCCGGGCCGGCCAACACCGCGTCGACCAACACCGGGATCTGCTCGACGAGCTCGTCCACTCGGGACAGCGCGTCGTCGACGGCGATCAAGAGGTCGAGCGTCGACGGATCACTGCCGGACACCGAGGCACTGGCCGTCACGACGGCGGCCATAGTTGCCGCGGACCCCGCGATCGCTTTCCCCAACGCCTGCAAAGTCGCGTAGTCAGTCATCGGTCACGACCTCCGGTCGGGTCGACCAGCACGGTCATCACAGCTCCAGAATCGTTGTCGCGCAAACATATCGCGCCGAACGGAGAACAGCGCGTCGCCACGGACACCCGATAGCGGCCGGGTGTCACAGCGATCGAGGCCTCGGTCACGGCGTCGAGCCATGGCCCCTGCTGTCCAGGCCGCACCCGAATCACAGACGAAGCCTCATACGTCTCGATGCATTCCAGCGCGATGGCGGTTCGTTCGGAGACCGGCGCGGGGAGAACGACCTGCTCGAGCAGTCCGTGAACGACACGGTGGGTTACCACACCGACCGCGTGCGGGTAAGCGCTTATGACGCCGACCACCCCCGACGCGATCCGCGCGGCGCCCAGTGCCACCGCGCCCGGTGCGACTTCCCGGACAGCGGCGACCACCGAGCGCAGCGCGACAACGACTGGGCCGAGGGCATTTCCACCGGTCACGATCAGTTCGGCCGGGCGCGGTACCGAGATCCGGTCGAGCAGTCGAGTGACCACCTCGGCGGCCACCTCCGCGACGGGCCGCAATGCGGCGGTGACCCTTGCCGCATCGATCGAGCCGCCGTGCGCACCCGGCAGGTAGACGGGGGTGTTTCGATAGGCCGGGAACTGCGCCGCCCGGTCGAGTACTCGCGTTGCGCGCCAGCGTCTTTCGGCCCGCTCCTCGTGGAGTGCGGCGACTTGTCGGCTACTCGGCAAGTCGAGCATCAAGGCGGTGGGTTCGACATCGCCGATCACCGCGGACTCGACCTCGAACACGCGCACTGTGTCGCCGTCCCGAACGAAGGCGGCCGCGTCGACAGTTCGCGCCCCGACATCGCAGACCAGCCCGACACCGTCGGAGTAGTCCTCGACGGAACCGGCAAGGCAGGCCGACCGTGAAACCGTTCGCACGGCACCGAATTCGGCTTCGAGTGCCGCGACCAGCCGCTCGGCCTGCGGTGTGGTGGCGACGGCGACGAGCGGCTCGTCGTCGCCGCGGACCATCCACTGGTCCGGGACCGCGACCACGAGCTCCGATCGCACAGTGTGGTGTGCTGCCGCTGATCGGGCGGTGGCGACAAGGTCACGCAACGTATGGACCTCTACCAGGTCGTCCTTCCACAAGGCACGCGGTGTCGGGATGTCCCACGGGTTACCGCTACCGACTGCGACTTTCGTGCGCACCGCGCCGATATCGACACCGATCGGCGCGAAGCCGTCAGCGCGATCCACTCTTGCCTCTATCCGTCTTGCCCGTCACGAATACACCGACGCCCTTCTTGAACAGAGATTGGCCTTTCGTGTGCGGTTCGAGCAACTTCGTCACCTGCTTCGCGAGCTCGAGCTGTGCATTCGCCCGCACTGCCATCTCGTCGATAGCCGCCCGGTCGGTCGGTTTGCCACTCGGACCGATCCAACCGTCGACGATGGCTACGCCCAGCGAGTGCGGCTCCTTCACATGGCCCGCCAGCACTTCGGTCACCTGCGTCGCGAGGTCGAGCACCATCGATGGCGACTCACGGAACCAGCCGGCGGTCCGCAGCTTGGAGATCAGTTCCTGGACATGGACGCCCTGGACTGCGAGCCTCGCGAGAGTTTCGGCGACCTCTACCACCGAGGTCTGCACATGTAGCTTCTGCATCAAGATCTGACCACCGATCTGTTCGTCCCGTTCGAGCAATTCCAGCCACTGATCGATCGCGGGTTCGGCGAGCACGTGGAAGCCAACCTTGCCCATATCGGCGGCGATGGCGCGCCCGACACGATCGGCGCCGGCCGGATGGACGCCGTGGGGATGGGTCAGGCGCCACAGGGCGTCGAGCACCGGCGAAGCTCCCGCGCCGGTCCATCCGACGTCGAGCCGCCCGACCACCCAATGGATGAGAGACTCGCGCTGGGACTCGGTCAGCGCGGCGCGCTCCGCGACCTCGATCAACTCGCGCCGATAGTCGCTGCCGACGGCGAGCGAACGCCGCGGTGCCTGTCCTTGCCGATAGAGGACGAAGTCCACCGCCGCTTGGTGCCGCGGTTCGGAAATCTCCAGATCACGCAGCGAAGCAAGCAGTTTCGGTGGCAGTGCCGGGCCAGTGGCTCGCATCAAGGTCGGCAATGCCGAGTCCAGCACACTCGGCGCCTGTGCCGGATGGGTTCGCGCCACGATCTCGAGAACCTCACCGACGAGTTCTGGCCGGAAGCTCCACAACATGCCGAGGTCGGTCGGCGACGGGGCGCCGTCCAGCAGGGTGCGACGCAACGAATTACTGACCTGGAGCCAGACCGAGCCCGCCGGTGCCACCGAGTCCAGCTGTTCCGCCAGCGCCGCCATATGCGGAGCCCTGACGATATAGGCCTGCCGAGCAACCTCGACCGCCACTGACCCCGAGTCGACGATGAATGAGGCCAGCGCACCTTGCCATACCGGATCGCCTGCCAACTCGATGATCTCGTCGACGACCTCGGAGCTGGTCAGCGCACCCGGATCAGCCTTCCGCGCGTCCGACAAGGCATCGACGAGGAGGCGGTGGCAAGCACATTCCACCGCCAACGCGGCCAACCGCCGGACCGATTCCGCCGTCGGGACCGCGCACAGCCCGCGCGTCATCGCCGCGACGATCTCGGTGTCGGCGTAGCGCCACAGGCTGCTCAATATCGGCATATCGAGGACCAGGTCGGCGAGCGTCGCGATCCGCCCGTACGCGCCGATCACTACAGAGAGTTCGTCGTGGTTGTATTCGTGCAAGCCGACGAGCCCGAACCTGCGAATATCGGCTACGCGCACCGAGCCCGCTCGCGCACCGTCGAGCACGATACGTTTGAGGTCCATATCGTTCAGCGCGATCAGCGCGGCGTTCGCGGATCGTTCCCTGGTCGCAGTCTGCCTACTCAGATGCTGTGCCACCGCCTCGGCACCACCACGCACGTCCCGCAGGTGGACCAGTGTCCGGCGGTATTCCGCGGCGGTCGGGCTCAACGCGCGTCCCTCGATCGCACCGGTGCGCAGGTCGATCACCGCGTCGCCGGACCTGCCACCGCGCGCGAATGCCAGTCGGGGAGCGGGGTCGGCGGTGGCATCCGACCAGGCCGCGGCAGACAGCCAAACCCTGGCGCCCGCGGGCAGGAGCTGCGCGATCGAGTCCAACACCGTCAACCTGGCGAGCAGGTCCGACGGACCACCTCGTAGCTTCACCGGACCGTCGAGTACCGCGGCTGCGGCGAGCAGTGCCGCCAGGTCGAGATCGGGATTCGCGTCTCGGCCGCGCGACACCTGGAGTCGTAGGTCGAGTCGCGCGCTCGCGCACGGGTCCGCTCCATCCGGCGCCAACGACGCATCGCGAACCGCGGTGTACAGGTCGGCCAGGCCACAGCCGCTGGCAAGCAACGGCTCGACCGGCACGTAGACGAAACGGTTGGTCGCGATGGGCCGGTTGGTGGCATCCACGTCATCGGTCCACTTGCGGATCACAGTCCCGAGGTACCGATCACCGTCGTCACCTTTCACCGGCATGAACCACACCCAGGGCAGCCCCGCCGGCCCACTCTCACTGGCCAGCGGAGAGTTGCCCGGACTGCGGGCCAGCACGTGTTGCTTCACATGGGCGGGCGGGCACGGGCCGCGACTCGAGGCAAGGATCGCGTAATCGCTGTGCGCGCCCGGCTGTTTGCTCACCACCGCCCAGCCTGCCGACAGGCTGGTCGTCATCGCGGATCCCGCAGACTCTCGTGCAACCAGATCAGCGGTTCCAGAACGTTGATCGGATGGACCTTGCCCCGGATTCGGGCACGCCCGTCGACCGGATCACGCTTCACATTGAAGGGGTCCTGCGATCGGAACAAACCGTCGGGCGCGTGAAATCCGACAGCCGACGTCACGAAGAACTCGATGTTCTTGTCGTCGAAGTACTTGGTCAGGCCCTCGTAGACGAGGTCCGCATTGCTGTGGTCGCTGCGGCACAGCCGATGGAAGAACTCCCGCGCCTGACCATTGCGAACGACCGGCGCGAACGGCGGGTTGGCGTCGCGGCCGGCGAAGCCACCGACATAGGCCGCTTTGTACACGGTCGGGTCATCGAACTTTGTGATGCAGACCGCGACCCGATGCGGCAGGCGCGATCCCGTGTAGGAGCTCTCCATCACCCTCGCCGCCAGCTGTTCCAGTACCGGGTGGAAATACGAGAACGAATCGCCCTGTCGCGCATCACGGTCGGGGTCGAAGAGGTAGACGATGCCCTGGCATTGCTGCAGGTGATCGAGCAACTTCTCGCGGTTGCCACCTGGCGTGTCGTATTCATCGGCGGAGTCGATCGCATCGATCGGACCATCGTCGGAGAACTCGAGATCGAGTAGGTCGTCATCGAGCCGGTCGGTGCGCGATTCGTGCTCGAAGTCGACGCCGGGAACGTCGAGCACATCGAGATAGAACTGATCGCGCTCCACCGACGGCACCGGCACCGGTGCCGGCCCGCCCCGAAACCGCCACGTCGGTTTCGGCGCAGGTGGCGCGGCGACCGCGCGCTCGCCCGTGAACTTGAACATCATGCTGCGGTGCCGTTCGGTCGCCGCCGGGAAGGTCTTCAGCTCGACCAGTTGTTTCGTCGACTCGGTGATGAACTCACTCGCCGTCGGGTCGGCGCCGTTCATCGTCCAGTTCCCGGGGAGTTTGCTGCGCAACGCGGCCAGATTCAGCGCGGCCAGATAGGTCGTCTTGCCGCTACCGGGCGGACCCCAGAGGCCGAGCCGGATCTGCGAGGGTGGCGGCGGCGTGTACGGGTCGGGACCTGTCATCGGTCGATCTCCTGCATCTTCTGCGTAGCCTTGATCGGAAAGTTCAGTGGGACAACATGTTCAGCGACTCGGGGAAAGAAGTCACCGACGATGTCGCGCGCCGTCACCGCGTCGAGCCGGCGGGGGCCTCGTGGTCGACCGAGCTGTTTCCACACCCGCTCGACCATGACTCCGAACCGGCTGTTCGGGGCCAGCGACGCGGGTGGGTCCCATACCGCGTGCACTCGCACGTCGGCGCTGCGCAACCGCCTCAGACTCTGTTCCCAGTCGAAGTCGTTCGGACAGCTGCCGAGCGGGTCGACGTAGGGTGCTCGACTCCCGATGACCAGCAGCGATCGACTGACGTTCGGCGCCCACGGAAGCTTGGTCGCCGACGCCAACGCATCCTCCAAGGGCGCGACATCCGGCTCGATGATCTTCGACATCGGCAGTCCCTCGGCGATATTCCCGGCGTCGTGCAGCGCGGTGAACCCCCGCCGATGGATAGCCTGCTCGCGCCGCCTGCTCAGGTGCTCGCGATAACCGAGCACCGCGACCCTGACCCCCGACGGATTCGGGTGCCGCGCCACGGTTTCGGCGATGACCTCCGCGATCAGCGCGCACCGACGATCGACCGTCGATTCGCAGCCGGCCAGTTCGACCGCGAACACGACATCGGCCGATGCCTTCGATGGTTCGTATCTCGCCGGGATCGTCGCGAGCAAGGTCGGCCACTCGCTCGCCGCCACCTCCTCCCGATGCACCGCCGAAGCCACGTTCACCGTGACGACGCCGGGGCTCTCCAGAACGAACTCGACGGTCAGCTCGTGGCGCCCGGGGCAGCGGATGATGCTGAGCAGCGTGCGCTGCTCGAGTGGCAGATCGAGTTCATCGGCGACGACGGCGACGACGATCTCGCTCGCGCCGGCCGGCGGCGTGAGTGACTGCGTGACCGGCCGGGTTTCGACAGCGACAGCACCCGCGGAGAACAGTCGGAGCAGGACGAAACCCGTATCGCCCGCGTCGTCCACATCCACGATGAACAGTCGATAGGCGACCGGCAAGGGCAGGTACGCCGAGCCTCGGCGGAGGAATTCGTCGCCGATCGGTTCGCCATGTACGCGGTGGGCGGTCGGCAGGAGGGCGACCACCGTGTCCACACCCGGCCACCCGAACAGGCGTTGCAGCACCACAACTCGCGAACCGTCGCCCGCCTGCGGTAGCAGCTGACGTGCCGCTTCGAGATCGAGCTCCACCGCGACCTGCCCCACCCCGACACCACCGGCCAACAGGAACAGGGCCTCCCCCGCCGATGACGGCAACATCGGAAACAGTGCGGTCCAGGGGATCTGACGGGATCGCCCCGCGAAAGCAAGCGCGCCGACGCCGTCGATCCGCACCGCGACGACGTGAAGACCGGTGGCCGACACGTCGACCACCGTGAGAGTGCGCGCACCGCTCGGCGCCTCGGCCAACCAGCCGAGCGCGGGCCCGAGGACATCCCACACCGGCGTACTCTCGACCGCCCCCGAACGTTTTCGCGCGGCGTGTATCTCGTCGCTCGTCGGCGTGCCCCCACGAACGAACCCGACCAGCTCGGCAAGCAGCGCGTCGTCTCCCGCGACCGGGAACCCGGCCCCGCGCGCGGCGGCGGCGAGATCGAAACGTCGAGTCGCCGTCGCCAGATCCTCATCGAACCGGCGCCGCCGATCCTCGGTGATACCGCCCAACCACGGACCCGCCGCCATCCGCCAGCCACAGCCCGGACAGGTCGGCGCGTCCTCGCCCGAGCACCGGCACACCGGGCAACGCACCTCGACGGACTTCACCGTATTCGTCACCGCTGCTACAGCTCCGCGACGTCGACGGGCAGGATCAGGGTGCTGTTCGCGGCTCGCTGCTCGGCGGGCAACGCCGCGACCCGGCTCGCGACGCGGCGTTCCACCTTGTCGAACAGATTCCGCACTGTTCGGCCGTTCCCGAAGTGCACCCCCTCGGCGATGCGACGATTCTCGAGCCGATCACCCGCCCGCGCCAGCACCCCGTCGGCGATGTCGTAGCCCTCGTCGCGCGCCATGGCTTCGAAGATCTGTTCCAGCTCCGAGCGCGAGTAGTCGGCGAACTCGAGGCGCTCGCTGAACCGTGAGCTCAATCCGGGATTCGTCCGGAGGAATTCCTCCATCGGGCCTTGATAGCCCGCGGCGATCACGACCAGCCTGCCGCGATAGGCCTCCATCCATTTGATCAACTCGGCCACCGACTCTCGGCCGAAATCGTTCGAACCGTGCCCGACGAGGGCGTACGCCTCATCGATGAACAGCACCCCGTCCAGCGCCGACTCGATGACTTCGCGGGTCTTCGTCCCGGTCTGCCCGACGTATCCCGCGATCAGGTCGGTCGCGGTCACCGCGACCACATCGCCTTTGACCAGCAACCCGAGGGCGACGAGAGCCCGTCCGACCAACGTGGCCACGGTCGTCTTGCCGGTGCCCGGTGACCCGAGGAACAGCATGTGCGGTGCGGCGACGGGCGAGGTGCGATGCGGTTGGTTGCGGCGCAACTGGAGAACCGAAGCCAGTTCCCTGATAGCGGTCTTGACGCTCGCCAACCCGATCATCGGCGCCAATTCGGCGAGCACCTGTTCGAGCGGAGCAGCCTCGGCCAGGTACCGGCGCTTGCCTACCGGGATGTCGTCGATCGTGGCGGGAGGGATGTTCTCCGGATCGATCGGACTGGTCCGTTGAGCCCAGTTCCGCCGGATCGACGCCGCGAGTTCCCGCATATCGCGCGCATTGCCGAAAGACTCGCGCCGCGTGCGATGGAGGTTGAAGGTCAGCGTCTGCAGGGCGTCGACCAGTTCCGGTGTGCAGGTCAGGCCGATCCCGGACTCCAACCGCTGCACCAGAATCGTGTGCAATTCGTCGGGCGCGAAGTCAGGGAAAGCGATCCGGTTGTCGTCCGGGAATCGGCTGGACAGGCCCGGATTCGTCGCGAGGAGCTCGGTCATGCGGTCCGGGTAACCCGCGATGACCACGGCCAGGTCGTCGCGATGGTTCTCCAACTCCGCCACCAGGCGGTCGATCGCCTGGGTGCCGTGATCGCCGCGCAGCTGATAGGCCTCGTCGATGAACAGCACTCCGCCGAGTGCTCGACGCACCGCCGCACCCGTACGCTCGGCCGAATCGTTGATATAGGGCGAGACCAATTCCTCGACAGCGACTTCTACGATATGGCCGCGACTGAGCAAACCCATGTCTCGATACAGCTCACCGATCAGGCGTGCGACGACGGTCTTTCCGGTGCCCGGTCCCCCGCTGAAGACCAGGTGCAACACCATGGGTTCCTCACCGTTACCGCGACCGGCGGCTCGCAGCACGGCCGCGTTGCCGAGCGCGTCGCGATGTCCCTCCAGATATTCTTTGACCGAGCGCATTCCCACCATCGCATCGAGGGTTTGCCAGATATCGCGGGCGGCCGGAACTCGGCTCGCATCCACATCGAGTGCCTCGCTGGTCAATTCGATACCCTCCTGCGCCAACCGGATCAGTTTCTGCCGCCAGGTCCGAACGGAGTGACGTTGAGCGGCCATCACCCGCAGGATCTGACCCAACTCCGTCCAGTCCGCGATCTGCAAGCCCGCTGTCAGCCGCACGTACTGGACGAGGCGGCCCAGTTCGCGTTCGTCGGCGAATCCCACAGTGCTGATCACCGAGGCCGAACGGTGCGCGTGCATCTCCTCGAACCGGTACACCAATTGCTGTAGATACCCCGTCGCGCGCATCATGTCGGTGATCGCGGTGAAGTCGCTCTGGGCGAACAACAGGACGCACACGTTGCCGGGCGCGGGGTGACTCGCGCTGCTCCAGCGACGCAACATCTCCGGTGCGGATCGGCGCGTATTCGGCGCGATTCCCGGCAACCACGTCTCCGCACCGGGGATCACCACCGCGGTCCGGGTCGACGCGTTGCGCATCAGCCCGTCCAACGTCATCAGTTGGTGTGGGTCGTCGGCGGTCGGCTGTGGCCGGTCGGACCCAGGTGATCGCCGTGGGGTCGACGTCGGCCGCTCCAACAGCATCATGGTGCCGAGCGGACCCGAGAAACCGCTGGTCGCCCGCGGCGCCGGGGTCTCGATCGGCTCCTCACGGGTAAGTGCCCGCGACACCGCGTCCCGAAAGTAGACGGTTCTGCGAAAGGTGCTGAAAACGATCTGCTCGAACCCCGCGGCCGACAGGATCTCCCACAGCATTTCCTCGACCGGACGCGGACACAGGTCGGCCCCGACGACGAAATCGTCGATCCCGGGCCCGTGGACGATCCAGAACGGCTCGCCCTCGAGTGGACGTTGCGCTCCGGTCATGCGTTCGGATACCGCCATGGGCGTCGGAAGATCCGGCCCGTTGCCGCCGACCGTGAAAGCTCGCTTGCTCGTGGACACCCGCCGCAGCTCAGGCCGGTCCGGCTTCGGCACGCCGCCGCCGCTTCACCAAATCCGCGACATCGCGCCTACCCGGATCGGGCTCGGCCGCTGTGGTTTCCGCCCGCAAGTCGATGCCCGTCAGGTCGTTCACACTGTGGTGGATCGATTCGATCCTGGCCTGATGTTCTTCCACCGCGAGGTCACCGTCAAAGGTGTGCAACTCCACCGTCGGCGCTGATTCGGGTTGCGGACCCGGGGTGATCTCGATGACGATCTCGCTGGAGCCGACCCTGTTGACCGTCTTGGCCATGAACGCGGCACGTTGGTCGCCCGCGACGTAGCCCACACTCGCGTCGTCGATGACCTGATACTGGAATTGGTCTTCGAGTGCCTGGGAGATCAGACCGGCCAGATTCGCCCGCAGCTGGGACGCACGCAAGGCGGTCACGGCCCGTGCCACGGTGGCGTCCAACTGCCCGTCCAGCTCGGGAATCCGCTGCGCCACGAGCGATTCCAGCTCCTCGGTGCCGAGCGGGTTGTCATCGTCGCGCACACGGACGAGCAACGCGTCGACCTCTGCAGTGAGCTGGGCGAGCGCGCCCTCGGACCAGAAATCCACGTCGGGGGCCTCGACCGGTGCCTCGGCCCGGAACGACTCCCCCACATCGATGGTCTTGTTCGCACCGATAACCGCTCGCAGCTGCACCAGACCGCGTTCGGCGACGTAGCGGCAGGCTTGCCACTGCGCGTCGAGTGCGACCAATTGCGTACGCAGCGCGCTCATCTCACGGCTGGCCCGACGCGCGGAGTCGAGCAGGAACGCGGCGGGGGCACCCTCGGCGATATCGGCCCGGAGCGCGATGATCTCACTGTCCAGCGCCGCCAACTTGCCCGGGCAATACCGCTCGTGCGGGAACTTCAGCACTTCGGTCCTCAGCACCGCGGCATCCGAGAGGTGCGACTTCAGCAGTTCGGCCGCTCGTCCGTGGTCGTCCTGCAACTGACCGACCCGACGGTCGAGGTCCGCGTACTGGGACCTGCGCTCGGCGCGCTCGGCGTCCAACGCGCGCTCGATCTGTTCGCGCTGAGCCTGGAGGGCTTTGGCGCTTTCCGAACGCAGGCGAGTCTGCTGGGCCTGCAACTCACCCAAGATCTGCTGCGAGGTCACGTGCAGGCGTTGCTCGGCGCGCGCCTCGGCTTGTCTGGCGCCCTCGCTCAGATTCGCCAGCGCCGCTTCGAATCCGGCGTGCCTGGCGTTCATCGCGGCCACCGAATTGGCGATACTCTGTTCGGTTTGATCACGAACCTGCCGCAGCAGTCCGGGTAGATCGCGGTTGACCTGAGCAAGCTTGCTCGCATCGGCCTGCAAACGATTCCATGCCGCTTCATCGACATATATCTGTTTTCTACCACTCACGGCGCCGCCCCATTCACGATCGTCTGCCCACCCGCGCGATCATCGACGTCCACTGCTGAACGCCAACTACGCAGGCAAGTATACGGATCACCGCCGCGTTGTCCCGATGAGCATAGTCGGTCACTTGTCCGAAACATTAAGTCGGGCAAGTCAACTCATCCCATTTTAGCGACCGAGCAGTTCCGAATCCCGGTTCTCGACCGACTCAGGTCGATTTCCGAGCACCGAATCGAGCGTCGCCAACAGCCCGTGCGGCGGAATTCCGACCAAAGTCACCGAGCGCTCGTCGACGTGCACTTCGGCCGACCGGACTCGATGCTCGAAGTCGTAGCCGCAGTCCCGAAGCCCGTCGGTCAGATGATGCACGACCTGGTTCGTGCTACCGCGCAAGCCACGGCCGTCATCGCGCGCCGCGACATATGGTCCGTCGACCAAAACATCGATCTCGGATAGCAATTCGTCCACACCGGGCCCGGGCGGAGCCGACCGTAACCGGGCGAGCGTGAAGCCCGTGAAGCAGATGACGGTGACCGTCTTCTCGACTCGAACCCGGCGCACGAGTTCGGCCAGCGCCCGAGCCTGCAACATCGGTTCACCGCCGCTGAGCGTCAGTCCGTCGACCACAGGGCCCGCCAACAGCTCGGTGGCCAAGTCAGCCGGTGAGACCAGCCGCCTCGGCTGGATCGGAATCCATTCCGGCGCCACACAACCACGACAGTTCAGCGGACATCCCTGCACCCAGACCACTGCCCGGAAACCCGGTCCGAGCGACTCGGTGGCGGTAGATGTCGCGGCGATATTCAAGACCGCATCGTCTACACCCGTCAATCCGCTGACCCTTCTTCGAGGATATTCTCGACCACGGCATCGATGACCTGGCCTTCGTCTGTCGACAATGATTCACCAGGGTCTACGAGTTCGAGGCGAATTCGTTGGACGAGCTCTTGACGCGGTGGCTCCGGAGTGCGGCGGCGCAGGTCGGCGTAGACCGCCCAGCCTAGACTGGTCACACTGACGATGAGGGAACCGAGCGAGATCGGATCCAGGAATTGGTCGGGCGCGGCGGAATTGCCGCCCGCGCGCAATGCCTTCTCGACATCGACGAGCAGTTCCGGACCGTGGTCGGCCGACAGCCGCGCCGCCACGGCACGCGCGGTCTGCTCCGTCGTTGACTGTGTGACAAAGTCGTTCATTTCCACCTTCTCGAGGTCATCCGCCATCAACGGTCGATTCCGATGCGCCGCGGCACGCCTGCTCCGGTGACTCGGCGCCACACGCGTTCGACATTCGCCCTTCCGTGCACCGCCGACAATTGCGCGAGTCGCTGATGGACAGCACGGAGCTGCATCTCGGAATTCGGCGTCGGGGGAAGCTCCGAGAGTAGGACCTCCCCGCGAATCGCCCACTCCAGCGCGGCGGCGGTATTCGAGCACAGGGCGAGCAAGCTGTAGGTTTCAGCCAGGCGCGCTCGGTCTCCCCACGCCTGCTCCTGCTGCAAGGACTTCTGGAGCAATTCCGCCGCGGCATCGAAATCCTGACGGCCGAGGGCGACTATCGCTAGGTGGTGATGGCAATCTGCCGCCATTCGCGCATTGCCGGTGAGTTCGGCCAGCTCGAGCGACCGCGATGACCACCGCTCGGCAGCGGCCAGGTCACCGTTGCGATAGGTGATGACGCCGAGCATCTGGTAGGTGACCATGCAGCCGGGCTCATCGTGCAAACGCTCCTTGATGATCAGAGACTGTCTGCACCGCTCCTCGGCCAGCGCGAGTTGGCCACGATGGTCTGCGACCAAGGCCAACTGGTGGTAGATGGCAGCCAATCGCGGCTGATCATCTTGGGCGGCCACGAAACTCAGCGCCGTATTGTATTGCGACTCAGCCTGGTCGACTGCGCCGGCCTCCAGTGATACGGCGGCAAGCTGGTAGAGCGTGCCGACAACCGAAGCCTGGTCACCGAGCTTGTCGAAGAGGGACAGCGCGCGACTGTAGCGGCTGTGTGCACCGGCGAGGTCACGGCGCATCAGCGCGATATTGCCCAGTTGATGGGAACTGACGGCGAGTTGGTGCTGATCGCCGTTCGCCTCCGCCGCGATGATCGTCCGTTCGAACCGGACAACAGCATCGTCGTAGTCGCCGCGGTCCTGCGCCGACCGTCCCAGCTGGTAGTCGATAGTGATGAGATGCGCGGCGTGTTCCGGTGTCGGTCGCGAGTCCAACGTCTGCCGCAGTTCGGTATAGAGGACTTCCGCCTCCTGGTGGCGACCTGCCTCGATCAGGCGATTGGCGTGAGCACTGACGATGTACAGCCACAGCGAAAGGGCGGCCGCGGTCGGCGATTCGGTGCCCTCGATCGACAGATGCCGAACGCGACCGACCCAGGCACCCGCCTCTTGGACGAGCCCACGGCTAGCCCAATAGGCCGAGAGCGGCCGCACCAATTCGTGTGCCTGCGCCCAGAACTGTTGGTCGATCGCGTAGCCGAGCAGGCTACTGAACATTCGGGCCTGTCGATCGACGATCCGCAGGGCAGCGACGGCGTCGCCTCCAGTGAGCTGCTGATGGAGGTCTGTCGCGCGGTCGGCGAATACCGCGAGCAGCGCCGACTGTGTTGCTTCCTGATCGGAGTGGTAGCTCTCCGGTAGTTCAGCTCGCCATTGCGCCGCCAATGCCAGGGGCAGCGCCGGATGTAGTCGATACGTCGATTCCGTGGTCGCGCTGAGCAAACCCACCGCGGTGGCCCTGTTCAGCGCGTTGTCCCATTGCGCTCGGTCGAGACCTTGAAATATCGGCGGCGCCTCATCGCGGCGGGAAAGCTCGGCGAGCACCGCGGCTTCTGCCGAACCGTGAAACAAACTGAGCGGCAGCAGCAATCGCCGGTCCGCGGCGCTCAGGTGGGCCAGCGAATATCGCAGCCCCGCGGTGAGCGTGTCCAGCCATCCGTCGTTCCCTCGGATCGAATGTGGTCCGAGGGAACGAAGTTCGGACAAGAGTTCGGCGGGTTCGCGCTCTTGCAGGTGCGGCAACGTCAACCGCATGGCAAGTGGGTGACCGTCGAGCCACGCGGTCAGCTCGGCGTATTCGCGGTGGGCACGTCGTGCGACAGCCTGGGGCTTGTCGTGGAGTAGATGGTCGCTGTACTGCTGGGATTCCGCACCGGATAGCCCGTGAACGGCGATTCGACCGACGTTGGCACCGAGCCACAGTTCCGGATTGCGACTGGTTACGAGAATCACCGACCGTGCCTCGTCGGAGAGGTCATCGAGGAACTCGCGCAGTTCGGCGCGTTCGACTTCACTCAGAGCCAGCGTCGTTCCCGCCCGATCTGGCATTGTCGCGACGGTCTCGAAGTTGTCGAGCACCACCAGCAGCCGTTGGGAGCGCAGGCGATCGCGCACCGACGCACGGCGCGCGCTGTGGTCGAGTGCGACGAACTCGGTACCGTCGATAGCGAAACCGATTGCCGCCACCAGACTGTCGAGCTGTCTCGACGACACCCCTGGGTCGAAGGAATACCAGACCACGCCGTCCGGGTGGTCGAGCGCACCGGTACGTTGCCACCACCGCGCGAACCCTTTGGCTAGTTCGGTCTTGCCCGTTCCCGCCTGCCCGTGCAGGACTATCACCGACTTGGTACTCGCTGCCGATTCCAAGTCGTAAAAGTAGCCGTCGCGCCCGATGAACCCGTCGGCCGCGCTCAGCTGGTCATCGACATCCGTTGTCGGGGAATCGGTCGAGCTGGTCGACGCAAGCGAGGGGAAGCACACCTCGCGCCGCGTGTAGTGCACCGGAACCGCCCAATCACGCAGCAGCAGCGGACCTTTCGGGCTCGGGCGATTCGGGTTGTTCGCCATACGATCTCGCCCCGCCTGTACCGCGACACCGAACGTTCTCCCACTGAACAGCTGATCGTAGAAGGCCGACATGAACTCGGCGGCCGCGACCGCATACACCGAATAGGCCATAGCGAGGACCGCGTCAGCACCGCCGTTCAAGATCCGCGTGGCGACGCCGGCCTCCAAACGCTGCCCGACGACACCCGATTGGCACGCGTTCAGCACCACCAAGGGCACCTGCGCGTCGCCCAGGACCTCCGCGACGCGTTCGGCGGAAACATGATCCTCGCCTCCCCGCCGCCGTTCGAATACCAGCGCCCCGCTGCCCTCCGCGGTGAAGACGCCGTGTCCATCGAAGTGAACTACGTGAAACGGACGCCCGGACGCTCGCGCGGTCTGCAATACCTCACCCAACGCGACCAAGGTCGGCGGACGCAAGACGACCACATCGATCGGGCCACCCGTGCGCTGGAGGCAGTCGATCATTTCGCGAGCGATCATCCGATATCCGACATCGGACCGGCCGGACGGCCGCGAGATCACCACGAGTACCCGGATGCGGTCGACGACCAACTCCACAGGCGGTTCGATAGCGGTCAGCAGCGGTGTCCGCGCCAGTGTCATCCCACTACGGACCAGCGGCGCCGAGTCGTCCGGGTCCCACATCAGCTCCCACGGCACACTCAGCCATCGGGGCGAAGTCGAGCGGATCAGGATCGCGCCGCGGTTGCCCGACGCACGGAACTGACGATAGACATCCATCGCCGGACTTGCGCCGAAGAGCGAGTCGAACATCGCCGTGCCCCAGCGAGACAGGTGGTCTGCGATCTCGCCGCCGCGGTCCTCGTAGACCGCGAAAGGGGCGCTCAGGTAGTCCTCGAAATACCAGCGCAGGTCCTCGACGTCGGCCTCGGTCATCACTGGTCTCACCGCGAACGGTGGCATCGGACCCCCCGCGAGCACGTCGCCACCCGACACGCGCGCTGTCGCTATGCCGTCGGCATCGATGTCGACGACAAGCTGATTCTCCGCCGTGCTACCCATCCCGCCCCGCCTGTCCCCCGAATCCACCCCGTAGCTCCGGAATATACCGGCCCAGTACGACTTCGGTGCACGTTGCAGCGCGGCGACTCTCGCCACGACGCGGTTGATGCATCAACTGCTATTTCTCGGTTGTCGCGGCGGTGCTGGTCTGGGTGCTGAGCCTTGCGATCCGGTCGGATGCGAAGATGGCGTTCGACGGGGAGCTCGCTCGAGGCGTCCGGACCAAGGCGCCGGGGTGGCAAGGCCCCTGCTGAACTTCGTGTCCACCCTTGATCCGGCCGTTCATGAAACTCGCGGATTCCCGGTCGCCACGTTCCTCGCCACCTCGCTCGATCCGCCGTTCGAAACGGTCGGCCTGCTCATCGCCGCCGACTGGTTCGTCGGCATCTTCCTGAACATCGACGGCGACACCCTCGTCGCGATGCTGGTCGCCAACGCCGACGACAGCGACCGTGATGTCTACAACGGAACGAAGACCGTCACGGTCGCGGCGATCGACCTCAACTAGTGCGGCGAGGTGATGGCCCGCACGGACCAAGCTGATTGATCGGCGCGGGTAGCGCCGGCTCGAGCATCAATTCAGGACAGTCCACACATTGCTATCCGGCCCCTGGCCGAGGCAGAACATCTCCTCACCGTCGGGCGATGTCGCAACACCCGAACCCACCTCGCAGGGAGCACCCGGAGTGCGAGTACCGAGCAGGGGCACTGATTGCACCCATTTCGCGCTCGGGCCCCCGGCTTTGGTGCATTTGAGGGTGCTTCCGTCAACCGCGGTGGCGTAGTCGTCGCCGGGCGGGGTGCACGCGACACCGACTGCGGGTGTCGTCTTCTTCGGGGTGGGCACCGTGGTAGGCACTGCTGTAGTGGAGCTTTCGGGCGCGAGCTCCGGCGTCGTGGCGGGAAGTAGAGCGACGGCCGAGGGTGTAGTGGTCACGGTGGCGGGTGCCAGGGCGGTGACCGGTGCCGGAGCGGTCGCGAGCGCGATGGTGACTTTCGCCGGTGCCGGGGTGACGAAGCGCGGCGCGTCCATCGGGGCGCTTTCGTCCTGGACCAGCGGAACGAACTGCAGCGCGACGATTTCGGGTAATGCTTGGACCACGGACCAGCCCTCGACTGTGGTTCCCGGTTTAGGAGACGCGCTGTAGGTGAACGTGTCGAAACAGTCGTCGGTGAGGATGGCGTGTTCGGTCCGCTGGGTGATCCCGGCGCGGTCCACGGTGCTGAGCAGCCACTGGTCGGGTCGCGACAGCCGGCTGGTGCCGATGCTCTCGATCTGGGCGCGAACCGCCAACGCGACGCGGCCCGCACCCAGATCGGTCACGCAGTCAGCGGGCGCGAGGGCCACTTCGGTGAACGTGATGGTGCCTACCTTCGCCCCAGTGGACGCGTCGGTGAACGCGAACGGCGTTCCTACACCTGATGTCGGCGCGGAACCAGCCGCGGATGTGGCGGCTGGTGTCGTCGGCGAATCGACGCTCCCGCACCCGGTTACACCGGCCAGAACGGCCAGGACGGCGACAGGTGCCAGATGACGTTGCATGAACAGAATCCCCTCGTACGGAAGCGAACCGGACAGCTTGGCACGACGGAGCACACAGCTGGAAATACGTCGATCGCATGACCGCGGTCCGGCCGAGGCTCGCGGCAGTGCAACAGATCAGCAGGAAAGCCCGCCCCCAGCGCGGGCGCCGATCCACATGCCTGCACAGCCGATGTCAACTATGTTGGTACTCAACGCATTACGGCTCCAACAGCTGCGCGGAGCCGGCATCCGGAGGGGGATCGATGCCGAATATTCATCGCGAGCGGGTAGCACGGTGGGCGGAGCGCACACTCGCCGAACAGCGACAGTTGACACCGGGGCAGCGTCGGTTCCTGGCAGGGCTGCTCACTGTGCGTGGCTGGCATCTGCTCGTGGACAGCGGTTCGCCCGTGCCCGATCGGATCGCGGCGTACGCGCTGGGGCGCACGGGGGTTTTCGCACTCGTGTTCACCGAAGCGCTGCCCAGCTCGGCCGAGGTCCTGAAGATCCGCGGCGAGGCCGAACGGACCTTCGCCAGGCTCGTTGTCGGCGGGGCCCAGTTCGTACCGCATTCCGTCGATGTCGTGCTGCTCATGCCGCGCGGCGCGCGGGCTACCTCGGACGGCCGCTATCTCGTCGTCGACGAGGCCGGTTTCGTCGAAACGCTGTCCCGTCGTGAGAAGCGGATGCGCGCTGAACGGGTCGGCGAGCTCGCGGCGACCGCTGCGGAGAAGCTCCCCACGCATCGCTACCTCTGTGCCGACGATGCCCCCGAGGCCGAAACCATCGACGCCGGTGGCCTATTCGACCAGGAGGACCTCCGCGAGGACGCGAGGTCCTCCGCGCTTGCCAGACCGTTCAGCGACTGGATGACGTTCCTCGATCCCGATCAGGTGCCGCTCGTCCATGCCACCTTCACCGGCCCGGCCCGGTTCAGCGGTCCGGCGGGCACCGGAAAGTCGGTCGTCGCGTTGCAGCGCATGGCGCACTTCGCCAAGCGCAACCCTGGGCGACTGCTCTTCACGACATTCGTCAAGAGCCTGCCCGCCTACCATGAGCGAGGCTTCGCGCAGATCGCGCCACACGCCGCCGGGCGCGCCGAGTTCACCGGGCTGCATGCGTGGGCGATGGCATTCCTGGACCGCCGTGATGTCGCATTCCGGTTGAACGACAAAGCCGTCGATGCCGCGTTCGCCAAGTCGTGGCAAGGTGCCCGCGGCGTGTTGGGGCGGGTCGAGGGCACCGACCACGGCTACTGGCAGGACGAGATCAATCGGGTCATCAAGGGCCGCGGGATCACCGATCTGGAGTCGTACAAGCGCGTGCAGCGGGTGGGTCGCGAGGGAATCAGCCTGCGGTCGACCCGCCGTCAATTCGTCTGGGAGCACTGGTATCAGCCCTACCAGGAAGTCCTGGACGCGCGGCATGCCCACGACTTCAACGATGTCATCTCCCTCGCCGTCGACGAACTTCGAGCCCGCCCACTCGACAGCACCGAGGCGTACGCCATGGTCGTCGTCGACGAAGTGCAGGACTTCACTCTCCGGCAATTGCAGCTGGTGCACCAGATAGCGGGCGGCGGCCCCGACGCACAGCTGCTGCTGGTCGGCGACGGACAGCAGCAGGTCTACGCCGGGGGTTGCACCCTGTCCGAGGCCGGGATCCCGCTCGCCGGTGGGCGTGGTCGCGTGCTGCGGAAGAACTACCGCAATCGTGAAGCGGTGCTGCGGTATTCACAACGTATCGAGGCGGGCAACACCGTCGATGACCTCGATGGCGGGGCCGGCGTCATCCTTCGTGACAGCGATCCCACGCTGCCGGATGGTCGGGCAGCCGACGTTCACATCCCCCGTCGCGACATCGACGGGCTACTCCCCCGCGCGCTCCGTGACGCACACCTGCCGCCGGGGGACGAGATCGCCGTGATCGTCAACTGGCCGAGCGAGGTCACGCGATACCTGCGGGTGCTGCGCCGAGCGGGCATCAAGGCTGTCTCGCTGGAGAACTACGACGGCTCGCAGGTCGAACCGGTCAAAGTCGGCACGGTACGCCGCGCGAAAGGGATGGACTTCGCCGCCGTCTTCCATATCACCGAGGAACCACCGACCGACCTGGACGCGCTGTCCGGCGGCGCCAGGGACCGAGCCGAGATGCTCGCCAGACAGCTACTCGTCGCCACCAGCCGCGCCCGCGACTATCTCTGGGTCGCCTACCTGTCGGACTGAACTGGGAGGATCAGAACTGTGTACGACAACCCGCGCGCGTGGCTCATCCGGTCTGGCCGCGACGGCCAGCGCGAACACCGCGCGCTCGACGAGGGCCTGGCCATCGTCGGCTGGGACGAAATGGGCGACCTCAGCCGCTATCGAACCTGGGAAGAGCTCAAGGCAGCACTGCGCGAGAAGTATCCCCTCGCTACCCCCAATGTGGTCGGCAACTGGGCTGGGCAACTCTGGAAATTCGGCACCGACATCGCGAACGACGACCTGGTTGTCATGCCGCTGAAGCTGCAAACCGGCTATGTCGCGATCGGGCGGGTGGTCGGCCAGTACGAGTATCGCGAGGCCGAGCCCGAGGAATTCCGCCAGGTCAGGAAGGTCGACTGGCTGCGAACCGACATCGTGTGGGAGGCGTTGCGGCCCGACCTGCGCGCCAGTCTCGGCTCGTTGCTCACCGTCTGCGGGATCCACCGCAATCATGCGGCCGCTCGCATCGCCCATCTGGCCGAGTTCGGGACGGATCCCGGATTCGACAGTGACGAAGTGGCCACCGATTCGGTTCAACTGCTCGCCGAGGCGAGTTCCCATGCTGCGGGCAATCCCCGTCAACTCACCATCCGCAGTCTGCTCGAGCACTGGCAGTTCGAGCGGCGTACCGCGGCGGCGATCGAGGTGATCAAATCCGCCCTCGCCGAGAACGGGCTCACCACCCGGCCGCCGTTCACCGAGGGTGCGCTCAGTGACATCGTCACCATCGTGCCACTCGATGCCGAGCCCGACACGGTCGCCGATCTCACGGCGGACAGCGAAGTCCGGCAACGGGATTCCAGCGCGGTGGAGAACGTCTCCGACCCGGAACCGATGACCCGTCGGCTGGGGGATCTGCCCGCGACGCTGACGTCGGTGCCCTCGCATGTGAACCTGACCGTCGCGAAGACGACCATGGTGCGTCATCAGTTCTCGCAACTCGCCGTCATCGATCAGGACGGGACCTATCACGGCGCGATCACCTGGGAATCGATCGGCCGCGCCCATATCTCCGGTGACCACCCGACCCTGGCCGAAGCGACCGTGCCCGCCGTCGTCGTCGACCACGACGCTCCGTTGCTCGACCAGATCGACGCCATCTACGACAACGGATTCATCTTCGTGCGCAGCCCTGACCGCGCGCGGGTGACAGGCATCCTCACCGCATCGGATCTCACCCACCAATTCGGCATGCTGGCAAAGCCTTTCGTGCTGATCGAGGAGGCAGAGAACCGGCTGCGCCGCGCCGCCAACGATCATCTCGATCCCGACGACATCAAAGCCGCGGCCCCCAAGAACAGGCGCGCCCACACCACCGAAGCGGCGCACCTGACCTTCGGTGGCTATGTGTACCTACTGCGCGACCCGGTTCGCTGGCGCAAGCTCGGCTGGCGCCTCGATCACAGTCAGGTTCTGGAGCTGGTCGAGCAGGTGCGCGATGTACGGAACGAGTTGATGCACTTCGCCACTGATCCGCTGTCGGCGGGGCAGGAAGCCGCCGTGCACGGTCTGCTGCAACTCCTGCGCACCGCCGAACCCAATCCGTGAGCACAGGGGTGCGGCCGCTACCCGCTGACGGAGAAGGGGAATATCGGCAATTTCGCCAGTTGTTCTCCGGGCTTCATGACGAACGAACGTCCGGTGCAGTCGCCGTTCTCCCAGAACGTCTTTCTCCCAGAACGTCTGCGGGACACTGCCGCCGTTGACCACCGAGCCGGCACCCCGCGGGCCGAGACTGGCGACGCCCAACTCCAGGCAGCTTTCCGGTCCGATCGAGGGCACCTCACCGTGCGGTAGCGAGTGAAGCAAGTCTTTGAAGTCGGGCATGTCCCACCAACAGACCGTGCCGACGGGGCATGGCTGCGTCAGCAGAGCTGTCGGCGTGCGCGCCGAGATCGTCGCACTCGCAGTCGGTTTCACTACGGTAGGTACGACCGCCGTGGTGACATCGACCGGCGCGGCCGGTTGGGCGACCGACGTCACGCCACTGCCTTTCACCGGCGCATCTCCGCTGGCGTCGGGTTGAAACGCCATGAAGACCAGTGCTGCGCCGACGACCCCCGCGACGAGAAACCCACCGGCCACCACCAATTGCACGGTGCGGCGCTTCTCCTTCGTGCCCTTGCTGCTCACCTCGGCGTCACGTCGCCACACACCGAAGTTGGTACTGGAACGCACTTGGCGGGTGTACGACTCGTTCTGGGTGCTGCGATTCTGCGCATCGAGGCTGGCACGACCATGGACGTGCGCCTTCGGCTCGCCCTCGTTGGGCGGGAGTTCTGCACTCACACGCACAGGCTAGTCCCAGACGGCCAGACAGGTTGGGAGAAGCCAAGATTGACCGAACCGCCGCCGCGGCAGCTGGGGAACGCAAAAAGGCCCTCCAACCGAAGTTGGAGGGCCTTTCGCAAAGATGTTCCGGCAGTGTCCTACTCTCCCACACCCTGTCGAGTGCAGTACCATCGGCGCAGGTGGCCTTAGCTTCCGGGTTCGGAATGGGACCGGGC